>JAISYP010000132.1 GCA_031269825.1 Deltaproteobacteria bacterium
GCGTTTACAGTATTAAGGCCAACCAGGTAACCAGGTTGGCGGAAGGAATATGGAGGATCTACATCCGCCTAACCAAACTGGAGAGCGTGTTCCCGGTCTATAGTCTGAACTTGGGCTTAGGCCGATTCAGCGCCAATAAAAGGGGAGGATTAATAGCCATCTTTTCGTATCAACCTTGGCCTACTAGTGTATCCACAAGATTCGGCCGCTGTTACAGGGGAAAGGAATAAATGACAGCTGGAAAACGATTGTTGACACATTAAGCGATCATATCTATGACACTATGCAATAAGCAATACATTGTTGAGACCCACAGCGAGTATCTCATCGGCCGCCTCCGCTTCCGGATTGCGTCCGAGACACTAGAGAAGGAGTTGAATAGCCAAATCAAGATTTACTTCGTGGAAAAGCCTTCGAGGGGGTCATCTTTCCGAAAGGTGGTGATTAACGAGTACGGAGCTATCTCAGACTGGCCAGAAGGATTCTTTGATCAGTCCCAACAGCAGGTTGAGGAAATCCTGAGAGTCGCGGCGATGAAGCGCAAAGCGAGCCGGAGGAATAAAAACGCGTAGCCGGCCCAGCGTAACAATTGACGCAAGCGCACTCGCTGTTCCCCACGTTAATCGCGCCAAGGCTGATGTTATCCAGTACGTGTATACGCTACTAGACTGGGACAAGTCGCTTAAAAAGCCATGGATCGCCATTTATATTAGCGAGTTGGCTTCCGAGTCTTTTATTGACGATGGCTTGCGCCTAATGAGGCGTCAACTCAAAGAACCGCGCAATGTCCACGGCGTAGAACATTTTGACTTTCACTCGGTGGCGCGAATTGTCAGCGATCTTCTGTAGCGCGCCCCATACTTTGAAGAATTATTTGGGGTCAAGGATGTCTTGTCTGAACATCTGGAAACAAATCCGGATATTATTCGGCTGACAACCCATGACGGCCTCCAGTCCTGTCTTGCCCGGCGTGTCACGTTGATCGCCGTTTTACGCAAGCGCCGCGCCCAACCTCTTGGGGGCCATTCGCTCATACTAAGAGAAGCTCCCAAACAGGTAATCCAGGTAAGGAACCATATTTACGAGCTCGAACATTCCAGAGACGATATCCCAGTTTTGCCGCGCCCGCCCGAGTTCTATGAAGGCGATGTGTTGGTCTCTGATGATTTTCGAGGTCTAATCGATTGTCTCGATGAAGCCGCGATTCTGGTTGGCGCGTCAGACGACCTTGGAATTGAACTCGCCATCCAAATCGCTCTGTTCAAAAGCATGATCGCGCAGGGTGATTCCCCTGATTGGGACGATTTGATTGTCCCAGCCGTTGGGATCAAATTCCGGGAGTCGCGCCCGCGGGTTTGCGCTGACCAAGGGGACTCCGCGCCACCCAGGATTCTCCGATCAATCGTTGAGACCATCAAAAGAGACAATCTTCTAGCCGTACACGCTCCGCGGACAGGGTCAGGAGGAAACGCTCCTCAAAGAACGCGTGGCTCCGATAAAGCGCGGCGTCGAGATATCGACAGAGAATTCCATCTTCATTACTGGGAACGCGCCGACGGGACAGTCGAGTTAGCGTCCGTGGTTTATCATAACGATTTTTCAATTTCGGTATGACGCCGACGCGGGATGTTTGGCGATACAGCGCCAGCAAGGTCATCCAACATCATAATTTTATAAGACTACTGATCTATATAAAATACGTATATTTACGCTACTAAAAAGTCTTGAACAGGCCGAATTTTGGGGGATCCTCTGACGGGCGGGGCTTATTGTAAATTGAGAACCGCCGCCACCATAACCTGCCACCATAACCTGATAGTTGACAAACATCTCTTCATCTATTAAAATTTAAAACCAGTCATAGCGGAGCTCTCCGATTAAATTTCTTAAAGATAAAAACATTGAATCTATAACTATTAGGTTTATATAAAACAAACTAAACCAAAATATCGCTAGACTAAAAAGGAAGTATTAGGAAATTCATAGGACTTTTTATGGATTTTATTAATCAAAAAAAGGATATTATTTGTTATTATTATCAAAAAATTAAACCGCGTCCCAAAACCATTGGCTCGCGCTTACTCGGACTTTCCATAAGTCGCTTGGATAACTTTTTTTGCGTTTCCATCTATAACGAAATTTCCCCCTTACTGACCAAAGATTGGAATTTTTCCCATCTTTATATAAGGAGCTAATCGTGTCTATGATCGCGAAAAATTTCCCGCTTGGTTTTTTCCTTCTTTTCCTGGCTCTAACCCTGTTGTCTGTGTCCAGCGCCCGGCCAGCCTCGGCCGAGGCCGTCATGGGCGACCAAACGGCGGACACCCGGAGCGACCTAAATAGCGCTATCCAAACCCTTAACGCCGCCCCATCTAGGCTCATTGGCGACATTACGCCCGTCGCTCCGGTGTGTAAAAAAGGGTACCTTTATAAAAATGGTAAATGCGTCACTGTTCCCCCGCCTCGCCAGCTCAACGTAAAGTGCCCCATAAATCAAACTTATGATCCGGCGGCGGGCAAATGTAAAATACCTCCTAAGTCGGGGCCTTACCAAGATACGTCGGTTGGCGTTCGCGGCTAGTCCCCTAGCCTTTGGGGCTTTTTAGGGGAATATCGGAAAGCGTTCGCGCGAACCGAACTCAAACTGAAGAAGAGCCCACTGAAGAAGAGCCTACTGAAGAAGAACCCACTGAAAAAGAGCCCTTGGAAAGGAAAAGTCGCCTCAATTAATAGGACTAGTAATAGGACTAGCGAACCATCTCGCTCATTAACCACACGCTTTTTATCTAATAGTTTAATTTTTTAAACTAGATTTAGATATTTATTACCTATAATGATTGTGGCGTGATTTTTACGAGCGAACTAGACCTATTAATTGAGCGACCCGATAATTTACCTTAAATCAGTTAATATTTTGTCTTTTTCCCATTTTTTCGCGGACGACTGGACGCGAAGAAAAGCCAAGAAAAGGCCGAAGAAAAGTCTCAAGAAGAGGCCCAAGAAGAGGCCAAGGTTAACCCCTTATTACCCCCAATTTATCGCTACTTCCCCCAGTTTGCGGCGCCTTTTGATTTCACCGTCGCGCGCTTCTAATGATCCAAAACACTTACGCTCCAATATATTCGCTCCAAGACACGTAGTAAACCGCCCGCCAGACGCGGATTAACCCACCTTTCGGCTACCCCCTTCTCTCGCCCTCAAACCACGCGTTAATCTAAGACCGGCCCAACCCTGACCTTTCGGACATTACCTTAAAGACGCGGCTTGACGATAGACGGCTCGATAATCAAAGTGCAGCCGAAAACTCAGTTGCTCGTTATGGAGTAATTCCTCGGGAAAAGGCTCATAAGGGGCCGCTCCCCGCAAAGCTTCCATGGCCGCGTAATCCAAGGTTGAGCTACCGGAGCTTTCCTCCACCGTAATCAGAATCACCCGCCCCTTTCGATCTAAGGTCATGACGGCGGTAAAACGACCGGGTTGAAAATTACTTCTGGCCTCCGGCGGCAGTAACCAATGTCTCGCCACCGCTCCCCGCACGGTGGTGTTATAAGATTTTAAACGAGGGGCGGTTTTCTCCACGCTAACCGGGTCATTGGGCGACCCAGCTCCAGGGGTGGCGACGGGTTCCGTGGTCTCCTCGGGCCACAGACTAGCCCCGGTCTCTAGGTCATTATTAGGTTCGGTCAACGTCAGATCCGGCGTCTGAGACGAAATTGGTGGGGGCGGGGTTTCTAGAGCGGTAGAGCTTTCGGCGGGGCTTTCCGCTAAGGGCGCCCCCTCTGGGCTGGGGGAAGTCGCCGCGAGGGGGGGGTTGGCTGGGGAACTTGGTGGGCTAACTGATGATAGAGCGTCTGGCTGGGGCGAAACTGGGGTGGGGGTGGCGACTTCCGGAGTCTGTCCCTGGGCGGCCGGGTTTAACGCCAAAGTCAACTCCACCGTCCGCGACAGGGCTGTCAGATCTTCCATGGAATCAAAACGCCCCAGCCCCAACCTTTCCCAGCCCAAAAAAGCTAATAGATGAAACCAAGCGGCGAGAGCCAAAAATAAAGCCAAACGCCGCCAGCCAGGGCCAGACACCGATTGACGCCAATCGTCTGGACGATAAGGGACAATCATGGCCTTTCCCCAGGCGGGCTAGGATTAACCCACCGTTCTTCCCGCCTTTCAAACCACCAATGATCCGGATCCGCCTCGGACAAAGTTTCGGCCAACTTTAAGGCCACCGCGGTTTTTAAACGCTTGTGGGCGTAAAAAAGCCAATCCTGGGCCGGCCGCCAACCATGGGCGGCCAGTCGCCTTAACTCCAGCATCATATCCAACTGGTCGGCGTCCGCGGCCAAACGGGCTTCCAAACTGACCCCCGCCCGCCATTCCTCCCACAGCCCGGCCAATTCCCCAGAAAACGGTAGCCCAAGCGTGGCGGCCGTGAAAGCGGCCGTCTCCTGGGCCTGAACGTACATCTTATTGACGTAATTCAGATCCCCTGTCCGGGCCTCGGGTAAATCATGAAACAAGACTAGCTTCAATAACTTTTCTAGGTTCGCCTCCGGCTCCAATCGCCCCAGAGCGAAAGCGACCATCATCGCCCCAAAGGTATGCTCGGCCACCGATTCATGACCCCGGCCAAGAAATTGGTAACCCGTTCGCGGCGTCCGCCTTAAACTAGCCGCCTCGAAAAGAAAATCCAACAGCCTTGGGCGAACGTTCTCGTCTTGAGGCGCCTCAACTGGTTGAGCTGGTTGAGGTTGATCGTCGGGTTTTTGGCTCATGACTCCGCCTTGACGTTTGTTTGGCCGGGAAATCCAAATTCTATTTTCGCTAGTCTGGCTCGCTGGCCTGGTTAACTTATCTGGTAAGCTTGTCCGGTTATCTTATCTGGTTAACTGGCCTAGTCAAATCGACTGAGGGGATGGTTTTTGTCCGCCCATCAATCCTTCCTCTCCGATTTGACCTTTAATATTTTCCGCAAAAACTGGCCCGTCTGGGATTGAGGATTCTTGGCCACCATCTCTGGCGTTCCCTCGGCCAGGATTAACCCGCCCCCATCGCCCCCCTCAGGCCCCAGATCGATGACGTGGTCAGCGCTTTTAATGACATCTAGGTTGTGCTCAATGACAATGACGGTGTTGCCTTGTTCCACCAATTTCTGGAGAAGCTCCAAAAGTTTGCGGACATCCTCAAAATGGAGCCCCGTGGTCGGCTCATCTAAAATATAGACCGTTCGTCCCGTCCCTCGACGACTGAGTTCTTTGCTCAGTTTCACTCTTTGCGCCTCCCCGCCGGAGAGGGTGGTGGACGACTGACCCAGACGGATATAACCCAACCCCACCTCGCTCAAGGAGCTTAACTTATCTCGTAAATGCGGGATTCGCTGGAAAAAATCCAGGGCGGAGCTGACGGTCATGTCTAAAACGTCCGCGATACTGGCCCCATTATACTTAATTTCCAAAGTGTCGCGGTTATAACGACGACCGTGGCAAGCCTCGCATTTAACGTAAACGTCAGGCAAAAAATGCATCTCAATCTTGATGATCCCATCGCCTTGGCAGGTCTCGCAACGGCCGCCTTTCACGTTAAAGGAAAAACGCCCCGCTAGGTACCCCCTCGCCCGAGCTTCGGGCAATTGGTGAAATATATCCCTAATGGGCGTAAAAAGCCCGATATAGGTGGCCGGGTTAGAGCGCGGCGTCCGGCCAATGGGGCTTTGGTCAATATCAATGACCTTATTGATCTGTTCCACCCCCTCAACGGCGTCATAAAGCGGGGATTTTTCTTGATAAAAGCGACTACCGCGCGAGAGAGCCTCAGACAGCGTTGACAAAACCAAACTAGATTTTCCCGAGCCCGACACGCCCGTGACGCAAGTAAAAACCCCCAAAGGAAAACTAACGGTCAAATCTTTTAGGTTATGGATCCGAGCTCCCTTAATGGTGATATGACCTTTAGCTTTTCGTCTAGTGGGGGAGAACGGGATGATCCGGCGACCTGACAAATACTGGCCAGTCAAAGAACTCGGGCATTGGGCGATCTTTTCTGGGGGGCCAACGCAGATTAGTTCCCCCCCCAATTCCCCGGCCCCAGGCCCAAGATCGATGACGTAATCAGCCGCCTCGATGGTTTCGGCGTCGTGCTCGACCACCATGATGGTGTTACCCTGGTCGCGCATCTTTTTCAGAGCCGTCAACAGTTTTTGGTTATCCCTTTGGTGAAGGCCAATGGAGGGCTCATCCAAAATGTAGGTCACCCCCACCAGAGGCGAGCCAATCTGGGTGGCCAGGCGAATCCTTTGGCTTTCCCCGCCCGATAAAGTGGACGCGGCTCGCGACAAGGTCAGGTAACCCAGCCCCACGTCCCGCAAAAACCCTAGCCTTTCGACGATTTCCTTGATGATCCTCTCCGCGATGGCCATCCGCCGCGTCCCCAGATCCAATTGTTGAAAAAAAGCCCAGCAATCCTCCGTCGAGAGGCGAGATAGATCGGCTAAACTCTGACCAGCCACCTTAACGGCCAGAGCTTCGGGTTTTAGGCGATCTCCATGGCAATCCGGGCACTCGCGATGGCGCATATACATTCTCATTCTATCAAAAATCATTCTTGGATCCCCATCTATACATTGTTTACTTAGGTAAACGAAAACCCCCTCAAATAGCCTTAAATCAGTGTAGGTTCGACCATTTACCTTGTGGGAACAACTAACTTCCTCGCCATTATCGCTATATAAAATGATGTTTTTGACCTCCTCGGGGAGTGTTTTGTAGGGAGCGTCCATATCCCAATGATGTTTTAACCCCATGGCCCGCAAAGTATCGTAGTAACTGTCAAAATTGGGGCCCCAAGGAATCACCGCCCCATTGGCCAGCGAGAGCTCCGGATCAATGACCAAATCGGGATCAAAATTTAAACCCCGCCCCAGTCCCAAGCAAGAGGGACAAGCCCCACTGGGGCTATTGAAAGAAAATAACTGGGGCGTTAAGTTAGGCAGCGATACCCCACAATAATCGCAAGAGGCCTTTTCCGAGAAAAATAACTCTTCTTTGGTCTGGCCCTTCTCGTCGACCACGGCCACGACCAGGGCGCCCTCAGCCGTTTTGAGGGCCAATTCCACCGAATCGGTCAAACGCCGGGTTAATTCATTTTTAATGACCAAACGATCCACGACCACGGAAATATCGTGTTTTTGTCGACTGTTCAGACCTAGATCCTCGTCCAGCTCCAATATCTCCGCGTCCACCAGAACCCGGACAAACCCATCTCGCTTTAAGCGCTCCAAAAGTTTGGCGTGATCGCCCTTGCGACCAGTGACCATAGGAGCCAAAATCATCAGTCGCGTTCCCGTGGGTAGGGCCAAAATCCGGTCAACCATCTCGACCACCGTTTGGGCCTTGATGGGACGGCCACACTTGTGGCAATGCGGCTCCCCCACCCGGGCGAAAAGAAGCCGTAAAAAGTCATGGATCTCGGTGACTGTCCCCACGGTCGAGCGCGGGTTATGGCTGGTGGTCTTCTGCTCTATGGCGATGGCCGGGGACAACCCATCGATCATATCCACGTCGGGTTTGTCCATCTTCACCAAAAACTGCCGGGCGTAGGTGGAAAGGGATTCCACGTAGCGTCTTTGGCCCTCGGCGTAGATGGTGTCAAAAGCTAAAGAGGATTTGCCGGAGCCGGATAAACCCGTGATCACGGTCAAGCGATCCCGGGGAATATCCAGATCGATGTTTTTTAAGTTGTGTTCCCGGGCTCCCCGGATAACAATCAGTTCTTTGCCCAAAAAAAGCCCCTTTGACGATTAATTCAGGGAAAACCAATAAAGAGCCAACTCGTAAGATCGAGCCCCAAAACCTGCCACCACGCCCACCGCCGCCCCCGTCAAGAGAGACACCTGACGAAACGACTCCCGGGCGGCCGGATTGGTCAGATGAACCTCCACCACGGGCTTATTGATGGACAAAACCGCGTCGCGGATGGAGACCGAGGTATGGGTGTAACCACCGGCGTTCAAAATGGCCCCATCCAGCTCCTCGCCCACTCGATGTAGCGACTCTATGATTTTGCCTTCGCAGTGAGCCTGGACGAATTCCAGTTCCAAGCCCAGACGCTCGCCCGATACCTTCAGGCTAGCGTTCAGCTCAGCCAAAGTTTGGGAGCCATACAAACCCGGTTCCCGTTGGCCCAATAGATTAAGGTTAGGCCCATTGATGACCATGATCTTTTTGACGCTCATGATTTATTACCATTCCAATTTATGGGGTTTATCCGGCGGAATGACTGAGGGGGTTTATTGATTAACCTAAAGACGCCCCTTTTGGCCGACCAATATAACGTATTTACCTGGTCTTCTCAAGACAGACTGGAACGGCTGGCGGGAATATTTGTAGGAGCTAAGAAGATTATAGGACGCCTAGATAATGATGTTAAGACGATAAGACGATAAAGCGTTACGGCGATGAGGCGATGACGACTAGCGACGAATCTGGCGACAAATCCTAGCCAAAACTCCTAGCCAAGACCAACCCGCTTCATAGGCGCGCGAACTAACCAAGAAAGCCCTGGAGCCCGAGGGCCTGAGGCTCCTACCCACGCGCTATGGTCGCCAGAAGATAGCCACCCAGTTTAGTTCTCACGCCCCATCCTCCGCGAAGGAAATCTAAGGCGAAATAAATGGTCATATTAACAAAATTTAGTTCTTTACAGTTAATGTATGAATAATATGAATTAATTAAGTTTTATCTAATAAATTATTATTATTATAAATTTATATTGTAAACTTATATACCATATTTTTTGATTAAAATTTAATGTTAAATTATAATTAATTCAATGTTTTATATTATTATTATAATAATAATAATAATATAATAATAATAATTAAATTTTTATTGCCAATTATTTTGTTTAAAATATATATTTCTTTATATTTATTTAAAGATTAAATAAAACTATATATATATATAAATTTTTAACCTATAAGCTTCTTACAGTTCTAAAGACTTCCCCAAATTAATGGTCTCGCTCTGGCGGCTAGCTGATAACCATTCACGACGCCCAAAAGTCAGGTTTTTTCTTGACAAAACTTAAAACCCAGCTTTAAAATAGATCCGATTTCAGGCGCCATATCGGCTTAATAGGGAACCCCGCTAGCTTCGGGGACGAGCCCATCGCTGTGATTCCCCCCAATTATTTTGGGGCGCGAACTAGGCCACCGCCCCATGCCAGGTGGGAAGGCCCGCTTAAGGGATAAGTCAGAAGACCTGCCTGAGATTCCATAGCCTTAATGACTTGGGGATGAAGTCAGAGGGGCGATTTTGTCCAGTTCCCGGATAATGGGCGTCCCGGATTGCCATAACTATATGAGTATTTCGGGTTTTTTATTTATAACCCCTAATTCTTCATTCTATTCTCCAATCATAATCTTTATTCCTATTTGGAGCGACCAATGGGCTCTTTTTCCATAAAAAGCATGTTTTTATCCGCCGATCCAGTGGTTCAAGGAGTGATGGTTTTGCTCTTCTTGGCCTCTCTATCTTCTTGGGTGGTTATTTTGGCCAAAACCGCCCTTTTACGGAAGGTCAGCCGAATTGTCTGGCTTTTCAAAAAAGTGGCTAACAACATTAAAGACGAGGTAAAACCTGAGGCTTTCCCTGATTTTACGGCCAAGATCGTCACGGAGGGACTAAAGGAAGGTTACGACACGGCTGGCGATGAGTCCCGAGCCGACTATCGGGAAAGAGTGGAGCGCTCCATGCGGGTCATTCTCTCTGGCCAACTGGATCGGTTGGAGTCTGGCGCGCCCCTCCTAGCCACCGTAGGCTCGACTAGCCCTTTCATTGGTCTGTTTGGCACGGTCTGGGGCATCATGCACAGCTTCATTGGCATCGCCTCCACTGGGGAGACCACCTTAGCCGTGGTGGCCCCTGGGATCGCCGAGGCCCTTTTCGCCACGGCCATGGGACTAGTCGCGGCCATTCCCGCGGTCATCGCCTACAACAAGATTAACACCACCACCAAAAAGATGACCAAGGAAGCCCTCGCGGCCATTGGCCTAGTGGGCAACAACCTAGCCCGCCTCGCCTATTCCCGGGGCGACTCCGCGAGATAAAAAATATCGCTCCCCTGGGAATCCGTATAAGGATGTCTCGCCGCGCCCAACCCAAGGCTTTCTAGGCTCGTTCCCCCATAGATAACCCCTAAACAGGGGCGAGCTATGGTCACGAGTGAGCCAGAGACCGTATAAACTCAAAGATTTAATCTTGAGGGTGTCCATTATGGAACAAACTAAAGAACTTATTCATGGTGGTAGCGAAGTTAGCGCCATCTCCGACATCAACGTCACCCCTTTCATTGACGTCATGCTGGTGTTACTGATAATTTTCATGGTCACCGCCCCTCTTATGATGGGTGGGGTCAAAATCAATCTCCCCAAGACGAGTGGTAACCCCATACCGCGACCACAAAATCCCATCATTGTCAGCCTTGACGCCCAGAGCCGGATATTCGTGGACAAAGAAGAGGTATTAGCCGACGCTCGGCCAACCTATTTCCGTAAAATGGCCTTGGACTCCGAATCTGGCGAAGTATTTGTCCGCGGCGATGGGGAAGTAAAATACGCCCAGATGATGAGTCTAATGAGCGAACTTGGCCAAGCCGGATTCGCGCGGGTAACTTTGGTGACCACCGTCCAACCCACTAACGCGGCTAGCCCCACCCCTAGTCAAACGGGGGAGGCTCCAGCTCCTGGCGAAACGCCACCCTCGGTCGGCGCCGCTCCCTCCGACGTCGCCGCGCCCTCGACCACGAGCCAGCCACTCGCCCCAGCCGTCAATTAATCTAAAAACCCGCTCGGTTGGCCAGACGACCAACCGGGTTTTAAATCTTGGGCGCCAATCGCCTTTCGCCCGCGCTTTCTTAAAAACCTGGGCCAACCCGTCGCCCAGAAACCATTTGATCGCCTCTGGCCCATCCTGGTCAACCATAGTCAGCCACCCCGACCTGGCCTCTCCCTATAATTTAAACTTATAAAGAGGCGAATTTCTTTTGACCAGATCAAATATATAGCTGTTTGAGTTTGTGTATTAGAATATAACCTATAAAATACGAGTTAATTAATCTTTTTTTAACTAAAAATCATCGACAAACCTTAACACGCCAAGTCAGATATGTTATCTATTATCTATCATCTATTACCTATTATATCCAATTTACATAAATACTTAGACTAAAATTCGTTTATATTTTGATTGATTTTTCTAAAAAACCTTGATTTTAACTTTAACTCTAATTTTATCTATTAATTTAATATATTATTCCTTAAAGATCTACCAATCGACTGACTTTAGCTTAAAAAGGAATTTTCACGATCCACTACGCCTCAAAACAAGTTAGCGGCTCCCATAAACTGAAAACCGCTAACCTTCAAGAGCCATAGAGGGTTATTCTGGGCCTTTCTCAACAAGAGCTATAGCCACAGTTAGAGCACTTACGACAGGAACCATCACGCTTTAAGGCCAATTGATGGCATTCCGGGCATAGGTCGCGGGAACCACCATTATGGACAGCCTTATCCCCCAAACCTTTGGTCAAATAGTTTTTCCGCAGCAGCATCAGTTTACCAATGGCCTGGGGCAAGCTGTTGCCTACCACTGGGGAGGTGGTCATCTTGGTCTTGATGATCACCCTTTGATCCATCTGAACTTTTAGGAGAACCTTGACTAGGGGATCAAAAAGGCTGGGAAAGCGCCTTAAGGAAACCGACAGGATCATCCCAAAAGCCGTGAAGATGGCGTTAATATCCGCCCCCACGTCCCCAGCCGCCACAAAAACCTCGCGGATATTATTATTGGCGTCGTTGGTCAAAGTGATATGGGCGCTGAGACTATCGCTTTTGGCGGTGAAGGTTCGGCCCTCACGTTCGTCGCCAATGTCGGAATCCTCTTTATCCTCGGCTCTGGCCTTCGGCTCGCTCACGGTGATGACGCCCTCCAAAGAAGTGTCCCGGTAAACCGTAAAGCCTTTCAATCGCAGATCCCGGCTGGCCACGATGAGCTTTTCAATATCCTCGACCGTGGCGTTGGCGGGTAAATTGACCGTTTTGGAGACCCCGGTATGGTTGTGCTTTTGGAAAGCGGCCAACATGTCCAATTGCTCTCGCGGGGTGAGCTTTAAAGCGGTCTGAGCCTCCGCCCTAGCTAGAAAATCCGGGTTATCCAGGAAAAGGTCGGCTATCTCCATCGGTTTTAAGGTGAAATTGACCCAGCCCTCTTTACTGTCCCGCACCCGCCGGTTCACGCTCAAAGCGAAAAATGGCTCAATTCCGGTGTCGATGTTCCGTAAAAAGACCGACACGCTGCCGGTGGGGGCTTGGCTCGTGGTCAGGCAATTGTAAAAACCGCCTTTATCCTCCACCAACTGGGTTAGCCGTTTGACCTCCCCCTCCAACTTGGGCCCCAGCCCAGCTTCGGTCAGGGTCTGGCTCAACTCCGATAGATGAGTCAACCAATAAGGGGCGTTCTCGTAAGCGTGGCCAGTGAGCTGAGTCAGGCCCCCAGAAAAAACCAATGTCCCAAAAGTTAAGACGGCCTGCGTTTGCCGGGCGAAGTCAGCGGCTAACGGGGAGCCATAGACTTCTTTACCCCAATAAGCCAATAGTAAGGCCGTATGAAAACCCGATAGCCCCACGCCCACGGGCTTTTTCAGTTGGGTTTTTAGGCGAATCTGTTCTAAAGGATAACCCTCGTCAAACTCTAAAATAAGGTTCCCCAACAGGCAAGCCAACGACGAGGCCGCCCGCAAGCGATCCCAGAAAAGAGGTTTAAAACGCTCTGGCCAACTGGGGTCATTGGGGTTTAAACCCTGAGCCACCAGTTGGTTATAGGCCAATCGACTAAGTTTAGCGGCGTTGACCGTGACCAGGTTACAGGCGGTGTCAGCCGAGGCGAGGTATTCGCCACAGGGATTGGAGTAACGAGGCTCATCCTCGGCCCGCAAAGGCGAATACTTAAGCGTATTATCAATGAACAACAGACCCGGATCGCCACTGGCCCACATGTTCTTGGCGATCAGGTGGATCAACTCCGGTTGGTTCCAGAAGTCCCCGAAAGCGTTGACCGAGATGTTCATATTGGATAGATGGGGACTCTGCTCGGGCCTTTCCTCAGGCGGCAGGGTCTGGATAAAACGGTTAAGCTTAGCGTTAAAATTTTTCGCTTCCACAAACTCCCGAATGTCCTGGTGATTCCAGTCCATCTGCACCAACAAAGCCCCTCGACGTCGACCACCCTGGTTAGTGGTTCCCGTGACCGCGTCAAAATCCTTAAGAAAACCCACCGGGCCAGAAGCGATCCCTTGACCTCCGTCCACTGGGCTACCTTTAGGCCTTAATTGAGAAACATCGATCCCCGCCCCGCCACCAGCCATATAGATGTGGCGCATCTTCTGGCGGGTGGACTCAATTTCGGGCAGACTATCCCCCACCAATCCCAAGGGGTAACAAGAAAAATAGCCCGGTCGGCGAGTGTGGGGGTTACCGAAGGACATGAGCATGGGCGAGGCGGGAATAATTTCCCGATTCTTTAAAGCCTCCGCCAGGGCGCTCAAATCTTTGGGCGAGGCCAAGGAACTCCGAGACTCGACTAACTTGGGGATGATCCGCTTTTCCATGATGTCCTGGTAATTGGTTTCCAGGCTCTCCCCGCTCTCTGGGTCACGGACAGCGTAACGCGTGGTGGTCATATAAATATCAAAAGTCCGCCACGCTTTTTCGACCTCCAATACTTGAGGTCTGGGTTGAGTTATAACGGTCAAGATCATCCCTCCAAGCTCACTATTTCGAGCGCTCCAATTAGATCACCTAGCTAAGGGGCCAGGGATCTAGCCACGAGGCGTTAAATCCCCAAACCCCGCGTTAAAAACTAAAATCGGCCCAGAAATTTTTGACCATCCCACCAATAAACCCATCTAAAAGCGCTTGGGTCTGGTTATTAACCGGAAATGTTAAAGAGGGCCGCCAAGAGGTGGTCAGAGGGAACCAAGAGGAAAAAACCATAAAGCCAAGGACGTGAATTTGGCCAAAATCTAAACCCCAGCGCCCCCCACAATTAGGGACGCTTTGGGCTCCCAACCATAGTAATAGGAAAACGCTCGGGCCTAGCCCCAGATTCAATCAGCGCGATCCAAATATGGCTTCGGACAATAATAGCCCTTTTACCCCTGATCGTCAAAAAAAACCGCGTCACCGTTCTCAGTGGTCTAGCCCAGGCCAACTGACTGGGCCTCCCATTCTCCTTCTGGAGTATCCGTTTAGGGGGCGCGATTTATTGAGGACTTAGCCGCTCCCACAGGGTCTGAGTCTGGTTCAGTTGGCGGTTGGTTAATACCCGTTAAAGAGTCAAACCAGCCGAACAGTCCGGTCAGGTTATCAATTATTTTTCCCAGTTTCAGTTTATTGCCTCTTCCAGGCGCCGACGTCGCGACCTGGATCTATCTCCAGTTAATCAGTCAAGGCGCTATGAGTTGACGCTTAAGGTAAACCCCAGCCTTGAGCGGATTCTAAACCACATTTTTTTCAGACAAACCTTCCCCCTGGCGGCCATATCTGAGGTGGCTGACGCTTCCGCCTGGGTCTCGCGTCAGATAGCCTTTCAGGGATTTGAAGTGAGGTCTAGACTGGCTGGACTTCTGACGCGGCCTGGTGACGAGACTCCAGAACTTTTCGCTTGTTCTGGAGCCTTACTGGTGGATTATCTCACTAAAAACTGAGCCATAATGGCCCATTTTTCTTCTGAAAGTCCGTATTTTTTAAAAAAGTTCTTAATTCTAGATAATAGGGTTCGAGATAATATGGTTTAAGGGAGGATTAAGGCTAGTGACCGGCGCCCAGGACTGTTTCCGAGATAGCCTTCTGACCTTCCGCCAAACGGTATCATGGGGGATTAGAACTTCTCACCCATCTCGACCATTTTTTGCGCTTAGACGGGTTAAATAAGGCTATCAAACTTGAATTAATATCTAAATAGCGTAATAGATCTTTTTAGATCTATTTAAGTCTCTAATTACCATTTAAAAACTTTTGACAAATTATATAGACTGATAAAATAGTTATAAAAAATAAATATAGTCATAAAAACTATAACAATAAATATTAAGTCTAAAAGATTATTTTTTGTCTATAATAGGTCACTATTGAAAGGATAAAATAAAATCAAGAAGGAGAATTGAGCTCCTATCAGTTGCCTGAGGGAGACCACGGCGAACAGTTACTAAGTATCCGTTCAGGGGGGTGTAATTTATTGAGGCATTAGCCTCTCCACAGGGTCTGAGTCTTGTTTCAGTTGGAGGTTGGTTATTCCCTTTTAAAGAGTCAAACCATCCGGACAGTCCT
>JAISYP010000037.1 GCA_031269825.1 Deltaproteobacteria bacterium
CACTACAGAAATATTACAACAAAGAATTGGGGTTGTCAAGAAAAAAAATTCTATATATGGAAAATTTTGGGAAAACTTTATAGGTTCTAAAATTTATTAAAGCTATTAAGGTCTTTAGGATTCTGTTCTGAAGTCCTAAATTGGCCTCCGGACTAGTCACATAGCCAAAAAACCACTCCATGGGTGTCCCAAACGCTGTAGTGTGAAAAAATCCGGGAATTACAGGTTAATAAAGAGTGAAGACAGGCGCTACTGGTTTTCTCAATAATTTCTGGGCCATTGTGAGAATATTTTCTTAAAAAATTCTCCCAAAAAATGGGCCACTTCAACCCCGCGCGGTTAACGGGTTTTCTCGGGCTCAGATTCTGGAGAGGGATTCATTTAAGACCTCTTTTTTGTTCCCGATTAGAAAATTATAGAAGTATTTTTCATTTTCGCGAGGCCAAACTTATATTTATAAATTTGGATTATCAGACGAGATTATAGAATTGGTGGCCTCGCGAAAAATCTAAAATTCAAGAATCAAAATGGATAAATTATTGAAATTAATACTATTTTCCTTGACGATTTCTCTTAAACTAGGGGTTTCGCGAAGCCATCAACAATAACCCTGTCGCTCGCTGAAAGAGCCTCAGAGAGATATTTAGTTAAAATAGCATTAATATCTATCTTTCGCTATATCTTAACAATGATCATTATTTTTTAGAGTCTTAATTAAGGTAATTACACACAATCAAGGAGGCATGACATACTTTTCACAATAAGCTTCCTTGAACTCAATAAGTTATCCCTCGATTTTTAACGCCTTAAACTAGACCAATCATCCAAAAAAATCCGCATGGACAGTTTTAGCCATGAGCCGACCTTCTCTTTGGATCTAAAAATCCCGAACAATTGCTTCCCCGCGTCCATCAACCGGGCCAAAACCACGTTTTCACTCCTCGGCACGTAACCTATTTTTTGGCCCGCGCTTTTGACCACAATAGCCAACTCATCGTGGGGATTATTAACTTCCCGAAAAAAATCCAACCGATCGCCCGGCTTCAGATTCTCCGTCAAACTAAAAATCTCCTGAACGTAAGAGGTTCCCGCCACATGGATATCCAACAAAAAGATCTGTTGGCTAAACGGGTGAGGCAACCCCAAGGCGTTAGGGTCATTGAGCAGGGTTACCACGTTTTCTTGGTCTAAATTTATGATACTTGGTATTTGATCCGCCATTTTGTTCGCCTACTTCATGGACTATTTTGAGCCATTATTTTTATAAATTGCAAATTAAATTTTTACCTCAATATATCTTTTAAATTTAGCTGATTTATGCTTAATTTATTGGATTTTCAGTAATGATATTATTCTTGATTACAAAGAAAAAACTTTTTTGCTCTATTACAGATAATAATTTAACTTTAACATCTTTAAGTTTTTTAATTCCATCCTCAATGGCTTTTTTGATGGTCTCGCGAAAACTTCAAAATTCAAGAATCAAAATTAATACGTTATTAAAATTAAAACTTTTTTACTTAACGCTTTCTCTTAAACTAGGGTTTTCGCGAAGCCATCTTTTTTATATAATTGAGCTTTTATTTATTTTAGATCATAAATTTTATCTTTATTTATCTCTTCCCATAACTTTTCATATAATATAATATATAGATGATTTAATTATTTTAATACTATCCCATCATGATAAATTTTAAGTCCACTATCAAACATTAATACTTTATTATTTAAGATTGTAAAAATTTCTCCACATTCATTTTTACAATTTTCATTTTCATAGATGATAATAATTTTATTATCTTTGATTGTCCATTTAAATGGCGTATCTTCGCCACCACCATTAAAGACTCCATTTCCATTAGAATTAAACTCAAATCCTCCATCAACCTCTGGGCTAAAATACATACCAGTTTCAAAATTAACGGCCAAGGCCACCCCATAAACACTCAGCGCTAGCGAAATAACGCTGATCAATAAAATTGAACAATTTTGTATTGACTTATACATTCCATTCCCCTCCCCATAAGTGTTACAAACACAATAAGAGACACGACCTAAAGCCAAATGAAAGTGATAAAACAAGATTCATTATTCTAATATATAATTTTCCCTAGTAGTTCTATATTATAAGAAACTATTTTGTGATAAACACCATTTTTAAACCCATCACCCCCCTCTTCAAGGGGTAAAAGCTGAGCCTATATTAAAGCCCACGCGCGACGCGAAGTCAATTGACCGCGCCTTGGCGTTCGTCTCTGGCCATGGAGACTAGACTTAGATAATTTAAAGTCACTTATTACCTAATTTATTAAAAATAAATCTCTAATTCTAATATCTAAAAAACCTAAAACTAAATTTAAGTTCTTTATATAATAATTAAAAATGATAAATACATATTATTTAACTATCAAAACCAATAAACCGCGCTTTAAAGTTATCTATCCATTCCAAAAGTTGGATCCAGAACCCGAGCCACGTAAAGAACCGTGTTGACGTAAACGCCACTTTTATTATACCGCATGATGACCGCGCGTCTAGCCTCCTCATTGTGGGCGCTGGGCCAACCGTGTTCCCTTAGGAACTTGCCCACGCTAAAGATGGCGTCAACTTTATTAAAGAGATCAATCCGCTGATCCCCATCGCCATCGACGGCGTATTTAGCCACATTAGAGGGCATAAACTGGCCGTAACCTATGGCTCCATAGATAGAGCCTGGAAACTTGAGTGGATCCAGCCGATTGGCCCAGGCGTAGACGAGCAGGCTAGCCAGCTCCTTCCTGGCCCACTGAGCCCTTTGTCGGGCCTGCTCCATCAGGAAGACCTTGGCCTCGGGTTCCGTAGTCAGATCGCCCAGATACGGGGCCATTAAATTAAAGTTTTCGGACGCGGCCATGGAAGCCAAAACCTGAGCCGCCAGGTTCTTGCCAAAAAAATTGCCATAACCGGTCTCGATCCACATGATGGACGCGACCAAAGGGCCGGGAGCTTGATAAACCCGGGTCATCCGGTCGAACAAGGCCTTATCGGCGGCGTAGTGGGCTTTAATCTTTTCTATGACGCTGGGGTTAGTGAACTGGGGGTAGGTGGCCGAACGACTGGGTATGGTCGCGGCTGGTGGCCGATAATCGGCTAAGCTTCTGACCGCGGCCTTTTTGACCAACTGGGCCAGAACAGCGGCCAAAACATCCCCGCCTTTCCCATCAGTTTTCAAATTGTGATCTTTTTGGAAGGCTTGGATAGCTTTTTTGGTGCCCGGGCCACCACGGCCGTCGATCAAAACATCATAACCTAACTGATAGAGCTTTTCTTGGATGTCTTTAGTCAAATCGGAACGATACAAAATCCCAAAAAGCTCTCGCAGCTTAGTTTCCATAGGAGCCTGGGTGAAGGTCAACTCCGGCGAGTTAAAAAAACCGATCACTTGGTCTTTCGGTAAACCTTGGGCCACCAATTGTCCGGCCAAGGCCGACCATGGAGCGGCCACGGCGGCCAAAGGCTGGGCCGGCCGCTTCTCCGACGTCGTTGGGGTTGACGCGTCTGGTTTATCCAGGGTTTCCACTGGCGGAGTTTTTCGGTACGCGCAACTAACCGAAAAAAAAATCCAAAAAAACATGGCCACTAATATAAAAAACGGTCTCGACATCAAAATTCCTTCCGATACCGGCGATTAAACCTATTTAAGCGAAAGCTAAAAAAACTCACTCCAACACTGTTAACGGATAACGCCAGCGCTCCAAAAACGAACCCAGCGCTTATCCTAATAATCACGAGATCATTTTACCGAATTTTCGATTTTATAGCCAACTACCCAGCTTTTTCGACCCATATGGAGATTTAAATTTCCGATAGATTGGAGCGGATGAGCCGCGACGCCTTTGAAGATGGGAGCTTAGACGATTTTTCGGTTTAATAGGTTTAATGTAAATCTTTAAAACAAACTATTTAAAAAAAAATATTGATTTAGCTTAATAGATATTTATATTAACTATATGTTAATTTAATATATCAATTAATATAAATAATAATTCACTGATTATTTTCCTATTTTGATATTAAAAAACACCATACTATGATTAACAATTACATTAAATTACAATAAACCATCAAATTAGAGAAAACTTACTTATAAATTATAGTCTTACGGATCAAACGAACCACTTCCTCGGGATCATCCACGATGGTGAAACTATCCAGATCCTCAGTGGCGATATTACCGCGCTCCAACATCGTGTTCCTCATCCAATCAATTAAGCCCGCCCAATAGGTCGACCCCATCAAGAACGTAGGAAATGGCCGGATCCGCTTAGTCTGGATCAAAGTTAAAGCCTCAAAAAGCTCGTCCATGGTTCCGAATCCCCCTGGAAAAACCACGTAAGCCTGGCTATATTTGACGAAGACCACCTTGCGGATAAAAAAATAGTGAAAAGTCAACTGGAAGTTGGCGTATTCGTTGGGAAACTGTTCCTGAGGCAATTCAATATTTAGGCCAATGGACAGCCCGTCGGCCCGGGTCGCGCCTTTGTTGGCCGCTTCCATGATCCCGCCCCCGCCGCCAGAAATCACCCCAAATCCATTCTTGGCCAGGAGAAAGGCGGTTTTTTCGGCTAACTGGTAGTAAGGATCTTCGGGTTTGGAGCGCGCTGAGCCAAAAAGGCTCACGCAAGGCCCAAGATTGCTCATGTCCGAAAACGCTTGGACAAATTCAGACATGATGGAAAACATACGCCAGGACTCGCCTGTCCCCAAATCATTGATGGGAAAAGGATCCTGATTTCCAGTCAGCTTCCCCGATTTTCTGTAAATAACAGGCTTGCGCATGACGTTTCCTTAAAACGGATAGAGCCACGAAATCCAATAAAAATTTCAGACCGATTATAGCAGATTTTGACTGAACGCCAAAAGCGAACGGAGCTTCAAAGCCTTACTATAATTAAAGCATATTATATCACTATAAATATATTTTAGTTATATATAAAATACATATAGCTATTCAAGTTCAATGTTTGATTTTTAACTTTATAAATTTATTTATTTTAATATATTATATTTTTTATATGATATTTATTATTAATATTATAATATTACTTAATATTTGTTTATTGTTTATATTGTATCGCTGTTTAAAATATTATATTATTTTTAATATATCTAATTTAAATATTTTTTACTACGTATCATAACATTAAATAGAAATTTTATTATATCAGTTCTATGTCTCTGAGATATTCTTGGAGCTAAAAATCTTCTTTTAGTTCCCCAACTCCAGTTCGACCGCGGGCCTTTTTCCCTCTAAACCCTGGATCTTTCTCTTTAATCTTAGCTGGCCCAAAACTATTATTTTACGCGGTCCTTGACACTTTCCCATAGTAAAACTATTATTATCCCCGCCAGGGAATGAAAAAAGCTCACGTTTGGGTCTAGAGTCCTCTTCTTATTTTAAAGGGGGACACTTTCACAATTCCTTAGGAGTCAACAATGACCATCAACATCGGCATTAACGGTTTTGGCCGAATTGGCCGCCAAGTCCTTAAGGCCATCATCGAAAGGCATCCGGACAAACTCAAGGTCGTGGCGGTCAATGACCTCTACGACGTCAAGACCAACGCCCACCTGTTGAAATACGATTCTAACTATGGTCGCTTCCCAGGCCAAGTTGAAATCAAAGGCGATAGCTTCTTCATCAATGGTCAAGAAGTGAAGAGTTACGCCCACAAAGATCCCAAAGAGATCCCATGGAAGGCCAACGGGGTTGAGCTGGTCATTGAGTCCACCGGCATTTTCACTGACGCGACCAAGGCTAAAGTCCACTTAGAAGCTGGAGCCAAGCGAATTATCATTTCCGCTCCCGCCACCAATGAGGACAAAACCATTGTCTTGGGCGTCAACCAAAACGAATACGATCCAGCCAAGCATTTCATCGTTTCCAACGCCTCTTGCACCACCAATGGTTTGGCTCCCCCGGCTTACGTGGTCAACAAGGTCTTTGGCATTGAAAAAGGCTTGATGAACACCATCCATAGTTACACTAACGATCAGCGGATCTTGGATTTACCCCACAAAGATCTGCGGCGGGCCCGGGCCGCGGCGTTAAACATCATCCCCACCACCACTGGAGCCGCCAAAGCCTTGGCCTTGGTGATCCCGGAACTGAAGGGTCGGTTTGATGGGCTATCACTGCGGGTGCCCACGCCCACGGTTTCGGTGGTCGATTTCACGGCCACGTTAAAAAAACCGGCCACCACGGAAACTTTGCGCGCCGCCCTAAAAGAAGCCGCCGCTGGGGAGCTGAAGGGTATTCTGGGTTATGACGAGGAAGGACTGGTCTCCATGGATTACAAGGGTTGCCCCTTGTCTTCCATTGTCGATGGCCCCTTCTGCCAAGTTCTGGATGGCAATCTGGCTAAAGTTATCGCCTGGTATGACAATGAGTGGGGCTATTCCTGCCGAGTCAGCGATTTGGCCGCTTTCATCGTTGACAAAGGGATCTAACAACCTGGATTAGGCTTAAGGCCTTTTTCCGAGGGGCTCTTTATGGATTTAGAAAACACCTTAGCCGCCCATTTAAGCCAAATCACCCCTCCCAATATGGCCTTGGCCGAGTCCGCCGCCCAAAGGGAAGCTAATTTGGCCAAACCGCCTGGCTCCCTAGGGCGTCTGGAAGGTTTGGCCATCCAGCTGTCGGCCATCCAAAATTCCTCCTGGCCACGACACGAGAACAAACTGATGGTGGTTTGCGCCGCGGATCATGGCGTGGTGGAAGAAGGGGTTAGTCCTTACTCCCAAAGCGTCACCCGCCAACAGATTGTCAACTTTTCCAGAGGCGGGGGAGCCATCACCACCTTGTGCCAGACCGTGGGGGCCCAAGTCCTCCTGCTGGACGTAGGCGTTAATTACCAGTTCGAGCCCAATCCAAAAATTATTAATAAGAAGATCTCCCTGGGCACCAAAAATCTAGCTAAAGGCCCGGCCATGACCCGAGATGAAGCCATCCGGAGTCTTTTGGCGGGCATTGACGTGGTCTTAGCCCAGCCAACCTTGGATCTAGTGGCGGCGGGGGAAATGGGCATTGGCAACACCACGCCTTCTTCCTGTATCTGTTGCGTCTATACGGGCCTATCGCCAGAAAAAGCCACGGGTCGAGGCTCCGGTTTATCCCAGAATAAGCTGGCCCACAAAGTTGACGTGGTGCGAAGAGCTCTGGAGATCAATAAGCCTGACCCCTTAGATCCAATCGATGTTTTAGCCAAAGTTGGGGGATTGGATATTGGGGCCATGACCGGGGTATATCTCGGGGCCGCCATCCGTCGGGCTGGGATCATCGTGGATGGTTTTATCGCTGGGGCCGCCGCGACTCTGGCCGAAAAGCTCTCCCCAGGCATCAGCCGTTACTTCATCGCTGGACACCGTTCTCAGGAACCAGGCCACCAAGCTTTTTTAGATCTGCTCAGTCTCAATCCGCTTTTAGATCTGAACATGTGGCTGGGCGAAGGGAGTGGCGCGGCCATCGCCATGTTTGTGGCCCAATGCGCCGTGGTTCATTTCAACGAAATGCGCACCATGTCCGAGGCCATGATTGACGAACCGTCTTGAGGATAATCGATCGGATCAAATTAGGGTAAATCATTGGCTGGTTAGAACCTTAACCAGCCAAAACACTCATTTTAGTTGTTACAGCTGTTTTCACTTAAGAACTCGCGATTAAAAGGTGGGTAGCGAATCCCTCTCTATTCAGAACTCAATTATCACTGGCCTATAAAACGCGTATTTGGCTAGTTCTTGGTTATTTCGCTATTGATTTCCGGGTCTTATGGACTACAGCGCGCCAAGAAACGCCCCGACTGTTATAAACAGTCAAGTGAGCCACGGAAGAATATATTTCAGCGAAGTAACGTGGATATAGATTAAAAAACCTTACTCGCTTTTCACTTCACCATTTAATATCACTCACCAATCAAATTTTGTAATCACGCGTAATTTTTAGTTAACACATAATTCAATTATCTTAATTTAATAATTTTTAGCTTATATCAAATATAATTTAAAAATTTTGATTATTTTTATTTTCTAAATAAAGCTATTTATCTTCATAATCTCTTAAAAAAGCGTCCACTTTAGCCAAATCCTTCGCTAAAGCCTGCCCGGCTTTAGCCCGGTGGGAGATCCGGTTCTTCTCTTCCAAAGTCAATTGAGCCAAGGTCAACCCTGAGCTAGGCTCCAAAAAAATGGGATCATAACCAAATCCCCCTTCGCCGACCGGTTTGTCCGCGATCGTCCCAGCCAACTCCCCTGCCCAGGCTAGATAGCTTTCACCGTGTCCAACTAGAGCCAGAACCGCTTGGAACTTGGCCCGCCGATCCGAGATATCGGCCATTTCCCGCGTCAACAACTGATTTCGAGCCGCGTCGCCAATATTTTGGCCTCCATAGCGGGCCGAAGCCACGCCTGGCCGTCCCCCCAAAGCCTCAACGACGAGGCCAGAATCATCAGCCAAGGCCGGATAACCGCTGGCCTGAGCGTAATGGCGAGCCTTGATCAAAGCGTTGGCCAAAAAATCCGCCCCAGTCTCCTCGGGCTCCAGTATTTTCCCCTCAAGATCCGCCAAAGTTAACAACCGTAAATTTAAAGGCTTTAAAATAGCCTTAAGTTCCCTGATTTTCCCAGGATTACCGGTAGCCAACAAAATGGTTGATTTAGCTTTAAGCCAAGCACCTGAAGTTTCCAAATTACACGCTCCAATTTAGATATATTATAACACGAAATATATATAACTTAAAAAACAAATTAGATATATTTATACTATTGTTAATAGTTAATTTAAACATAAAAAAGTAAAAAATATTATATAATAAGTCGTGGTAGGAAGTGCCCTTTCGGGCACCCCCCCGCACAGATCCCTGCGAGCGGAATTACCGCGCAGGGCTCCTCAATTGAATCAGACGTGTGTACCTTTGACTAGGATAGGGGCGCGCAGTGACCGGCGCCGGTAGCCATTGTTTA
>JAISYP010000058.1 GCA_031269825.1 Deltaproteobacteria bacterium
GTGAACATAGAAGCGTTATTTGGCCCTTCAGTTGTCCTCATAATCAATCCCGCCTAAGTAATCAGTGGTTATCCAACCTAACAGAGTATATTATAATACCTAGGGAAGCTTTTGTCAAGAGGAAAAGCGTTTGTTTCACGTGAAACAGGTAACTTTATTTTAAGTAAGTTTCTTGTTTAGTTTTGGTAGACGAAAATTACCCCTACTGAGTAGTTTTGGTAGACGAAAACTGCTCAAAAATAGGCTGGGACTTTTTGCGAAGGCATCAGAATTAGGCAGATTTGTATTTCTACTCGGCCGAACTTGGATGAAGACGGTAGAAGAAGTCAGAAGGCCCGAATGACATGGGAGAAATTCACCCCAATAAGTAAACAATGGCTACCGGCGCCGGTCACTGCGCGCCCCTATCCTAATCAAAGATACACACGTCTGATTCAATTGAGGAGCCCTGCGCGGTAATTCCGCTCGCGGGGATCTGTGCGGGGGGGTGTCCGAAAGGGCACTTCCTACCGCGACTTTTTTCTGGGATGATTCGGGGCTGGACTGGCGTTCAGGAGGTTCGTTCCACTCTCCGGCCATAGTTTGAGGCGTCATAGTTGAGGCGTTTTATTAGGGTTTTCACCGGTCTTTTTCTTCTTCTTCATCGCTATCGACCAACCAATCGCTCAAGAAAAACCGGCTTTTGGGCGAGCCAAAAGCCGGGGAGTTAAATTAGATCCGTGGTCAGAGGGTTAACTTAAGGCGCTGGATCCCGACGCGTTTGACGGAGGGGATTTTTCCTCAAGCGAACCTTCTTCCTCTTCCTCTGGGATTTCTATTTCATAGGCCGCCGGGGCGGGCGGTAACCCCAGAATGTCTCTAAAAGTCCATTTGGACAAAGGCTTGATCCGGTGGCGATAGCGCCAGGCGTGGCTGACGGCTAGTCCCGTCAAAAATAGCCCACTGGAGATATGCCATTTCTTAGGCCCAACGAAGGCGGTGATAACGCTGGTCAATAAGGAGATACCCAGGTTGATGAAGTCCTGAGTGGCTTGCCCGGGATGGGGAGGCCGGGCTCGGGGATAACGACGCCCACCATTGGCGATCTCGGTCAATTGTTCCGCCGCTAATGGATCGAACTGCCCCACCACCTCAGCGATGGTCGCCAAGGGTAGTTCGTCGGGCTCATATTCTAAAAGGACGCTGCCGATCTGGTGGTTGATAGTCAATTTCTTGACCCCAGGCCAGTCCGAAACATCAATGTCTTGGGGAGCGTTCTCCGGGATTTGGCTTAACCTAAAGCGCAGGCGGCCCGGAATATAACTGGTTAACATGGTTTCCCATCCCAATCGGCTAAGCGGAATTTTGATCCACCGGATCATGGAGCTGGGGCTCATGATGGTGGAGGTAAGGTCTAGTTCCGCGGTAGGCCACGTAAACGGTCATGGCGTTGTGAAGGGCGGCGGTCATGGTCGGGGCGATGAAACCAAAAAGGCCTAAAGCCAAAACAGCCGTGTTGAATCCAACGATCATATAGAAGTTAGCCCGCACGCGAGCCATGGTTCTTTGAGCCAACAGTCGGCCCACGGCCAAGCCACTGATTTTACCACCGAGCAGTTGGATATTGGCCACGTCTTTAGCTAACTCTGAGCCATCGCTTAAAGCCACGCCCACGTTGGCCAGCGATAGGGCGGCCGAGTCGTTTAAGCCATCGCCCACCATGATGACCCCACGTTTGAGGCCAGCCAAGGCTTTAAGATACATAGCCTTTTGATCCGGCAAAAGCTCGGATTTGTACTCGGGAAAACCCATTTTTCCCGCCATGGCTTTGGCCGAGGACTCCACGTCGCCAGTGAGCATGATGGCCCGTTTCAGACCTAGTTCGCGCAGTCGGGTTAAAGTGTCATTGACGCCTGGCCGGAGGCTGTCCTCAATGGCCAAAAGGGCCGCCAATTTTCCATCCACGGCCATATAGATGACGCTAGAGCCATCCTCGGTCATTTTTTTCGTCTCGATTTGTTGCTCTTCGGTCAGATGGATGCCACTATCCTCTAGCAGAAAATGTCGGCTGCCTAAGAGAACCTTGTGACCTCGCCAGGTGGAGGAAATGCCGTGGGCTAAGACATAGTCCACATGGGTGTGCTCTTCCTCGTGTCCCAACCCCTCGGCTTTAGCTTGCGCCACCACGGCTCGACCCACGGGATGGGGGAAGTGCTCTTCCAAACAAGCCGCCAACCGGAAAGCTTCGTCTCGGGTGTAGGGGGGATAAGGAATAACCGACTTTAACCGGGGTTTGGCCTCGGTTAAGGTGCCGGTTTTGTCAAAACAAATGATCTCGGCCGTGGCCAGTTCCTCAAGGTAACGGCCGCCTTTGATGAAAACCTGGCGCTCGTTGCCTTCGCGCATGGCGGAAAGGACGGCTAAAGGCGTAGACAAACGGATGGCGCAGGAATAGTCCACCAATAGGACGTTGCCAGCCCTAAACGGATCCCTGGTGATCAGAAATACCAAGGCGAAGAGGAGGAAATTGAAAGGCACGATATTGTCGGCTAGTCTTTCGGCGCGGCCCTGGACGCCGGCTTTAGAGCTTTCCGACTCTCGGATATATTCAATGATCGAGCGAATACGAGAGTCGCGGCCCACCTTGGTGGCTTTGATGACGATCCGGCCATCCTCGACCGTGGTTCCCGCGAAAACCGCGGCCCCCACTTCTTTTTTGATGGCCAGCGGCTCGCCCGTCATGGAAGCTTGGTTGACGAGGGCTAAACCCTCAATAACCACGCCGTCCACCGGAATCAAGGCGCCAGAGCGAGCCAAAACCGATTGACCCGCTCGGGCTTGGGATTCCAGGATCTCTTTTTCCTGGCCGTTTTCGTCCAGGATCCAGATTTTTTCCTCAGGCCCGGACAAGGACTTATAAAGTCCCAAAAGACTGCGGCGACGAGTCCAAGCTTCCAAATAGGTGGACAAAGAAAAGAAGAACAAAAGCGTGCCGGCGGAATTGTAATCCCGCCTTAACAAGCAAACCGCTAAAGCCGAGGCGTCCAGCGTCTCCACCCCTAGGCTATGCTTGGCCAACAACATGTGCAGGCCTTTGAGCAGGTGGGGAATAGCGTGGAGAACGGTTAAAGCCACTCTAATCGGCCAGGGCAATAATAGACGACGGAAAATATAACCATACACCGGGTTGGTAGGTAGAGGGGATTCCTCGCCGGCCTCAAAAATGGACACATGTCCCCAAGGCGCTGGGCGAGGAGGGGTAGGCCGAAAATCTCGGACTAAGCCCAATAGGTCATTTTGGGCTTTTTCGGTGTAATCGTAGAGGATCAGAAGACTGCCAGACAGACGATTGAAGGAGCAATATTTAATAGTGGCGAGCTTCATGATCCGGCCGGTTAACCGCTCGAAACTTTCGGCGCTCAAATAACCGGGGGTCAGTCGCAAACGCAACCGACCCCGCAAATTGGTTAGCAACCAGCCTTCCATATGGTTTATTCTTTGGCGCTGGCTTGGGCCTGCCGGTCCTGGAGCTTTTGGTCAGCCTCGGCGACCAGATCCTCAAGGTTTTCCCGACCAGCCGCGGCCCAGCCTTGAACCTTGCGCTTGGCTTGCAGACCATGGCTGAGAACCGTGGAAGCGCTGTCGCGGATGAAGGTGGGCCGACTTGACAAAAGCGAGGCTCCCACCGCCCCGACTAGAACTCCGACGCCAAAAGAAATCCATTTCCAGTTTTGGAACATTGTGACAACTCCTAAAAAAGCGGGTAAGGAGAGCGAAAAAAGGTCGCCCAGGCCAATGAAAAATAGCCAAAATCAGAAAAGAGCGTTTACGCCCAGGCAGTATAAAGCTATTGGCCAAGCCAGGCAAGAAGTTTTTGAGCTTTTATAAGTCAATAAATAACCTTTAACTTTTTCCCCTGTCCTAAATAACCCCCCATTTAGATAAAGAGCTTGAAGATTTTTTCTTAAAGTCAGTCTTTTGAAGACCATTTTAAGCTCTTTTAAAGGGGACAATAGTTTTTTTTGGCCCGAAAAAAAAATCTATTTTTTGACGGAAAGAAGATTTTATTGACTAATTGGGCGGGCTAAATCCCTGGGTATTTTTTCTTTAAACAGCGATAGGCGTGGGATCTTCTGGTTTTTTTCAGGGGCTGGAAAACGTTTAAGAGGCGATTAGCCGGGGACGAAAAGCGGTTGGCGAAAAATCGAGCCAGGTGGCTTTGGGCGCGCCTTTAGCCCGCTTAGGCCAAGGTAGTTAACAATATTTTTAAGAATATATTGATAAAAATATATAAATTTTTTAAAGTTTTTGGTTTGATAATATTGTAAAATAATGATTAATTAAATATTAAACATGAATTATGTTAATAACTGTCTAAGAGCCAAGCGGAAAGTTTATCTCAGATTTCGTCTAGGCGAAAAAAAAGAAAGGCTCCCTTGGCCTGATATTTATGATGGCTTCGCGAAAGCCCCTGTTTAAAAAAATTAAGTAAAAAAAAGAGTACTAATATCAAGGAGTTAAATAATTTATTTTTCGATTTTAAGCCTTTTTACGAGGCCATCATTTATCGTCGCGGTTCCTTGACCTATGACCTAAGCCAGGCGAAGACCGCCTCAGCGAGGATCGCCCCAGCCAGTTTCTATAATATTAGGTTAACCTCTGGCCAACGGAAAATAAAATCCCCGCCCAGGGAATAAATATCTTGAAAAATTAACTCCCAGCGTCTATATTGATCAAATTGCCTTTTGATTAGACCTGATTGCGCTATCGGGTCTATTAACTGGTCATGATTTAATTAGGGGGACGCCATGATTTCAAAATCCGGGCCGCGGGCGAAAAAAATTGTTCTGGCTTACTCTGGCGGATTGGACACGTCCATTATTCTTAAATGGCTTTTGACCGACTACGGGGCCGAGGAAGTCATCGCCTTTTGCGCGGACGTGGGGCAGGCCGAGGAGTTGGATGGGCTGGAGGCCAAGGCCTTAAAGACCGGAGCCTCGAAGTGTCATATCCTGGATTTAAAGGAAGAGTTCGTTCGGGATTTTGTTTTTCCGGCGATCCGGGCTAACGCGGTCTATGAGGGGCAATATTTGCTGGGCACCGCTTTGGCTCGCCCGGTCATCGCCAAGAGCTTGGCGGAAGTGGCCCTTCAAGAAGGAGCCGACGCCATCGCCCATGGGGCGACCGGCAAAGGCAATGACCAAGTCCGCTTTGAGTTGACCGCCATGGCTTTGGCCCCGAAGCTAAAAACCGTGGCCCCCTGGCGGGAGTGGGATTTTTCTTCTCGGACGGAACTGATTGAGTACGCCCAAAAGCGGGGCGTGCCCATCCCAGTGACCGCGGCCAAACCCTATTCCATGGATCGAAATCTACTGCATATCAGCTTTGAGGGCGGGATTTTGGAAGATCCTTGGGCGGCCCCCGCGGAGGACATGTTTGTTTTGACCGTGTCCCCGGAAAAAGCCCCGGATAAGCCGACCGAGATCGAGATCGCCTTTGAGCGAGGCGACGCGAAGGCCATTAATGGCCAGGCTCTCTCCCCGGCCGCGCTCTTAGCCCGTCTTAATCAACTGGCCGGGGCCAATGGGGTGGGGCGCCTAGATCTGGTGGAGTCGCGGTTTGTGGGCATGAAAAGTCGGGGCGTCTACGAGACGCCCGGGGGCACGGTTCTCCACCTGGCCCATCGCGCTCTAGAGTCCTTGACCTTGGATCGGGAGGTTTTAAGTCTTAAGGAAAGTTACCAAGGCCGCTACGCGGCCATGGTTTACAACGGTTTTTGGTTCGCCCCAGAGAGAGTGGCCCTGCAGGCTTTGATTGACCACACCCAGGCCAACGTGACGGGCGACGTTCGGCTTAAGCTTTACAAAGGCGGGCTGTGGGTCACCGGTCGTCGCTCGCCTAAATCCTTGTACTCGGAAGCCTACGCGACCTTTGAAAAGGACGAGGTCTACAATCAGGCCGACGCCGGTGGGTTCATCCGCTGCCAAGGGCTACGTCTGATCATCGGGGCGGGAGTTAAGTAGCGGAACCCATGACCGAAGCCGAGAACAAACGGAGTCTGGCGAGTAGCCGCCAGACTCAGGCGATGGATCCTTGTTTAGCCCAGGCCGGGGTCTCCGTGGGGTTTGACCAGCGTTTGGCCCCGCAGGATTTAGCCGGCAGTATCGCCCACGCTCGGATGTTGGGGGCGACGGGGTTGGTTAGCCCGGAGGAAAGCCGCCTGATGGTGGAGGGGTTGACTCGTTTAGCCGAAGAGACGCGCGAGGGGACTTTTCCCTGGGATCCGGCTTTAGAAGACGTGCATATGAATCTAGAAAAGGCCCTGACCGACCGGATAGGGCCAGCTGGGGCCAAACTACACACGGCTCGCAGCCGCAATGATCAGGTGGCTTTGGACGAGCGTCTGTATCTGCGGGATGTTATTGGTCAGGTGACGAAAGATCTGTGGGATCTACGGGCGAGTTTAACCGCCAAAGCCGAGGCGGTGGGCGAGGCTCCCATGCCAGGCTACACGCACTTACAAAGGGCCCAACCCATTCTATTGGCCCATCATCTTTTGGCTTATTATCAAATGCTCAAAAGGGACGCGGGCCGTTTGCGCGATTTGGCGGCCCGATTGACGGAAATGCCTCTGGGGAGTGGGGCTTTGGCTGGAACGGGCCTGCCCATCCGGGCGGATTGGGTGGCCGAGGAGCTAGGTTTTCCCGAACTAGCCGCGAACAGTTTGGACGCCGTGGCTAGCCGGGATTTATTGATCGAGTTTTTGGCGTTTGGGGCGATCCTCATGACGCATTTATCGCGCTTCGCCGAGGATCTGGTTCTTTGGTGCTCGACCGAGTTTGGGCTGGCCGAGTTACCGGATAGCCTGACCACCAGTAGCTCCATGATGCCGCAAAAGAAAAATCCCGATGGGGCGGAATTGATCCGGGGCAAAGCCGGTCGGGCCATTGGCAATCTGGTGACGTTATTAACCGTGGTTAAAGGTCTGCCCATGTCCTATAACCGCGATCTTCAGGAAGATAAAGAGCCTTTGTTCGACACGGTGGACACTTTGGCTTTGGCTTTGCCGTTGGCCACGCGCTTGGTGGAGGGCTTGGAGTTTCGTCTGGAGCGATTAAGGCTTCTGGCCGATGATCCTTACACGGCGGCGACGGATTTAGCCGATCATTTGGTTCGGCGGGGGGAGCCTTTCCGAGTGGCCCATCGTCAAGTGGGAGCCTTGGTGGCTCATTGTTGGGCCAAGAAAATTGGCTTAAGGGACGTGGAGCCGGAGGTTTTGGTCAGTTTTTGCCCCAAAGCCGAGCCCCAAGTCCTCCAAGGTCTCACTTTGGAGGCTCTGTTAGTGGCTCGGGACAAAACGCCGGGGGGCGTGGCCCCACGGCTGGTGGCCGAGCGAACGCGCCAGGCCAAAGCGGAGCTAGCCGCGGAAAAAGAACGTGGGCGCTTATGAAAACCAATGGTGGTCAATTGATCAAAGAAAGGGATGTCGGGGCGCGGTTAACCATTCTAGTCGTCCGAGCCTTTTTATTGGCCGCCTTCTTATTTACTGGCTGTGGCGTCAAAACCCATCCTTATCCTGAGTCCAGCGTTTTGCCTGGCCCGCCACGCCAGTTGAGTCAAACTCAGGAAGTGGATGGCCAACTGTGGCTCACCTGGCTCGCTCCCACGCTCAATATGGCCAACCGGCCTCTTTTGACCTTGGATCACTTTGAGGTCTGGGGGGCTGATTACGCTCAAAAAGGTTTTTGCGCTAGCTGCCCGTCGGAGTTTCGAAAACTGGCCGAGGTTTATTTGAAACCCGCGGCCCCGGGGTTAAACGTTAACGAGGGGCCTTACCAATGGGTGACCAAGATCGAGCCCGATCGGGTTTATCGATTTAAGGTGGCCGGTTTTTCCGGGCGTGGGGCGGTCAACCCCCAAAGTTGGCGCGAGATCACGGTTTATGGTCAAATTAGCCCTGGCCGTTTGGCCCATTTTTCGGCGGAACTGGACGATCAAACCACGCGCTTGACTTGGAGTAAGCCTAAAGCCGGGCAAAAGGTGGAGATCCAGAAATTAGCCCCAGGCCGAGGCTGGGTAACTTTGGATACCACTGGCTCCCCCCAGGGCTCCATGGTGGATTTGGCGGTGGTTTATGGCCAGACTTATTTTTATCGGGCCAGGCTCCTGGTCGAGACGGGTCAAAGCCTGACCCCTGGCCCTTTTGGGCCAGAGATTATAGTGAAGGTTGAGGATCTTTCGCCACCGCGCCCCATTGGTTTTTTGGACGCCGCCTACGCTCCAGGGGGAGGGGTCAGCTTACGTTGGGAGAACTTGGCTTTGGAGGAAGAATTGGCCGGTTACCGGGTCTATCGTCGTCTGGCTAAGGAATCAGCCTTTCAGGCCATTGCCGGTTTAATCTCGGATAACCAATATCATGACTCAGGGGTTAATTCCGGGGAAACGGCTTATTACCAGGTCACGGCCGTGGATAGGAGCCCCGCGGCTAACGAGAGTCGACCCTCGCCGATCGCTTCCGTCCTGGCCGCCCCGGAGGAAAGCGAGCCGGAGCGGCCACCGACTCTAGACCCAGGCTTGTAGCCCATAGGTTTATAGTTTTATATCTTAATAGATAGTAACTATGGAGTTTATCTCTAGTTTAACTTAAATTAAGTTTAACTTAGTGGCGTTTAGTAAAACAGTTTGGCTCGCCCATGGTCGCCTTCGGCGGCCATGGGCGTTAATAGGCGATTATTTTTGGCCGCGAGGCCAATCAGGAAAATTAGGCCAGCTAGGAAAGGATCCGCGAGTTATGGACGCGTCAGTGTTTAACTATCGAAATGGGGATCTGATGGTCGAGGACATCCGCTTAAGGTCTTTGGCCGAAAGCTTGGGCACGCCCCTTTACGTCTACTCGACCCAGGCCATCCAGACTAATTTCCGGGCCTATCAACAGGCTTTCGTGGGTCGACCATATTTAATCGCCTACTCGGTTAAAGCGGCCTCCAATCTGGCTATATTGCGTCTGATCCAGCGGGAAGGCGGTGGTTGCGACATCGTCTCGGGCGGGGAATTGGCTCGGGCCTTAAAAGCGGAAGTTGATCCCCAAAAGATCGTTTTCTCCGGCGTGGGTAAGACGGCCCTGGAAATGGCGGCGGCCTTAAAGGCGGGGATCCTATCTTTTAATGTCGAGTCCGCCCCGGAACTAAGGTTATTGTCGGCCACGGCCCAAAGTCTGGGCCGGAAAGCCCCGATATCCTTAAGGGTTAACCCGGACGTGGATCCCCAGACCCATCCCTACGTCGCCACCGGCTTACGGGAAAGCAAATTTGGCCTCCCCGTGGGGGAGGCCTATCAACTTTATCTACAGGCCAAAAACGACCCGGGTTTAGAAATCGTGGGCGTGGACTGCCACATTGGCTCTCAGTTGACTTCGGTGGGCCCTTTCCAAGCGGCGGCGGAGCGTCTATTGGTTTTAATGAGTCAGTTAAAGGCGGCGGGGATTAATTTAAAACTATTGGATCTGGGTGGGGGTTTGGGTATTGACTACCACGGCGAGAAGATTCCCCCGGTGGCGGAGTACGCCCAGGCTTTTCGGGCGATCTACGCGGCTTTTCCAGGTTTAACCATAATTTTGGAGCCCGGCCGGTCGGTGGTGGGCGCGGCCGCGGTTTTGTTAGTGACGGTTCTTTACGACAAAATCACGCCTTATAAAAGATTTATCATCACCGACGGGGGCATGAACGACTTGATCCGACCCAGTCTGTATGGCTCCTATCATGTGATAAAACCTGTCAAGGATCTGGATCGTCCCTTGACCCAGGTTAACGTGGTGGGCCCGATCTGCGAGTCTGGGGATTTCCTGGCTCAAGATCGCGCCTTGCCTTTAGTCGAGGCGGGGGAGACGTTGGCCGTTTTTGGGGCCGGGGCTTATGGGTTTTCCATGAGTTCCAACTACAATTCCCGCCCACGCCCAGCTGAGGTTCTGGTCAGTGGATCGACATGCCGGGTCATCCGGGCCCGAGAAACCTCGGAAGATTTAATCCGGGGCGAATCCTTCTGAAACGCTCTAGATCTTTGGCCTTTCCGCTTGGCTCTTTGGCCACGCAATGGAGAACGATAAATGGCTCAATCGATGGAAAAATTCAGTTTCCATAAATATAGTGGTCACGGCAATGACTTCGTGATTATTGATAACTGGAATGGCCCGATCCCTGACGCCGAGCAATCGCTGGTCTCGCGCTTACTGTCTCGGCCCAAGTATGGGATTGGAGCCGATGGGGTCGTCTTCATCGGGGTGGGCCCCGATGAAGTGGATTTCGCGGTTCGTTTTTTTAACTCCGATGGCTCGGAAGCTGATATGTGTGGCAACGCTAGTCGTTGCGCCGCTCATTTGGCTCACATTTTAAACATCGCCCCGGCCAACATGGCCTTTAAAACCAAAGCTGGGGTGGTGGAGTCCACGGTTAAGGAAAAACAAGTTAGCGTCCAGCTGCCCAAGATCTCTCGGCCGGAGGGGGCGGCGTTGGTGGAAGTGGAAGGCTTTAGCCAGACTTATTATCGGATCAACACCGGCGTTAGCCACGCCGTGGCCTTTGTGGACGATATTGAGGCCATTAACGTGGGCAAGTATGGTCGGGCGGTTCGTTATCACAGTTCTTTTAGCCCAGATGGGGCCAATGTGGATTTTGTCCAGGTTGTGGGGGATAATGTCTTAACTGTCCGCACTTATGAGCGAGGAGTGGAAGCCGAGACTTTGGCTTGCGGCACTGGCGTCACGGCCTCGGCCCTTTTGGCGGCTTCTCAAGGTTTGGTGAAAGGTTCCAGCGTGGTTTGTCATACCCGTGGGGGGGAGGATTTGACCGTGCGCTATGAAGGCCCCCCAGAAGCCCCGGAAAAAGTTTTCTTGGAGGGGGCGGTGCGTTATATCTTTTCCGGTCAGGTGGGGCCAGATATTTTTAAAAAATAGTTAGCCCCTGGGGGTGAATTATGTCCGTGTCTTTTAGAGGCGTGGTGGTCGCCATGGTGACCCCGTTTCGCGATGGTCGAGTGGACGAGGTGGCCCTACGTCGACAGATTGATTTTTTGGTCGCCGAGGGGGTACAATCGATTCTCCCTTGTGGCACCACTGGGGAATCGCCCACCTTATCCCATGACGAGCACAACAAAGTGGTGGAATTGACGGTGGAGGCGGTGAGCGGGCGCGTCCCAGTTTTAGCTGGGGCGGGCTCCAACTCCACGGTTGAGGCCGTGTCCATGGCCAAACACGCCAAGAGTTCCGGGGCGGATGGGTTGTTGTTGGTGTCGCCCTATTACAATAAACCCACCCAGGAAGGGTTGTACCGCCACTTTATGACCGTGGCCGAAGCCGCTGGGTTACCGGTGATTCTCTATAACATCCCGGGTCGCTGCGCGGTCAATATCTTACCCGAGACCACGGCGCGTCTAGCCCAGTCGCCCCTTTTCGTGGGCGTTAAAGAGGCCACCGGGGATCTTAACCAGATGATTCGCACCATTGAAATTTGCCCGCCAGATTTTTTGGTCACTTCTGGGGATGATGGCTTGACTTTGCCTTTATTGGCCGTGGGGGGCGGTGGGGTCATCTCGGTGGCCGCCAATATTATCCCTGGCCCGTTGGTGGCCATGTGGCGGGCCTGGGAAGAGGGCCAAACCCAAAAGGCCAAAGAACTGTTCTTTAAAATGTTACCTTGGTTTAAAGCCTTGTTTTTGGAGACCAACCCCATCCCCATTAAGTACGCTTTGTCCTTAACTGGGCGGATGACTGGGGATTTGCGTCTGCCTATGGTCACGGCTTCCTCGCCAGTTCAAGAGCGCTTAAAGGCCTTGGCTGAAGAGTGGGGATTGATTCCCTCATGACCGCGCCTATAGCCATAGCCGTGGCCGGAGTATTGGGGCGGATGGGTCGTCTGATCATCGCCGGGCTTTTGGAGCGCGCGGATTTTCGGTTGGTCGGGGGTAGTTTAAAACCCGGCCATCCCGGCATTGGGGTGGATGTTGGCCTTTTAACGGGCCTGGGATCTTTGGGCGTCGTGGCCACGGACCAATTGGATCTGGTGATGAGTCAGGCTCAAGTATGGGTGGATTTTACGACCCCTAACGCTCTACCCCGGCATTTAAAAAACGCCGTGGAAGCTCGCCTCCCTACCATCGTGGGCACCACTGGCCTGAAAGAACCGGAGTTGGCGGCCTTAGAAAAGGCCGCCCAGACGATCCCCGTTCTCTGGGCCCCTAACATGAGCCAGGGCGTGAATCTATTGTATAAGCTGGTGGAAATGGCCGCTCGGTCGCTGACGGATTTTGATCTGGAGATCGTGGAGGCCCATCACAAACTAAAAAAGGACGCTCCCAGTGGGACGGCCTTAAAACTGGCGGAGATTTTAACCGAGGCCCGAAAACCGAAGTCTTCGGCGGTGGTCGCGGGTCGACAAGGGTTAGTGGGCCCGCGCTCGGACGAGGAGATTGGGGTTTTGTCGCTGCGGGGTGGGGATATAGTTGGCGACCACACGGTTTATTTTTGTGGTCTCGGGGAGAGATTGGAATTGACCCATCGAGCCCAAAGTCGCGACACTTTTGTCGCTGGGGCTTTAAGGGCGGCTTCCTGGATAGTTGGTCAGCCGAGCGGGCTTTACTCCTTAAACGACGCGTTGGGGTTAAAGTGAGATGAGCGCGACCATTTTGAGCGAGAAGTCTATTAAGATAGGAAAAGCCAGAAGGCTCTTGTCGCTAGGCGCGCTCCTAGGCGCGCTCATAGTCTGTTTATGGACTTTTTCGGGTTGTGTTTTGTCTATGCCTAAACCTCTGTTGTCGGCTCGGCACGTGGAAGGGACGCCGAATTTGGTGGGTCGTTATCTGGATGAGGAGGGTAGCCAGATTCGGGTTTTAGGTCGAGACAATACCAGCGACAACTCTTTTGTGGCCTACCCGCCGAGTAAAAAGTCGCCCTTAAACATCACTATTCAACATTTAACGGGCCAAAAGTTTGTGATTCAGGCTCAACCGGAAGATAATTTAGGGGTTTTACTGACCGTCGCGGAAATTGACCTACCGAAGGTAACCCTGTATATTTTTCCCCAATCCGGGGACGCGGTTAAAGCGTTGGCCAAGAAAAATCAGGTTACTCTCAACAAAGATGGCCTTATCACCGAGTATAAATCGGCCGAGGGGGTCATTAAGATGTTTATGGGGTTGTTTGATCTAGAAAAGGAAGCCCTTACCTTCGTTAAACAGCCTAAGTAAAGCGCGCGCCCGTAGCCCAATGGATAGAGCAATAGCCTTCTAAGCTATCGGTTGCAGGTTCGAGTCCCGCCGGGCGCGCCAACAACAAAAAAAAGAAATAAAAATAGTTCCGGGATAATTTAAGGAAACGCCCCACGCCGAGGTATCCAGCCCTCGCGCGTGGGGCTTTTTTTTGGTTTTCCCCTCGCGAGGCCAGGTGGCTAGCGACCTGGCTCGCCACCTGGCTGGGCCAGGGGTTAGCCGTGGGGCCGGTTTTGGGGTGGCTCGTGGCGGCGGATAATTTTTCTGGGACTGGGCCAACCAGTTCCAAAAAGATCGCCTCCGAAGCTGGATCGATTATTGAGCGCCCAGCGAGACGCCTTATTTGAGGATTAGAGGGAATTTTTGGTAAACGGTGGGGAATAATGAGGTAATTACCCCCAAACCGACAATAAATGGAGCCACTTTTCCGGTGGGAATTTAGGCTAACGCGGGACGGAAATTGATTTAATTATTAGCTTGGTCAAAGGCTCCCCTGACCGGTGGCTAGTTATTGGAATTAAATCGGCGAGGGGGAGATTCCCCATGGCCTGAGAAACTCGCGTCTGGATTCGAGAAGATTGGCGAGGAGTCCCCAGGTATTTTCTTAGATTCTTTAAAGTTACGCCTGATGGGCCATTTTCAGTCCCCCTGGCCGAACCCACAGCCCCACTGGTCAGGCGAAACGCGTTTATGGAGCTGAGGCTACTCATTGGCGAACTTTAAGGCTCATCAGCGAATTGGTTGACCAGAGAAAATAGGTCAAGGACGGCCTGTTCCAAGGTTGTTGGTCATCGCGGAGTTTTTGGTCGCTAAAAGAGGAGTTGTCCCCGGCGTTGGTTAACCAAAAACGCTGGATCAATTCCGGATCAATCTGATTGTAGAGGGTCTGATTGTCGAGGGCGCGGTGGCGCTTCTTAAGACGCGGAAAAACTCATGGATTGTCCGGATGAAAAAACTCGCCGAGGGAGTTTTTTCATGTTTAATTTGAACTGAATTGAATCGAGAAACCGATTTTTAAATTAATATCATTGTATTATAGCAAAATAGAAGTTCAAAATTATAAATAGTATTATAAAGAATAAATTTAGCTATTTTATCAATTAAATTAAATCGAGTTAGATAGAAACATATTAAGTTTTATCCGTGGGGTTGGTCAGGCTCAAGGTTCTTCGTTAAGCGATCCTCGCGCTAAGCGTGAAGCTAGTCTGACAGTCGGTCAAATCAAAATACCGCTGAACAATGATCCTATCGGTCAAAGGGTCTAGATCTTTAAGTCGGATAGTCATTATTTTGACAATATAATTGTTCACTCTGATCCATCTAGATGATAAAAATAATAAAGAGGATAGTATACCATAAATAAATAATTTAAGAGGTAGCTATCTATTAATAAAGGTTATTTTATCGATTAATATATCCATGAAAAGAAGTATCGAAGCGATATTTGATCTTTAATTTGACTTTATAAGCTATATAACCGAAGTAATCAATTGTTACAAGATCTAACTAAACAAACATAAGTAATATTATTTAAATATAAAACAATTATTTAATATAAAAATAAATTAATTTATAATTATATTTTCTTATAATAATTTATTATACTTCTTATACATAATATGCTAAAGACAAGTAAAATATTTTAAATACATAAATACTTTTTTAATACACTATTTAATATGTAAAATTCTTAAGTGAATAGTTTAAATGTTTGTAAAAATATTAATTATATATTTTATTCTAAAAAAGATTAGTTATAGACAAATATTCAGTGATCTCAAACTAAAATTTATCATCCATTTTTAACAATGGGATATGGCGTCAACACGCCTCTGGTTTTAAATCTGATTTTGGAAAATAAGGAGCAAATATATTTTATGATTTAAATAACTAGTAATATAGTCTTTTATAAGCGTGAAAAATGTTTAAAATAAGAATTTTATGATTCATATCATACTAAAAGTATTTATAATAAATTATCCAGATGAATTTAATAATAACCCTCTATTCAGATGACTAAAAATGGCCAGTTGGTCTGGAATCCAAAAAAGTTAGATTTGTTCGGTTTTTGGTCGAAATTTTTTCAACTGACTATGGAAATAATTATTACAGCGGGTGTTTAAAAAAAGTTACCCGTTTCATTAATGATAATCGCAATTAATTACGCTCCAATATGACCTTGGCGCTTAAACCGCTAATTCGTGAATAAGGCTTGAAACAATTGACCTTGCGCGATCGCGCGCGAAAAAAAATTTTTTAGCGATATATTTTGACTTGACAAATATTGGCGGTTCTTTTATAATTGGTCTGTCATCGTGATTTTTCGCTATGACCCGGTTTTTTTCGCTATTTTTTTGGACTATCCCCATGCCTTAGGCCCCTTTCGCGCCTGGTATTTTTCTAACGATTATATCCTTTCCCAACGCTTCCAGTTTAAATGGTTAAGGTTTGGGCCTTCTGATAATTTCGCTTTCCGCGCTTCATCGGCCTGAAATTGTTGGCTGATAACGCGCCGCTTCTTAATCTAACCCTAACAATATAATTTAAGTCTTGTCTAGGCTTATTTAACGTAATTTTAAAATCTGTCTAGGATCTGGCCACCTGGGCTCTAGGACTAGGGATTTAAAATGATTGAGCTACATTGCCCTCAATGCCGGGCCAAATTGCGGCTACTTAATCAAACCCCCGCTCAAGGGGCGGTCGGCTTGGTTAAATGTCCTCTTTGCGGCGAAATTTTCCAAGGACGACAGGTCGATTTTCAAACTAAGGAATGGGAGCGGAGCCGAACTCAATTTCAAGACCCAGTCTCTGACTGGAGACCTAATCCCTCGTCAAGCCTTCAAGCGCGATGGGAGCCGCCACAGATAAAAACGGAGCGAAAATCCGAGCGAAAAAACGAGGATCTAGATCTCTTTGATTGTCGCCCAGTCACGCCAAGTAGAACAGGCTCAAAGGCCATAGGCGTTTTTATTTTATTGATTTTAGCGTTGGCGAGCGTGGTAGGTATAAATCTTATGGCGGATGACCCTAAGGAGCCGTCCCGACAACTTCCGCCGGCCAGGGCCAGGGATTACGCCTCCAACTATTTGGCGGGGGATTTATTGGCTTTAAGGCATGATCTAGGTCGGATGGGGCGAGCGGACAAGCGGATCGATTACCACGGTTACGAGTCCCGGATTTATCGATATTTAACGGAACAATTGGGGGGCGAGTTGGACGTGGATCTCATTGAGCTGGACATCCACGCTGAGGACACCTCTTACGGGTTAATTATGCGGGGGATTTTCGCGGAGTCGTCTCGATTGGCCCCGGAATTGATTATCACCTGGGAAAAAGATAAGGCTAAAGCTCAGTTGACCAATGAAGAACCGATTTTGGAGGTGAATCTGAGCGTTTAAGAAAATCAAGATACGTAATTATCAAAATTCATATTATTAGCCAATAATCCGGTGACCTATAAACGAGACGGGGACGCCAATCCCGTAGACTAGATAGACTAAGATGGACGCGAGCGCTGGTGGAGTGATTATGGGGCGAACGTTAAACCAAAGAAAATTAAATCCAAGAACGACCATTGAGCGCTCGATAAATCAGTTCTCGATCAATCAGGGCTCGATAAATCAGCGCTCGAGCCAACAAATAGCTCTGGAGAGAGCTGGCGCGTTAAGATCTGGTTTTACCTTAGTGGAACTACTAATAGTTATTGTGATGGGGATAATCGTCGCCGCCGTGGCCTTTAGCCTGTACCGCGTTAACAGCGACTATTACCTTCAAAGCGATGACGAGATCCAGCGTCAGCAAAACGCGCGCGCGGCTTTAAATGTCTTGACCAGGGATCTGCGTATGGCTGGCGGCGGCATGTTTTTGTTAGGCACGGGGGTTAAACGGGTTCAGGCCTATGTTCCTTTCCAAGCCAGCCGCCAGTGTGGGGAGCCGGTGTTGGCGGAGCGGCTAGGTTGGTTCCATCATTGTGACAGCCGGAATTCTTTAGGCGCCCGGGCAATTTTTGGGGAGGATGGGGGAACGGAGCGCGCCGACGTGGTCACCATCTTCCGGTCAGAGCCTGAGTTTAGCGGGTTAGTGGGCGAGGTGGCCAGTTTTAGTGGTGGCGATATCACTCTGGCTAAATCCGTTGACCACAAGGCTCTATCCCCAGGCGACATCATGGCTTTGTCCAGGGGCGATGAGGCGGTTCTTTTTGAGGTGGACAGCGCGCGGGTTGACAATGGCCGCGTCGACCAACTGGCCATTAAAACTAATGGCCGCTTCACGGGGCCAGACGGCGTCCCGCCGAATTTTCCAGTCAGTGGCTCCTCGCTTTACAACCTAAAAGACGTGACCTTAGTCACCTATTTTGTTGATGAGACTAAAGACCAACTCATGGCTATCTTTCATGACCAAAAGTTTATTAAACCCAACCAAACTGGGGTTGAGCCAGTCGTGGTGGCCGATCAAGTCGAGGATTTGCAACTATTTTACCATTATGACACCGAAAAAGTCGATCCCAAACGCGTGGCTCAAAGGCCCACCCTGGGCGGTTCCAAACTCGATCAGTCCTTCGTCCAAGCCGTTAGTTTGGGCCTAACCGTCAAATCCGTCCGGAAAATTGGTCGAACGCCTCAAACTCGGCCCGCCTTATTCAACCGAGCGGCTGGCTCGGCGGTTGATAACCACAACCGTAGTCATTTCGTGTCCACCATTCAATTGAGAAACTATGAAAGATGAAGTTTTGTTAAATCGCCTGGCTCTCAAGAGCCAAGCCGGCTTTTCCCTGATGGAGTTACTCACTATCATCATCATTATGGGCGTTTTAGTGGCTATTTCTTATCCCTTGATGAGCTCGCGAGCGCCAGATTTGGCCTCGAAATCCGGGGCCAGGGAGCTAGAGACTTTGTTAAAAAAAGCTCGGATTCGCGCCGCTAACCAGAATCGACCCTTGCGGGTGGTGATCAACTGCGCCCGCCAAGGCGGGGTTGACCAATGTTTTTTGGATCTCCAAAGCGCCGTGGTTAAAGACGCTGGGGTGACCGATTGGGCTCGGATACCCGGCGATCATCAGCTCTTGGATCACGCTTTGTCAATCGTGAAAAATAAGACCAGCGACCAACATGACGGTAAACTATCCATCCAAGACATTTACTGGATCATTTTTCTGCCCTCTGGGCGGGTTTTTTCCGACCCTAAACCGTTGGAACTATTTCTTTATCATAGTTCCCAGAAACAAGAGCTTAAAAAGGGGTGGCGGCTGACCGTGGATAAGGAAACTGGTCGAGTCGAAAACAGCCGCGCCGAGTTTCGGACGCCTTAGCGTCACAGTTTTTCGGGCGCGTGGACAAAATAAGAGCCAGGCGCGCTATGGAAAGGAGACCCTTTTGCGATCGCGAGCGATATTGTCCGTCAATAGATCCGGGTTTACCTTGATCGAGGTTTTGGTGGCTGTCCTGTTAATAGGCTTGGGCTGTTTCGCCGCCTTTAGCGCGCAATTTTCCGCCATAAGAGCTAAATCGGTCTCTGACCATGTCATGGTGGCCTCGTTTTTAGCCAACTCGGAGTTGGAAAGACTTCGAACCTTAACCCACAATGAGTTATTCCATTTAAAGGATTACGATGAGGATAAACTAACCGCGCTGGGTTTAGTTTGTCCTGATAAATCTTGTCCTGGGGTGGAATACCTACGCGCGGTCAAGTTTTACCGAAAAACCCCCACGGCCATGAGTTGTCAAGTGGAGATCCACGTGCGTTGGCGAGACATCGCGGGGGAACGCTCCATTGCCCGGACAGCCATTTTGACTGGGTCGACGTTTTCCTGACCATAGCGAGGCCTAAATGGAAAAAAAATATTTAACCGGAAAAAAACAGGCCAAAAGTAAGACGTTTAAAAAAGGGGCTAATAATGGTTTAAAAATCGGGATGAACGATTTTAATAACCCTATTAGACAGCTATATAAGTTTAACGCGTTTGGTCGGCCTTTTTTTAACCAGGCCCCAGAAAAGCTCAATTTTCCCCAGGGCGCCGGATCTGGTGGTCAGCGATCGGGCATGGTTTTGGTATTTGTCATCGTGATTTTAGTTTTAATTGGCATGATGGGCGTTTTCATCATGGTGGCCACCCGATCGGAAGTTAACGTTTCCACCCATTTTCGTCAAAGCCAAGACGCTTTCCACTCTTCGGACTCATTTTTGAAACTAGCCATCCTCTTAAGCCGAACCGCTTTGCGTCCGGTATTGGGAACGCCTCAAGATCTTTTGGGCTCCACCCCGGATAGCCAGCCGGCCCATCCCTTGACCGTGGAAATCAATCACCATCGATTAAACCTGGAGTCTTTGATCGAGGAAGCCGATCCGTTTGGCTACTCCCAAAGGTATCTGGAGACGACCGAGTTGACTGGCGATCCCACCAAACGACCGCATTTAATTTTTAAGGTCAATGGCGAGGTGGTGGGCGTGGCCTCGGTGACCTTAGACACCGAGCTAGACACGAATGGTTATTCCCTAAACGGGGCGGATCGTTATGACTCGGCTGGCGGCGGCAATTCCCCAGTGGATTTGGTTATTGTCGTGACTGGAACTAGACCGACCTTGGCCGCGAACGTTAAAGACGAGGAGCTTTTCGCGCCCAGAACCATCATCATGGCCATCACGCGCGATCTTTCTTAATGGTTTAGGGACATTCGCGCGGGGTGGCGGTTAAATTGTCTTTTTTGGTCAGACAAAAAAGAACCTCGGACGGTTTATAAGGTTAAATTTGGAATATTGGCCAGGTAAAAACGATGGAGGCCCCCCTTGAAATCATTTAGCAGCGCCCATTTGTTGGCGATAACCATATTGTTTTTCCTTTGTCCCACCACCCTTTGGGCCGTCCCCGATCGGACTGTTTACCAGTCCACGCCTTTCATGTCGGCCTATAAAGCTATTCCGCAGATTCTATTGGTTCTGTCCAAAGATCTGAAGATGTTCCAGCAGGCCTATAACGAACTGATAGACATGGATGGCGATGGCCGAATTGACACTGGATTTAACCCGGCGGTGGTTTATTACGGCTATTTCGACTCCCTATCCTGTTATAAATATGTGGGAACGGTTAATCGAGGTGGCGACTCAAATGGCTATTTTATCCGTTCTGGCCCCACCATCGAGGATGACTCCCCAAGCGAGTTGGAGCGGATCCGCAATCGAAGTTTGGGGGGCGATAGCGTCGCCGTTAAAGCCGCCCGCTCCAGCGTGGGCATTTGCCAGGCGCCCCACTCAACGCAATCCGGCTCCTTTAGCGGCAATTGGCTCAATTATTTAGTCACCAGCCGCGTGGACGTTATCCGCAAGGTTTTGTACGGCGGTTTTCGGCAGCTAGATACCCCCGTGGCCACCGTATTGGAGCCTTCGTGGGTGCCTCGCGATTCCAATTCCTGGGGCACCGACGTGTTGGCCGACAACCGTTGGGAAGCCGAAACGCCCATGACCAATTACTACGATATCTCCAAGTTCACCCCTTTTCCCAAGCCCGCGCGCGACAAAGCCCACTTTTTCGCCCGCACCAGGAACACCTCCGGGGCGGGCGTGTTCCAGGTTTTGGAGACGCTCTTAGACGCGGACAAAAAATCCTTCTTAGTCTCGTCCACCATCACGGGCGACAATGGGCGGTATTTTGATTGGGTTCTCCAGGATGGCCCTAATCCGTCCTCGACCCGTTTGGCCACCCCGAGTAAAATCCGCGGTTATGGCCTTAAAGTGAGGGTCTGCGAGAAAGGTAACCTCGGGGAGGGAGAGGATTGTCGTCATTATCCCAGGGGCGGCTTTAAACCGGTCGGCTTATTACAAAAAAATGGGGAGAGCGGGGAGATGCACTTTGGGCTTCTTTCCGGTAGTTATGACGAGGAGACCCGGATCCAAGGCGGGGTCTTGCGTAACCATATTGATCACATTAATCGATCCGTGGACATGGACAATTATGGCCAAATTATCGCCAATGGGTTGATTTGGAATTTAGACACGTTCATGATTTCTGGCGCCGTGACCCACACTGGCTTACAGACTTATCAAAACTCGGGCAGCTGGGGCAACCCCATCGGCGAGATGCTTTTTGAGGGCGTTCGCTACATGGCCCGTTTGGCCCAAGGCGACGCCAACGCGTCCATCCAACCCACGCCGTTGTTTTTGCCGCGAAAAGAGCTTAAGTACAACCCCAAAAATCAGGCCGACTTCATCCGCGATTGGCGGATCCTTCCGCCTCTCGCCGGCCGGGAATGCGCCAAACCCATCATTTTGCTTATTTCCGAGGTCGATAGCGAGTATGATGGCGATTCGGCGATTAATGAATTTAATGATCTTGACATGGATATTCTCTCCAGCGTCTCGGCCATCGAGGCTCCGAATCTACCGCGGTTTCAGCTGAGGCATTATTTGGATCGGATCACGGCGCTAGAGAATTTAGACCTCAGTAAGGAATATATTTTCGCCCGGGATCGTTTGGACGAGTGCTCGCCTAAACCATTAAAGTCCTTGGCCGAGGTGAGCGGTATCTGCCCTTACCGGACTTCTTACGAAGGCACTTATAGCGCGGCCGCTTTAGCCTATTTCGCCCGCACCCATAATTTTGGCCAAGATGGCCGGGAAGTGAGCTTAGACGTTTACACGGTCACCATGAGCTCGGCTTTCCCCAGCTTGGAGTTTCCTTTGTTCGACGCTGGGGGCTCGGAAAAGGGGAAAATCTCCATTCTCCCGGCCTCCATGAGCGACACCAGTAAACTTAATTCCGTGGGCCGAATTCTGTCGTTTCTTAATTATTACATCCTAGAATGGTGGGTGGATCAAAAGGGCATGCCTTACCACGTTAAAATCAAGGTTAATTACGAGGACTCGGCCCAGGGGCACAACAAGGACTTTTATGGTTGGCCTAATTCCGATTGGGACATGGACGTCATGATCGAGCACACCATCGATCTAGTGACCAAGTCTAGCCGATATCGGGATTCGACCCCGATGGCTTACGCCACCATGGCCCGAGCCTCGGGGGCTTTAAAGCGCAAGGGCGGAACCTATTACGCCTTCCGTAAACAAGGGCAAGCCCCCTTTTCCATTGACCCCAATGAAGTGGTGGGTTTATCCATCAAATCTTGGAAAGCCAATAACTCGACGGGCGAAAAGATGGCCCTGGGTTACACCGTCAGTGGTTCCACCCACGATGGGACTTATATGGATTTGGGCCATTGCGGGGGTATCGCCACCCACGCCACCCCACCCACTTGCGATTGGCCAAAGGGTTATGGCGTTAACTCCAGTTCCGACGTGGGCACAAAATGTAAAACCGCCTTCGGGGAGTGTCCAGGCTGGGGGAAGGCCGATAACAAGATTTTGGAGGTGATTAGAACGTTTGAGTTTAACCCCGATCCAGCCGCTTCTGGGGAGCGGCTACCGAATCCATTGTATTTGGCCGCTAAATACGGCGGCTACCATGATGGCAATCGCAATGGCCGCCCAGATCCCGGGGAATGGGAAGGGGCGGATGGGGTTCCGCGGGCTTATTTTCAGTCTTTTAACCTTAGTCAATTGCCGATTAAGCTAGAGGCGGCTTTTCGGGATATCTCCCAAACCGTTAACGCGGCTTCGGCCACGGCCAGCGCCGTGAACACGGTCTTAGGCGGTGGGCAAGCCATTTTAACGGCCTTTTATCCCAAATACGTTAGCCCCGTCAATTCCCTGCGCGCGGTGAGCTGGGTGGGGACAGTCTATGGCCTCTTTATGGATAAGTTTGGCTATCTGCGCGAGGATACCAATGGTGACCATAAGCTCACCCTCGATTGTCCCGCCGGCTCTAGCTCTTGCGATCACGTCGTCTCCTTTAACAGCTCGCGCGGTCAACCGGACATTAAACCAAAGTGTTACGCCCAAGGCTCTTCCATTAGTCGCTGCGTGGACGAAAAAGGCGATGGCGTATTGACCCCCGCCAGTGGAGGACAAGCCGCCCCCAAGACCATCCATCATCTGAAGCCGGTTTGGGACGCGGGTCGGTGGTTGGCCGAGTTAAAGGATCTGGATAAACGCCATGTTTACTTCGTCGACGCGGAGGATCCGAAAAATATTATGGTCGCGCCCTGGGTGGCCGATCCTCCAACCGTTAGTCGCCTAAAAAATGTCCTGATCCACGCCAATACCGGTGACACCTTGCCTTCTCTTCGTGGGCCAGGGACAACCACCAGTCCCCAGGATTACGCCAGCGCTCTGATTCGTTATGTCCGAGGCGAGGATATCCCTCATTGGCGATCCAGAACCATTGGTAGCCCTTGGGATAATGAAAAGACGGAGATTGTTTGGCGCATGGGGGACACGATTAACTCCAAACCCATCATCGTGGGCCCGCCTTCCTTTAATTACGAGCGCCTGTACCACGATAAATCCTACGCCGCCTATAAAGCCGCCCAGTCCAAGCGTCGGCAAGTGGCTTATTTTGGGAGTAATGACGGGTTTTTGCGGGCTATTAATCTGGGCTATTTTGGAACTATGGGCTCAGGCGAAGTTAGTTACGACCCCGGTGGATTGGAGTTGGGGGCGGAGATGTGGGCTCTCATTCCATGGTCAACTCTGCCGCATCTCCAGTGGTTACCGGATCCCGGTTATGTCCACGCCTATTACGTGGACATGAAACCGGTGGTGGCGGACATCAAGATCAACGGCCAATGGCGGACGATCTTAATTTGTGGTCTACGTTTGGGAGGGCGAGCCATTGAGGCGCCCACCTCCACCGAGGCGGATCCGAAGTTCATTTTCTCGGAAATCATGGCCTTGGACGTGACCGATCCAAGGCCCGGCCAACCGCCAAAAATCTTATGGCGCTTTAGTTCCGATCGGATGGGGTTGTTGGCGGGGTTACCGGCCGTGGTCACCAGCGGTGGCCAATGGCGCGTCGTCGTGGCCAGTGGCCCTTCGATGGATCGGTTGGACGCTAACCAGGAAAAATTGTTGGTGGGTAGCCATTCGCCCTACGAAGGTTATAGCGACCAAAACGCTCGGCTCATTGTTTTGGACGCGGCGACCGGGGAGCCTTTAGCGGGTTTGACCAATGACCAACTCGTGGTTCCAGAGGCCAATAGTTTTTTTAATGATCCTTATGTCCCTTTACCGTTGAAACGGGAAAAACAAGGCGTCTGGCATGATGAGACCATTTATTACGGGCTCACCGTTAGTCGGGATTCGGCGGCTTTGGACAAAGGCGCGGTCTATCGACTCCAGATGGTTGACCAATTGGGGGCGCCGCTGCCGACGTCCCAATGGCGTCTAAAACTGTTGGCGAGCGTCGATCGACCGGTGACCGGGGCGGTCAATTCGGCCCTCGACTCCCATGGCAACCTCTGGGTCATCTTTGGCACTGGCCGGCTTTGGGGAGTGGAGGATATTAAGCCTTGCTCTAAGGTGGCCACCTCTCAATGTAAGGAGAACCATGAGCAATATCTTTTTGGGATCAAGGAAGAACTGAGCGATGGCCGGATGACCTTCGCTAGTCGCGACGTAAAAAAATTGGCCGATATCTCTAATGGCCAAGTCTACAACAATGGGTTAGTCGTCAATCTTGATCCCTTCCCTGGCCTAGCCTTAGGGCCAGGCGGCGCGACCAACTACCAAAAATTCGCCCAGGCCTTGCGCGACCCTAGAGTGGATGGTTACAAAAGGCGTTTAAATCTGACTAACATTATTAACGGCGGACAAACGAGTTTGGAGATCGCCATCACCCAGCCCCAGATTACCAGCGCGGGTACCAATAAATCCATCCTTGGTTTCACCACCTATGAGTTGACCGCCCAGTCTTGCGGTGATTTTGGACGGGGCTTTATGTATGTGTTGGACACCTTCACGGGGCTACCGGCGCCGTATTTGGCTTTGTCCTTCGCCTCTAAAGTTGGGGTGGCCGGCGAGGGTCTTATCCCGGGGGGCGTCTCCACGGGGTTTGGTCAACCCACCGGGGCCATCGCCATTAACGTGGATGGGAAGGTCATCATCCGTTCTTCGACCTCGGAAAACGCCTCTTATGACGTGGAAGTGGCTAGCGAGCGCCGCTTTCTCAAAGACCTCATCGTCTGGCGGGAATCTTTGAACACGGGCTTGGAATTATCCGAGGAGATCATGACCGAGAAGCTACAGGAAAATCCGCGGCCTTAAATCTTAAACCTACCAACCTGGTCTGGTTAACGCTTCGCCTCCAGAGTAAATCTAAGGGGGCGGAAATTAACCAGGCCAGGAGTCTAAAATTGGTCGATATTAGCTTGGTTGATTTTTTTGGCCGAGCGTTTTTTTTTGAAATATCCCGGCTTTTGGCAATATCCCGGCGGCCATAAAAAAATAGAAAAAATTAAAATTATTTCGCTCCAGTAATTCACCAGGCTGTTGCCTGGCCTACCTCGAGCGTCGGCGTTATTAATACCCTAAATTTTATTGGTTTTTCTTAAACCCAGCTAGGCGACTACTCGCCTAACCTTCAAAACATTCCAATCAAAACATTCCAATCAAAAGGTTCCAATCAAAACATTTCAATCAAAAGCTTCCAATCAAAAGCTTCGTCTTAACTAGGGTTATTGGTCAAAGGTCAAAGTATTTAAGCGCCAAAGTATTTAAGATTATCAAGGACGGGAACTTATATTGATGTTTGAAATAAACAACTGAGGTCAATACGCCGGTCTAATATAGAACTTTTCTAGGCGATAGGCCTGATTTTGAAGTCTAGGAATTTATTGATCGCCTTTTTAACCGGCTGGTTTTAAGCGTAATATGGTTTTGATTATTACCCCAGAACCCTATTATCTAGAATTATAACTTTCTTGAATAATTCGGACTTTTAGGTGAAAGACCTTAGATAGTCAAATAGGGCGCGTAAACGGTAAATCTTTTGGCGCGAGAAATTCTTGGCGAAATGGACAAAAAAATCCCTGGCCATCGAATTCACGGGAATCGTATCGCCAAACCTCCAAAGGGCTCTTGACTTTTGGGGACACGGCTATCGCTTATATATCAGCGCCTGACGCGCCAAATAATCCATCGAGCCACTAAAGACTTAAGGCGAGCGTTGGTTACCAACGGTCAGCCCAACGGATGATATTTGGGTGGAGGCCGGTTCTAGCTAGAGTTTTGTTTAATGGAGCTGGTTTTTATTTTTATCGAGTAAGTCCCGCCTTCCCGATTCCGCGACCAGCTCCTCAATAAAATTGGGACTATTGAAGTCAACAACTTTACTATACGGCACGGCTTCTGCGCGCCCTTGATTAGCGGCCGCGACGAGCCATTCGCGCGCCGCTCGCGCGTCTCTGAATCCATCTTCGTTGAGGGCGTGAATCATGCCAAGATGAAATTGAGCCTCGGCGAACCCTCGCGCGGCGGATTTTTTTAGCCAGTGGAACGCTTCCGTCAAGTTTCTGGGAGCTTGATGGCCATAGTAGTATAAAAGGCCCAAGCTACACTGAGCGCGCCTATCGCCCAACTCCGCGGCTTTACGGTACCATTTCAACGCCTCATCCACGTTTATAGGCAGGCCAAAGCCAAAACTGTTCATGGAGGCCAAGTTGTTCATGGATTCCACGACACCATTTTCCGCGGCCTGACGGTACCAATGAGCGGCTTGATTAAAATCCTGGGGCGCTCCTTGACCGGAAAAATATAGAGAGGCCAGAAGGTTCTGAGAGAAAGGCTCACCCTGTTCCGCGGCCATTTTAAACCATTTGGCCGCCGTCTTGTCTATGGCGACCTTATGGCCAAAAAGGTAAATTAGGCCCATTACGTGTTGAGCGATTCGGTCGCCTCCCTCCGCGGTCGACCGAAAAAATTCGCGAATCTCCTCCGAATTTTGGAGGCCGTCTTGGCCAGGTTTTAATTTCTGGCCTTGTTTGGCGCCTTTTTTAACCATGTGACCGCCTCTTCCGGGTTTGGGGATCCGTAACTATCAGGAAGACAAAAATGGCCCATTATCGTATGGCCCGCCTTGGAGCCTCGTTCCGCGGCCCACCGGAACAATTTAACCCCAGTGTCAATGTTCTGGGCGAAACCTAAGCTATTCATAAGGAAATCGCCAATTCATCGATGGGAATCGACGCGCCCTTGATCCATGGCCAATTGAAACCAGGCGTTCGGCGCTATCGTTTTTTGGGCGACTCCCCCGCCCGCGTGACACCTCTCGCCAGCTAAATACTGGGCGTGGGCGATTCCAAAATCCGCGGCTTTTCGCGGCCATTTAAGTGGGGAGACTCTACCTGGGCGAGGTCAAGCCAACGGGATTTTGATATAACTAATTAAGACTAAAAATCAAAATAAAAAATAATAAATAAATAAATTAATTATGCTTTAAATTAATAAAGAGTATTTTAACCCAAATAAATATTATAAAAAATAATAAAATATTGGATAATAAATTGTTAAAAGACTTACAAGTCTTTAAAATATAGAATTTTAACTATTAATCGCCTATCTTCTTGATATAGGGCGTTTTTAGTCTTTTCCGCCAATAATCATGGGGATGGGAATTAACCGCCAATTTTTTTGACTCAGACGCGGCTGGCTGTTTCCGCCCAAGAGTTAAAAGCTAACGGATGAACCCAAAATTTACTAGTCTTGAGCTAATGTCTTATCTTCCTTGACGGGCGGCGGGGAGTGGGTTTAAGGCCAGCTTCAGGGTAAAACTGGCTCATCGGCTGCGCCTTTTGGCTGGTTTCGCGATCAGTAAAAAACGCCCCTTTTTTCAATAGAGCCAAAGGAAGGTGAAATTGTCTTTAGCCCGCGTTAGCAAGGTTTCGGCTAGCCGGGGCGCCCCTTCGGTTGGTTCTAAGGCGATCCATTTTTCCATTTCCCTTCGGCTGACCGCTTCCCAAACGCCGTCCGAGCAAAGAAAAAAATTATCCCCGGGGAGGACGGCGATCCGGCGACAAAATATTCTGGGCGGTTCGGGATTGTCTTGGATGGAAGAGGTGAGGATATTTTTTAAGGGATGGGCGCCCATGGCCTCTTCCGTGATTTGGCCATTGAGGTAAAGCTCATAGACCAAGGAGTGATCCTGGGTCAATAGATCCAGAAACCCTTCGCGGATCCGGTAAACCCGACAGTCGCCACAGTTAAAGGCCAAGGCTTGGTCTTGGCCGAGCCATAAACCGGACAGAGCGCTACCCATCTGTTGGAGCGTGGGGTTGCGTTGGGCCACTAGAGCTAAAGCTAAGGCCGCGTTTTTAATATTGTCTTCCACCAAATGTTGGGCGGCTTCGGTGAGAGGCTGGTGGGCTAACTCCGACAGTTTGGTTAAGACCAAGAAGGCGGCCTCTCGGCCGCCTGGCCCACCGCCCATGCCGTCCGCCACCGCGACCAAAGATTGGGGGTTAATTTCTCGGTATTCGGGCTCTTTGGTGTCGCGATCCACGAGGATTTCGCTTAAAAAGAGGCCGTCTTCGTTTTCGAGGCGCGAGGGGCCTGGGGAGCTAAAAAAAACAGCTTTCATAGGGTGACGATCAGGTGACATTGGGCGCTAAGTTTAAGCTCATCCCCAGCCGACAAGGCTCTTTCCTCGCCTAGGGATAACTCATGGCCATTGATCCAGGCGCCATTGTCGGACAGGTTACTGACGAACCAGGCCATGTCCCGTTGGCCCAGCCGAAAATGGAGCCGCAAATCAATGATGATGACCAAACCTTGGTCAAGTGGTGTTCTTTGGAGGCCAATATAGTCTGGCCAAAAAGCGTTTCCGAAAAATAAAGTTTCATCCAAACGCGTTGGCTAACGCGATTATCGTTGGCTAACGCGGGCTGGCGCCAGCTGATTTAGCTAAAACTATTAAATAATAGATCATAACAAACCCCCAGGTCAACCGTCGATCCCAGTGGAAACGTCCCGAGGGGGCGACGCCAGTTGGTCGATGGCCGCGGCGACAGGCTCATAATCGTGGGGGCCGAGAACGCCCAACAGTCGGATTTGGCACTTAAGAGCCAGAATCTGAGCTTGGCGCTTGGTCTGGCGCGACCAAGTTTGATAAAGACTGGCTAGGGTTGAGTCAAAAAGCCAAAGATTTTGGTTGGTGGAGCCACGGAAGATTTCCGGGGAAGGGTTACGCGCCTCATAGGGGCCATCAACTAAGGCGGAGACGAGATCGGGGAGCCAATCATGTCGCTCTAATAAATCTTTCGCCCAAAACCCAGTGTAAACCAGGATATCGTGGATCCCTTGGTGGCGAATAATCGTTAAAGCCGCTTTTAAGCTGACCGCTTGTTCCATGGGTTCGCCGCCGGAGATGTTCAGAGCGGAAATTTGATGGGTTTGGGCTAGTTTGACGACCGTTTGGGATAGACTAGCCACGGTTTGGTCTAACTGATGGCGCGGTTAGCTCAAATCCGGCGACAACGGCCCCGACAACCGCGCTGGCGACCCTGGAGCCACAGACCCACGCGTCGCCCCCTGGCCCGAGGGCCAAAAGCGGGGCGTGGATAAAGCCCACGTTAAGGCTTAGGCGCTCAAAATCAGTTGGCATTCTTGGGGGGAGGTCTGGCTGATTTCGCGGTTCAGCGCGCCGCTTTGGACGTCTAACCGGAAAAGCTCGCGGGCGAGAGGATTGACAAAATGTTCTTCCAAGGCGTTCCCAACTCAAAATCACATTAAATTATCGCTAGATCAGCCAGCCGAAATCCCGAAGGCCTGAAAGATTGAGCGCTGGGCCTTGGTGGGAGCGGATACTACTGGGCCGTAACGGTTTGAGAAGCTTGTTTCGCGGTAAGTCCCGAGTAGCGTCATCATCTCCGCCAGCGAGTAGTGACGTGAAAGCCTGTCTTCCTTGGGTATATCCAGGCGGCCCGCCTAGGCGGAAGCCATGACGCCCCTGATTCGAGCGGTCAGGATAAGCGAAAGGAATTGAGCGAAGGCGCGTCCGCGCGTGACGTTCGGCTCACGCGCGTGGACTCTGGACATCGCTAGGTCTTTTTTCATATCGTCGAACTGGGACTCCACCAACGCTCTCTCGCGATAGGCCTCCAGCGCCGCCTTCGCGTCCTTCTCACAGTCACTCAGGATCACCCAATATCCAGCCTGATCATTTTTGTAAGCGTTGATGGCCTCTTGATTACGCGTGACCTTAAGACCCAGTTTAGGGGTCGTCTTGACCGTAAAGTAACGCTCGTAGGCCCACTTGTTCTTCTCCTGGGTTTTACCGCTTAAAAGCTCCCCTTCCCAGCGTCTGAGCGCCGCGAACAGCGAGCCGACGCGCTCTGTCCGTTGAGCCCCGTCGAAGTATAGACGCTTCCAGACCCGGCGCCCATCAATTTTATCCAGGACAGTCATGCCGTATAAGGCTTGGCGCTCATCTTCAGTAAAGCTTATCACCCGCTCCGGCGTCTCCAACGCGTCTCGGTATTTCTCAATTAATTCGCCTCGCCAGCCTACCGTTGTGGGCGCGGGGATGTAAAAGCTTATACGGGCGTCGAGCGAGGCTTATGTTCAACGCCGAGTAAAAGTCACGATCCAGTAGTACGCGGATCCGCTCCGCGCCATATTTTTTCATCCGCGTGATGAAGCTGGCGACGGTCTTGGCGTCTGACATTGAGCCGGGGTGGATTTCGTAATAGGTGGGGAGGCGGCTGGTCACATCGATGAGCGTGGTCATGTTTATCCGCGCGAGGTC
>JAISYP010000120.1 GCA_031269825.1 Deltaproteobacteria bacterium
CGGTCACTGCGCGCCCCTGTCCAAATCAAAGGTATACACGTCCGATCCAATTGAGGAGCCCTGCGCGGTAGTCCCGCTCGCAGGGATCTGTGCGGGGGGGTGCCCGAAAGGGCACTTCCTACCGCGACCTCTATTTAGTAAATCGAAATTTTGTATTGGTGTTTATGAAAGGCTTTAACGCATGAAGATATACATTTCAATTATTTTGTTGTTGTTGGCTGGCGTCGTTTTTATAGCCTCTCGCGGTGAGGATAAATCGGCTTCTCAGGGGTTTAATCTGGCCCCGGCCGTTAGCTCCAGCGCCGCCAACTCCGTCAGCTCTTCTAGCTCCGCCTCGCCAGCCCCGGCTGACTTGGCGGAAGGGGAAATCTGGGAAAATGGTCAAAAGTATTTTGTTTTAAACGTGCCTAACTCAGCTAACTTGTTATCCCCAGAAATATTTATGGCCGGCGAGGAAAATGGTTTTTTCGCTGAAAACGGAATAAAGCTAAACTATGTTGGCGCGGTTCCCAATCCGCAAGCGATACCTTCGGTTTTAAAGGGCATAATTCACGTTAATTCTGGTGGGCATGTCAATACCACTATCTCGGCTATATCGGCGGGGGCTAAAATTAAGGCTGTGTCCGCCAAAACGGAAACCACCGAGCGAATTCCCCATATGGTGGCCATTGTCAAGAAAGATAGCCAGATTAAAACGGCGACTGATTTAGTGGGCAAAAAATTCGCCTCCACCACCTCGCAAGGCTGTAGTGGTTACTTTCATTTGGCCTATATGAAGAAAAATGGTATCCCTGATGTTAAAAACGCTTCCGAGTTAGTCGTTCTTAAGGAGCAAGTTATTGAACAAGCCTTAAGACAAGGGGATATTAATATAGGTTTGATGCATAAAAATCCCATTGATTATGTTACAAACGATGAATTTGATGTAATATTCACTGATTATGACATCTGGGAAAATCGAGGTGGCGGCGTTCTATTTTACTTAAGTTTGGATTTTATCAATAAGCGTCCAGACATTGTTCGTAAATTTGTGGACACCATGGCTAGAACCGTCAATTGGGCTAACGCTCACCCTCAGGAGAATAGAGAAATTACGGCTCGTCGTTTCAAGGCGGATATTAATGTCGTTAAGGAGGCTTATTACGCGCCAAACGCTATTATTTTGCCTGAAACAGTAACTGTTTGGGTTGATCTTCTTAAGGAATTTAAGGAAATTCCTGGTGACGTTCCTTTAGAAAAGATCTATACCAATGAGTTTAATCCATATTTTAAAGGCTAACTTTTTAATAAGTGAGATTTTATGATGAAATCTATATCTATAAGTTTTATTTTCGCTTTCGCCTTTTTTCTAACCGCTTGCGGGGATGATAAATCGGTGTCTAAGGGGCAAAATTTGGCTCCGGCCATAAGCGCTCAAGTTTCAGAAAAAGCCGCCGTCACCGCTACCCAGCCACCCGCGGATTTGGGCGCGGATGAAGTCTGGGAAAATGGGAAAAAGTACTTTTTATTGAAAGTGCCTAATTCGGCGGATCTAACTTCGCCCGAGATCCTTATGGCGGCGGAGGAAAATGGTTTTTTCGCTGAGAATGGGATCAAGGTCGATTATGTGGGGGCGGTTCCTTCCACTCAGACCATTCCTTCGGTATTAAAGGGTATCCTGCACACCAATTCAGGTGGACACGTTAACACGACTATCGCCGCCATCGCGGCTGGGGCCAAAATTAAAGCCGTGGCCCAAAAGACCGAAAGCACCCAGCGCGTTCCCCATATGGTGGCGATTGTCAAGATGGATAGTCCCATTCAAACGGCCCAGGATTTGGTTGGTAAGAAGATTGGCTCGCCTGGCGCCCAGGGCTGCAATGGCTACTTTCACATGGCGTACATGAAAAAGTTTGGTATCCCAGACGTTAAAAACGCCGCTTCCTTAGTGATCATCAAAGAACCAATCATCGAGCAGGCTCTCCGGCAAGGCGACGTGGATGTCGCTTTGATGCACCGGGTTCCGGCTTATTTTGAGAATAACAAGGAATTTAGGGTTCTTTTCTCCGACTATGATATCTGGGAAAACCGCGGTGGCGGAACGCCCTTTTTCTTCCATCTGGATGTGATAAAAAATCGTCCCGACGTTATTCGCGGATTCGCCACCGCCATGGCTAAAACCGCTAATTGGGCCAATGAGCATCCTCGGGAAAACCGAGAAATCACCGCCCGGCGAACCAAGTCGGACGTTAACAAAGTAACTGAGCGTTATTACGCTCCCAACGCCATTATTAAAGAAGATAGCGTGACGGTCTGGGTTGATTTTCTGCGGGAGTTCAATGAAATTCCCGGAAACATTCCCCTGGATAAAATCTATACCAACGAGTTTAACCCTTATTTCAAAGGTTAAATTAGCGATATTCGCGTTAATCATAGCTAAAAGCCCAATAAAGCCAGAAGGGTGGCTCCGCGTCCATCTGGAGGAGCTTGACCGTGGAAAACAATTTCCTTAAACGAACCAAATTCGCTCGCCTTTTGAGCCAAACCATCTTCGCGGTTTTTTTCTGTTTTCGGTTGGGCGACGTGACCCTCGAGGTTGCTGGTTTGGCCCAGAAATTGTTTTCCACTGGCTGTTTGGGCCTTACTCGCGTGGGTTTAAGACAGTTTTTAAGGATTCATATCTGTCTAAATAAGTCTAGCTGATATATTTCAATGTTGTCAGATAACTTATGGAAGCGAGAAATAGCCATGAAAATTACCCATATTGGTTTTCTTTTCTTTGTCGCCTTTTTTTTAGCCTCTTGCGGGAGTGAAAATACCGGTACCGTTAGTCAAGCGCCAGCCCCGGCCGTAAAATCAGGGATTGATAAATCGGGGACGCCGACTAAGTTAGCGGAAGGCGAAGTCTGGGAAAATGGCCAAAAGTATTTTGTTCTAAACGTGCCTTATTCGCCAGAGCCCACCTCGCCGGATCTTTTAGTCACGGGCGAGGAAAACGGTTTTTTTGAGGAATATGGGATTAAGCTTAAATCCGTGGGAGCCGTTCCGGGCAATCAGGTCATACCTTCGGTTTTGAAAGGGCTTATCCACACTAACTCAGGGGGCCACATCAACACGACGATCGCGGCTATATCAGCTGGGGCCAAAATCAAAGCCGTGTCTCAGAAAACGGAAACCTCACAACGTATTCCCCATAAGGTGGCCATCGTTAGAACTAATAGCCCCATTAGAACGGCCCATGACCTGGTTGGTAAAAAGATTGGGACTTCCAGCGTTTCAGGCTGCAGTGGCTATTTTAGTCTAGCCTACATGCGAAAATTTGGGATACCGGACGTTAAAAACGCCTCAAACCTCGTTGTCATCAAGGAGGTGGTTCTTGAGCAGGCCCTTCGGCAAGGTGATGTCGATGTCTCATTGATGCATAAAGTGCCAGAGTATTACGCTAAAAGTAAAGAATTTGAGGTAATTTTTACCGATTATGATATTTGGGAGAATCGGGGCGGCGGGACGCCCAATTTCTTTCATTTAGATTTTATAGCCCAACATCCCGACGTGGTTCGAAATTTTGTCGCCGCTATGGCCAAAACGGTCAATTGGGCTAATGACCATCCCTTGGAAAACCGACAAATCACGGCCCGTCGGTTCAATATTGACGTCAACACCGTAACTGAGCGTTATTACGCTCCCAACGCCATTATTAAAGATGATAGCGTGACCGTCTGGGTTGACGTTCTTAAGGAGTTTAATGAAATTCCCGAAGCCGTGCCTTCGGAAAAAATCTACACCAATGAGTTTAACCCATATTATACCAGTTAATGATTTTCTTTTTTTTAATATGAGCACGGTTAAATCTAATTTAAGCTTAAATGGTTATTTCCACATGGCTTATCCGCGCGAGAGTGTCCTTAACGCGAAAACGCCGCTAGTTTGGTGGTCATCCAAGAAACGGTCATTGAGCGGGCCCTCCGTCAAGAAGACATTGATGTGGTTTTGACGCGTAAAGCGCCTCAATATTACGTCTAAGATATTTTGTTAATAAACTAGTGATTTTACCGCCTTTTGATATTTTGAGCTCGTTTGATTTTGCGCTAATAGGCTCGCTTGGAGTCTAATGTATATATGTTTTTATTGATAGTCGATGATCTTTAATTTAACTTAGCCTTAAAGCGAGAATTAGCATGAAATATTTCTTAACCATCTGTGGTCTTTGGTTGGCCGGTTTTATTTGGGTCGCCTGCGGCAATGACCAGGCGGCGACCACGGGACAAAACCCACCGCCCGCGGCCGGTTCCCAAAGCCAAGCTAGTGGTTCCCCACCGCCAGCGGACTTGGCGGAGGGGGAAATCTGGGAGAACGGCAAAAAGTATTTTGTCTTGAAATTACCCAGCTCAGTCGACGTGGCTTCCCCAGAAATCCTCATGACGGCCGAGGAGAATGGTTTTTTCGAGGAAAGTGGGCTGAAAGCGGAATATGTCGGTTCCGTGCCCTCCAATCAGACCATCCCCTCGGTGCTGAAGGACATTATTCACGTCAATGGTCGGGGGCACGTCAACACCACCATCGCGGCCATCGCGGCGGGGGCCAAAATTAAAGCCGTGGCCCAAAAAACCGAATCCACCGAGATTTATCCGCATATGGTGGCTATCGTGAAGCTGGATAGCCCCATTAATACCGCCCAAGACTTGGTCGGAAAAAAGATTGGCTCCCCCGGAGCCCAGGGCTGCAATGGCTATTTTCATATGGCCTATCTACGGAAGTTTGGGATCCCAGACGTTAAAAACGCCGCTGATCTGATTGTCATTAAGGAGACGGTCATTGAGCAGGCCCTCCGGCAAGGGGATATTGACGTCGCCTTAACCCATAAGTTGCCTGAATATTACGCCAATAACAAGGAATTTAGGGTAATTTTTTCCGATTATGACATCTGGGAAAACCGCGGTGGGGGAACGCCCTATTATTTCAATTTAGAGTTTATTAAAAAGCGTCCCGACGTTGTCCGCGGGTTTTCCCTCGCCATGGCTAAAACCGCTAACTGGGCTAACCAACATCCCAGGGAAAACCGGGAAATCACGGCCCGCCGCTTTAAGATGGACGTCAACGCCATTACGGATCGATTCTACGCTCCCGACGCCATCATTAAAGAAGAAACCGTGACCGTTTGGTTGGATCTTCTCCAGGAGTTTAAGGAAATTCCCAGTTCCATTCCTTTGGACAAGATTTATACCAATGAGTTTAACCCTTATTATAAAAGTTAATCTTTGATTATGAAGATAATCGCTAGTTTATACCGAAGTCGCGCAATCAGGGCGGGTTCATTCCCCGCCCAGGAGCTTTACCAGTGGAAAATAGTTTTATAGAAAGGGCTAAATCCTCCTGCGCCCTAGGGGGAGCCATCGCCACCATTTCATCCTTGCCTCGCTCAATACCCATTGTCCACGCTTCTGGTGGCTGCGCTCAGACCTTGTCCGCCACTTACAATTTGGGCAGTGGCTACAAAGGGCCCGGTTATTGCAGTGGAACCATGACGCCAACTTCCAACATCACCGAGAACAACATCGTTTTTGGTGGCGAGGAGCGCTTAGAGGAACAGATCGAGGCCACCTTGCGCGTCATGGAAGGGGATCTATATTTCGTCGTCACCGGTTGTCAGGTGGAGATCATTGGCGACAACGCGGCTTTGGTGACTAGCCGTTTTAAGGATCGGCCCAAGCCAGTTCTCTACGCTAGCGCCCCGGGCTTTCTGGGCGATGGCTTTAAGGGTTACGAAGCGGTGCTCAGTTCCCTAGTCAAGGACTTCATCGCCCCGTCAACCAAAAAGGACAATAAAACGGTCAATATCCTGGGCTTCATGCCTGGTCAGGACGTTTTTTACCGGGGTAACATTCAAAACTTGATTTTTCTCCTGAACAAACTGGATCTGAAGGTCAACAGTTTCTTTGGCGACGGGGAGACCATCGAGAAGATCAAAAATTACGGCCAGGCCGCCTACAACTTGGTTTTCTCCCCAATCCATGGTCAACAAACGGCCCAAGCCTTTGAAGAGACCCACGATATCCCCACCTTGACGGTGGATCTACCCATTGGCGACACCGGCTCGGAAGCTTTTTTGCGTCAGATCGCTGAGCCTCTTAACCTACCCAAGGCTAAAGTGGAGGCCGTTATCGCCGAGGAAAAGGCCATCTACTACAGCTATTTTCAGAGGTTTTTGGAGATCACCGGCGATCTTGACTATCAGCGCTACGCGGTGGTTTCCAGTGACATCAATTACGCGTTTCCCCTAATTCAATACGTTAGCGAGGATTTGGGCTGGATTCCCCATCTGGTGGTGGTCAATGAGGAGCCGGACGATGAGGAAAGCTCGGCTCAGTACGTCAAAAAGTTCGAGACCTTAACGGCTAAAGCTCGACCAAAAATAGTTTTTGAGGCTAACACGGGGCAACTGTTGCGTCACGTCCGGGAAAGTTGGCCTTACAATCACAATGATAAGTACTATAACCAATTAGCTCCTCTATTTGTCATCGCCAGTAGCTTGGACGGCTCCGCGGCCCAAAAGTTGGGGGCTAATTATTTGCCTGTTTCCTATCCTGTGACCAACCGGGCCGTCTTGACCAAAGGTTACGCGGGCTATAGAGGCGGCTTGAATTTGGCTGAGGATCTTTACAGTTCCTTAGTCAGCAACCGGTAACCTTTTATCCAAGGATCTGTTATCCGAAAGGATTAGATATGGTCGATAAAAATAATTTGCTGGAGGGTTTGGTTTATAATTACACCTCCGCCACTGAGCCACCAACCCGAGACGTCCGGATCGAGCCGACCAACGCGTTTTTGGGCTCCTGTGATAGCTTAAGGCGCGCCATGGGCAAGGGCTGCGCGAAATATAACAGTCGTTATTTTTCCCAAGGGGTCGGTTGTCAATTAACCTTGGCTCTGGGTATTGTCCGAACCTTCCAAAACGTGGTGACCATTATCCACGGGCCTTTGGGGTGCGGCTCCAATAACATTGGTTTAGCCGGGTTTAATAAGACCGCGCGCGCCTTAAAGGGTAAACCGGCCAATGACGTTATATGGATTCACACCAATTTGGATGAGTCCGATGTCATTAATGGTGGCGTGGTAAAACTTCGTAACGCCGTTTTGTACGCGGAGAAGGAATATCGGCCCGATGTTATCGTCGTGGGCAATAGCTGCGTGCCTGGGATCATTGGCGATGACATTGACGCGGTTTTGGAAGAGTTGGAGCCCCAGGTCGCGGCTAAACTAGTGCCGGTTCACTGCGAGGGATTCCGCAGTCGGTTCGTGGCCAGCGGTTATGACTCCGCTTACCATGGGTTATTGAAAAAACTGGTGGAACCGCCGATCCGGATTGAGTCGGTTCTGGTGGGAAATTCCGCTGAGGAAGAAAGACTGGAGAAAATCAAGCGTCAAAATAGCCGGACAGTTAACCTTCTGAACGTGGGCTCAACCAGTTATGGCGATGAGGTGGAGCTATCCAGGATTCTTTCGGCTCTAGGTTTAAAGGTTAATGTTTTGCCCCTTTACGGCCACATCGACGAGATCGCCAAAATGGGCGAGGCGGGGTTGAACGTTAGTATCTGCGCCACCCATGACGACTATTTGATTGGCCATCTCAAGGAGAGATTTGGGACGCCCTACGTCATCGACACTCTCCCCATTGGGATTAAAAATACCAATCAGTGGCTACGGGTCATTGGCGAGACTATGGGCTTGGTGGAGGAAACCGAAAAGCTCATTGAGCTGGAGACTAGCCAGCTCTTGGAGGCCGTGGAGCCTTTTAAGCCGATCTTGTCCGGGAAAACCATCTGGGTTGGCGGTGGGGAGACTCGAATCTTCACTACGGCGGAATTTTTCCAATCTTTGGGCATGAAAGTTTTGGGCTTAAAACCTCACAATTTTGATCGTTTCGCCGTGCCCATGCTCGACGACATTGAAGATCCGGAGACGGCGGTGGCCGTGGCCGCTGGTCAGCCAGCCGAAGAGCTGGTCTATCTTAAAAGGCTTAAGCCAGATCTTTACGTCGGTCACGGGGGATCAAACGGCTGGGTGGTTCGCTTGGGCATTCCCACCATCCCCCTTTATGGCCAGTCCCAGAATTACATGGGTTATTCCGGGGCTTTTGAGTTGGCCAGGAAAGCGGCCAGGGCCTTGTTGAACACCAATCTGTCCAAGAAGATTGTCGCTAACGTGCCCTTGCCGTTTAAGCAAGAATGGTTTGACTCCAACCCCCAGGATAACATCAAGGAAAGTCCTCAGGAGGAGCCACCCGTAAGGAGTTCTGTCCAATGAGCAACGCTGTTGATAGCTTGACCGATCTCATAGGCAACACCCCCCTATTGAGACCGCGAAATTTTGGTAAATTGGCCAAGGTCAAGGCTGATCTTCTTTTTAAGTTGGAGTACTTCAACCCTCTTGGTAGCGTTAAAGATCGCATCGCTCTGTCCATGATCCTGGACGCTGAGGAGAAGGGATTGTTGAAACAAGGCTCGGTCATCATTGAGCCGACCAGCGGAAACACCGGTATTGGCCTAGCTTTTGTGGCCGCGGCCAAGGGGTACCGGATTGTCTTGACCATGCCGGAGACGATGAGTCTGGAAAGGCGGACGCTGCTTAAGGCCCTCGGAGCGGAGTTGGTTCTAACCCCAGGAGCCGATGGCATGAAAGGGGCGATCCGTAAAGCGGAGGAACTAACTACCACCGTGCCTAACTCCGTCATCCTCCAGCAGTTTAACAACCCCGCCAACCCGGCCATCCATCGGGCCACCACGGCCGAGGAAGTTTGGCGGGACACCAACGGTCAGGTGGACATCTTCGTGGGCGGCGTGGGCACTGGGGGCACGATTACTGGCGTGGGCCAGGCTCTTAAGGAAAAAAAGGACACCGTCAAGATCGTCGCCGTGGAACCGGCCGACTCGGCCGTTCTCTCCGGTGGTCAGCCTGGGCCCCACTTGATCCAGGGTATTGGGGCCGGGTTTGTGCCTAAGGTGTTTGATTTTGAGGCGGTTGACGAGATCTTTAAAGTTAAAAACGACGAAGCGGTGGACACGGCCCGCGTTTTAGCCCGGACAGAGGGGTTGTTGGTGGGCATATCCTCGGGGGCGGCGGCGTTCGCGGCCACTAAGATCGCCATTAGACCGGAAAACGTTGGCAAGACTGTGGTGGTTATTTTGCCCGACACTGGGGAGAGATACCTTTCCACGGTATTGTTTAAGGATTTGACCGACGAGGGTAGCAAATATTGGGTTTAACCTTGATCAATAAACGTCGCCCCAAGACGTCTCTTGGGGCCTAATAATAGGCTTGAATTGACTTAAAAACCGGATTTCTGGGGTTTTCGCCAAATGTTCTCATTTTTCAGGCCATCTGGAGTAGAGCAAGCTTCTATGGCCACTAATTACGATCAGGAACAATCCCAGATTTCCCCGGTTTTGCCGTGGATTGTGGGGGTGACGAGTTTCATGCAGGCTGTTGACGGCAGTATCCTGCACAACGCCATCCCTTCCATCGCCGTGGCCTTGGGCGTGGATCCCCTCAAGATGCGGTGGGTTGTGGTGGCCTACCTTTTGACGACGGCCCTTTTTATCCCGGTATCCGGCTGGCTAGCCGATCGGTTCGGGGTTAGACGGATATTCTTTTTGGCCATCATTATCTTTTCGTTGGGTTCCCTGTCCTGCGCTCTATCGCGAACGCTAACCGCGTTGGTGGCCGCCCGAGTTTTTCAAGGGATAGGTGGGGCCTTGATGGTTCCCGTTGGCCGCTTGGCCGTGGTCAAGATTTATGGCCATTCGGCTGAGCTAATTAAGGTGCTTAGTTTTATCAGTTTACCCGCCATAATGGGGCCAGTCTGTGGGCCCATAGTGAGTGGCTTCTTTGTTCAATACCTCTCTTGGCACTGGATTTTTCTGATCAATCTGCCGGTGGGTTTATGCGGGATTTGGTTGACCGCCAAATATATGCCGGATTTACGGGAAGTTGACCTGGAGCGGTTTGATTTTTGGGGCTTTGGGTTCTTTAGCGTCTCCATCGCCATTTTGTCCTTATGGTTGGTGATAGCCCCAGACAGTGGGTTGGTCAAAAATTTGGACGCTTTGCTCATTGGCATAGGTTTAATGACCATTTACTGGCTTTTATTAGCCAAAAAGCCGGGAGCCCTGTTTCAAATATCCATTTTTAAAAAGCCGGGTTTTTTGGTGGGTATCATGGGCAACATATGCTCCAGGATGGGATCAGGGGCTATGCCCTTTATGATTCCAATGTTTCTCCAACTCTCCTTAGGTTTTAGCCCCATCCGGGCTGGAATGTTCATGCTGGCCCAGGCTACGGGCTCTATTATTGGCAAACAATTGATCAACATATTTTTACCTATGCTTGGATTTAAGCTTTTTTTACAAACTAATACAATTATTTTAGGATTGATTGTTTGCTCTTTTTCAATTTTAAGCTCAAATGATAGCAACGTTTTTTTGGTTATAGTATTGTTATGCTATGGGATCGTCAATAGCATGCAGTTCACGGCCATGAACTCTTATATACTGATTGACCTCAATCATAAGGAGGCTGGAACTGGCAATAGTCTGTTATCGGTGGTCATTCAGATTTGCTCCAATAGTGGGGTGGCCATGGGAGCGGGCTTATTGACCTTGTTCGCTCGGTTAAGTAATAAGGCCTCTTTTGGGCCAAGCTTATCCAATGGCCCCATATTTGGGCTATCGTTCATTATCATAGGGATGATCATCCTGTGCGCCTCCATAGTCATGAGAAGGATCCCCCAGGACGCTGATAGATCCAAAAATCATCAGATCAGCCATTGGACGTGAGTTGGAGGCGGATAGGGCCATATTTTTTTGCTGGACAACCAAATTTTTGCCTTATTCGAAGAAAGAATTGTAAAAAACTCTTGACAACCAAAAATTTGTGTGTCATTCTTTATTGAGCTTATGGTTCGGTTGGTCGAGCGGATGGCACAAATAGTTTTTTTTGTTTCCATTCATTATTGTTCTGACGAAATTTTTTATTAGTTTTAGGGCTTGTTCCCACAAGCTAGCCGTTTTTAGCGGTGTCTTAACCATAAGCGGCGAGGGATTCTAGGGATTAATCAATGGAAACATCAGTGGAAACATCAATGGAAATAAAGCTTATTCTCAAAATTCAGTCCCTTGGCTCCATCCACAATAATTGTTGTCGCCCTTGTCTCCAGCTCATTTGGCCGGTTAGAGGGGAATGGTGACTTTTGTTGAAAATCCCTTAGAACTCGGCCAGTAGTCCTCGTGAACGAGGAAGATGTTAACGGCCGCGGATCTTTATGAAGCCGAAACGTCTTTAAGCGTTTTGGTTTTTTTTATGTCCGTTGAGCTCTATGTCTGGATCGGCTTGATAAAACAATTTGGCGATTAAAGTTTTTTGGGGTGGGGCGAAATTTTTTTAAAAAATAGCTTGACAACTCCTTTCTTCTATGGCAAATTTTTATTGATTGGGAAGATGGGTTAGTCACGATTAGACTGTTTAGAAAAATCAAGACCATCTAAAATTGGATTTTAAACGTTGGAATCACCGGTTTTATTAGTTTGACCAGAGGCTAGCCGCTTTTGGAGTTTGATTATCTTTTCTTTAGGCTCTGGCTTTGATATTTAGGTTAATCAATGGAAGCTAAAAATATTATCATAACTCAGAACATAGGTATTCTTGGCCATAAATATTGTTATGGCTGTCCTACGCGTTTGTCTTCCCTTGGTAGAGTTTCGCTTTTTTGGAATTCTCCCATTATCCTGGTAGGCTAAGGCCAATAGACCTCAATATTGGAGAAGAAGCTCGCGGGCGCGTTTTATTTTGAGCCCAAAATTTTTCCAATTGTTTTGTTTAAAATCACTTTCATCCTTATCCTTAAGCCAAGTCTAGGGCGGAAGTTGTTTGACCAAAATTGTGAATGGGGATTGGGGCCTTATGTTTGAGGGACTTTTATTTTTTTAAACTTGACAATCTTTTTTTTATGTGTCAAGTTTACTTGAGCGCGCGGAGTGACACCGCTGGAACTAATTGAGTTTCTGGGGTTGACTACGTTAACGCTCTCTAAATCAGGGCTAAAATCAATTTGACGCTATATTTTATAGCCTAGCTCTTTAGGTGGCTGATTGATCGAAGCGTTTGATTTTATTTAAGGGATTATTTTTAATGTTAAATAATTTTTTTATTAATATTCAGCTGATGAGTCTTCTCTATAACAAATATTGTTATAGCTGTTGACATCACATTTGGCCGGTCAACGAGGCTGTCTGACTTTCGTTAGAATCGCCTTTTGGCTCGGCCGATACGCCTCATAAACGGTGAGGATGGATCAGCTTAAGCTCTACGCGCGGCCGAAACGTCTCCAATCGTTTTGGCTTTTTTTATATCCGCTGGTTGAAACAATATTTTATGATTATTGTCGAAAACTCGTTAGAAAGATAGGTTGTCGATAAAAATACCTTTTGGTTATGATTATCGCGCTCATCTTCTTAGTCAAAATCCGGTAGAATTTTTTTTTACTAGGTTTAGTCCGAGTTTGGTTTTGACCAGAACGTTGAAAATTTTTTAATAATTATATGTATTTATTTATTATGATAATTGAATAATCTTTTTCAATTTTGGCCAGTTTCTTATGACCATGGCTTAAGGGTATTTTTCGCTCAAAATTTTGGGCGAATTGAATTAAGCGTCATAAAAAGGTTAATTGAATCTTTTTATACATATTTTTAGCTGATTAATTGGTTAATCGGCCTACGGAGGTTTTGTCTTAAAGTTTTCAGCGAGTTTCAGCCGCGCGCTAATGATTAGATAAACGCGCGATTATGTTATTAATTAATGTCAATTAGATCTAATTTAATTGGCTCTAGGATTGCTCTGTCTTTAAATTTTGTCGCCAGTTGACACGTATATATTATTGTGTGTGACGTAATTATTAGCGTTAATTTCTGTCAACAAAGCATAATATTGTTGGCTTTAGGAGGGATCCGCCCTTGATTAATAGATTTAAATAGTGAGCCTGGTTTAGGCCGTTATATTTTAATATTTGTGAAGATGACAAGATTTTGTAATCGAAAATTTTGACAGGGGAGTTTTGTCCAAATTTTTGACATAACAGGTATATTGTAATTTTGGTTTTAATTTTGTCATTATGTTGTTAAATTTTCGGTTTAGATTTTTTAATGGTTGTTTTTCATGATTTGATAAGAGTTGGACGCGTGATCAAATTTTTCGCGTGATCAAACTTCGCGATGGTTCGTTCTTGGATCTGACTCGTGTTTATCCATTATCCACGCCGACTTTATATTCGGATCTATTATTTTTTTCGCGATTTTTTAGTCGCCTTAGGAGCTATATATGAAGAATATCATTAAGACAAAAAACGAACGATGTAAAAGCCATTGTCCCTGGTCAGAGCGGACTATAAATAACCTACCAAGTTATCAGAGAAATCAAACTTAAGGACTAGGTTATTTGATTTTCCAGTATCTGACCCATGTCCCTCAATTTAGCGTTGACTAGCCTGCTGAACTGGTTTGTTTGTCAAGTTCCTAGGAAATAAGGCTCAGTCCATTACGCGCGAATTTTTTCATAGTCTTACAAGGAGAAACCATGACCGTCTTTTTGAGAGCCATTTTGGCGTTCGCTTTCTTTTTGGGCCTAGCTTTTTCGTCAGTGACGGCTTTAGCCGCGACCAAGGTTAATTTTTCCGGATTTTACAAGATTTTTCATGAAAACAACGTCAACTTCTCTCGATCAGTAAGTAACAATAATAAGGACAGCCAATCATTTTTTTGGCATAGATTACAATTAGTCGTGGACTTCGCGGCTACGGAAAATGTTAACGTAAGATGGGTTTTAAGAGGTCCCACCGCCGTGCGTTGGGGTAGAGTTCCTACTGGACGTCAAGGAAGTCGTGGAGACGCTAGTACTGGCTATCCGTATGATGTTTTTACTAGGGCTATTTACGCCACCGTTAAAACTGATTTTGGTAAGTTTAATCTAGGGCGTCATAATTCTGGAATGGTTGGCACCTTGGCTGGTTTAGACACCTTAGGTTACGCGCCTAAGTATGGAGATTTTTTAAATAACCACGTCTTTGACACAAATATGACTTTCGATGGCATAACCTATCAGAAAAAGTGGGACAGCGGTTTAGGGTTGAACGTTATTTATGTCAAAGAAACCGGGTTTGATCAAGGTTACGAGAATGAAGATAAAGACGTGGACAAGGATCGATTCGGGATTGAGCCGTTTTATCTTTGGGATGGGGGCGCCGCTAGCTTAAATATCGAATACTCACGGGATCTTTCTAGATTTAATAATGCCACGATAGGCGGTAATGTGTATCCCGTGGAAAAGAATTGGGCCTTTTCGTTAAATCCGGCCTTGATTTTAAAATTTGGCGATTTATCTTTCCATTTTGAGGGGAAGGCGGCTTGGGGTGAAACTGTTTTCCGACGTTTCAGTAATACCCCTACGGCTCCCAATTTGGAGGCTAACAAGGCGAAAGACGTTGGTTTAGGTTTTTATGTGGACGCGGTCTACAAATATGGCCCAGGATCAGTCACATTGGGTGGTTGGTATTTTGATGGCAATGATCCTACCGACCCTAACGAGGGTGGAGCTCCTTCGCCTACTCGCAAGACTGGTCATGGATTGGTCGGGGCCGGAAGTTTTAGTCCATTTTTGGTCGCCTACGCTGGTAGCGGATTGATTGGCCCGGGAACCAGCGTTAACAATCTTGGTCTTACCGGCTCAGGATCCCCAGCTAGGTTTGGTCTCAATAACCATTGGGCGCTCGCTATATTTGGCGACCATTCCGTGGCTAAAGACGTTAAAGTTCGTTATGGTCTAGGTTACTTCAGGTTGGTAAATCCTCTAGGCCGACATTTGATCGGGCTTGATGGAGCGGGAAATCCAATTTTGGCCGATAATTCCCAGGATCTTGGATTCGAGATTGATTTGGGCGTGATCACCAAATTGTTGGACAATGTTTCCTTTGAGTCTCATTTCGGATATTTCTTTAATGGTAGCGCCTTTGACCAATACAATGGAACCACAGCCGCCAAGGCCAAGGACACCTTCGCTTGGGCTAACGCTTTGATCTTCACTTTCTAATCGACAACCAAAACTCTTTTCGGCGGAACGGTAAAATGTTCCGTCGAAAGGATTAGGTTTAATTGATAGGTCAGCTCGTTAACTTACTGGCGCTATTTCGCCTTTAGAAAACCTCATCTCCACCAGTCTAATTTTTTTAAGGGGTGATTAGAAAATTTTGGCTGATCGAGCGTACGGTCAAGGATGGTGGACGTATCTTCTTGAGGCGGGTGGCGCGTCCAAGATACGCTTGGTCTTTTGGCGGGAATTATTTATAAGGTCATAGAGATTTTTTTTGAATCTAAAATCATCCTCCTCTGGCTTAAATGTTCGCGCCGTTGGTCTAAATTTTTATTAAGTTTTTTCTGGATCGGTTTAGTTTTTTTAAAACTAAAGGCCCGGGGCGCTATAGCTTCGCCTTTAAGACGACGCTCAACCGGGGATTTTTTTAGTCATCGCCTCATCGCGGTAGGGTCACTTTTTAGTCAATCGTTGGCCATCGATTTTGGTCAGATTTTTTTAGGTCTAGTTCGAGATCGATACCTTGTTCGAGGCTGTGTTTGAGTCTAGTTTCGAGGTCTCTGATTTATTCCACCTGGTTTAAGTCTATGTTTTTACAATCTGATTTATAATATGGTCGCTGTCGTAAACTATTACCCAATGAATGTCAGCCAGATTCGCGCCATAATTTTAACGCTTTTGAAATGATGAGCCTGGATTTGGAAAAATTCCGTAGTAATCTTTGCTCGATGATTGTTTTAGCGGGGCGGCTCCAGGAAAAGTATTCACATTGAGAAAAAGAGGCGCGAAAGGCGTCTCGAGAACGACGCGTCAAAGCCCAGGTAAGGTTAATGTGGAGAACCGTCAGAAGTTCCAAGACCAGACCCGTGAAGGTAGCCAGCGAGCTAAACCATGATCCAGGCCGGAATAGCCACCCTCAAAGCCTGAGGGAGGATAATGTGGCTCAAATCCCCGACCCTGGAGAAGCCCGAGACATAGCGGTATTATACCGCCCCAAATTGAGCGAGAGGACGGATCCCCTGATGATCCGCCACTGATAGACCTCGCTGGTCAGTCCCAGGGTGATCAGGGTGGCCACGAACAGCGGTAGGCTGATTTTTTCCCCCAAAAGCTGGCCCAGTATTTTTTTTACAGACCGAAAAGGCCGAAATAGAAGACAAACAGCTAGACCCGGGATAGGGACGCCCCTGAAAAACCAGACGTAGACGCTGACCAGAAAGCGGCCCCAGCGAGGGCCGTAGACCTGGATGGCGGCCATGGGAAGTCCCACCGCCAGTCCCAGACTGCCCCCGACTATGAGAGCCGAGGTCAGATAGGCGCCCTTGACGAGGTAGATAATGGCGTTGTAAAAGGAAAAATCCGGTAAAAAGGATATTAAAACTGGAACCTGAAAAACGCCGCCGGGGGAAAAAGGGAGCCCGCCAAAACCCTATGGTTTCTGGGCGCCGATTTAATCGGTTGGCTGAGTCTGTCGACGTTAACGGGGATTGAGGGGATGGGCTAGGGAGCGTCCAATCAGTCTGGGAACTCTACAGCGGAAGGAAAGAGCGATTGCAGGAGTCTCCGGCGGGGCTCAAGGCCCCGCCGGAGGGGAAAGGCGTTCGGACTTTACTCAAAGCTGGCGTCCAGGCGGTATTTTTTCTTAAGCTCGATCCAATAGGGATCGGCCATCAGCTCTTCTAGACCCGCGTTCAAGGTAGCCAGGAGCTCGACGCTGTCCTTGTTGACCCCGTAGGCGTAATATTCCTCTGGGACTTTGGCGTAGCCAAGGAACTTGACCGCCAGGGTCTCAATAGCCGCGGCGGCTCGGGGATGGTTCATGAGGGCAGCCTCGGCCTGACCTTTAACCACGGCCTCGGCGGCCAGAACGGCGTTGGCGTAGGCCACGAGCTTATAATTGTTCCCGTCCTTGCCGTTGTTCTTTTCCATGGCGGCCAGGTCGCTGGTTTCGCTCTGAACCGCTATTTTTTTGCCGATCTTAACACTACAACGTGACATTGTCGAAATAAAATTTTTTGGCTGGCCGACTGGATTTTCTCAAAAAAATGAGCCACAGCTATGGGAGCAAGTTATAACTTTTCATAAATAAAAAAGTGGACTACCCATAAAATTAACGTCTAAAAAATAGATAAAATAATAGCATGGGCAAAAGGTAAGG
>JAISYP010000134.1 GCA_031269825.1 Deltaproteobacteria bacterium
ATTCTTAATACTACTTTTAGACTGTAAGGAAGTAAATGTATAAGTGAAACAAAAACTTTATAATTTTTTTGATTATAAATAAATATAGTGCATTTTTACCACACCCTCGGAAAACCGGATGATCTCGCCAATAGTCCAAAATTCAAGAATCCTAATTTTTAAGTTATTGAAATTAATACTCTATTACTTGAAGATTTCCCTTAAACTATGGTTTTCTCGAAGCCATCAATTGTTAGAGCCACGCGCTCTGGCGGCTTTGGTCACGGCGTTAAAGAAGAAATGATTGACGCCTTCGCCAAAAAATCTCAACCTCTGTTTGAGCGTTTTTCGTATACTAAAGCTACATAATAAAATAATTTTCGTACATTAAAACTATTTAAAATTTATATTTATTAAAATATTAATCAGTTTCACATAAAATAAAGGCTTTTTATTTTGATAAAAGCTTCCATAGATATTATAATCTAGTCTATTAGGTCTGATAAGCGCTGAATACTTAGGCGGGATTGCTTATGAAGATAACTAAAGTGCCCAATAACGTCGCTTTTTTCACTCCCATGGACATGTTTTGGACATAAATCCAAGCGTTATAAACAGCTAGACAACTCTTGGGCCACTTATTGGTGGGAGAATATCCTCCCGAGTCTCCCGATAGATCAGATCGAACAATGATATTATGAAAACAATGGCCTTCCGACTAAGGACGAGACACTTTGACCGGTATAATCAGTCTTCAGCGATATTTTGATTTGACCGACTTTCAGACCAGCCGCGCGCTCAGCGCGGGTATCGTCTAGCGGATCTCGCCTTGAACATGACCAACCCCACTGATAATATCTAATATATTTTTTCTGACTTTATTAAATTTACATGATAAAATAGCTTAATCAATAATTTATAAGACTTTTTTTTATAAATTAACTGTTCTATCAGCCTAATATAAAGATATCCACTTTGAAAACGGCGTCTCGACTTAACTCATTTCAAATCAAACATAAAAAAGCTTACTCGACTAGGTTCTTCATCCGGACGATCCCCGAGTTCCTCCAGCGTCTTTAAGAAGAAGCGCCGCGACCTCGACAATCAGATTGATCCAGAATTGATCCAGCGTTATTGGTCGACCAACTCCGGGGATAACGCCTATTAAGGCGACCAAAAGCCCAGCGAACCCCAAAGAACCTTAAAACAGGCCGCCCTTGACCTATTTCCGGGAAACATTCTATTCCCCCGCCCCCTGAAAGGTCGCTAAAATTAGGATTTTGGGCAAAAAAATCCCTAGCCAGGACAGGCCTAAAAAATTGGCCTCTATTTATGGTTATTTATTAAATTCTATATAGAAAGAGCGACAAACGCGCTAACTTATTTTGGTCAATCTGAGTGACAATCTGAGTGAAAAGAGAAATCCGTTCCCTAAAAAAGCTTTATGACCAACATGAGCCCAATAAACACGCGCCCAATAAACCAATAGAAACGTGGTACTTTTTTCGCCTAAATGTTTTGGCTAAATTAGTCCTCTGGGTTAAAACCAGAACCGCGCCGAGCCTTTTCGCTTGGCCCTCGCGGAGTTGAGTTCCCCAACCCCGCGACCAAGTCTTGGCTCAATGACCCACTAGTCTAACCATCGTCTAATCAGCCGCCCGCTGGCCTTAACCTTTGGATTTGGCCCTTTCAATATAAGTTCCCGTGCGGGTGTCTATTTTAAGAACATCGCCCTCATTAACAAACAAAGGCACCTGAACCGTCAACCCCGTGGAAAGCGTGGCCGGCTTATTGGCCCCCGTGGCCGTGTCGCCTTTAACCCCCGGATCGCTTTTCACGACCTCTAAGTTGACCGTGGTGGGGAAATCCAGACCAATGGGTTGACCTCGATAAAAATTGAGGAACAATTCCATGTTTTCGACCAAGTAATAGCGGTTGTCCCCCACCTGGTCTTCCGTGAGGTGGATCTGCTCGTAAGTGGCTTTGTCCATGAAGACATAACCGTCTTTAGGGTCGTAGTACAGGAACTCGACGTTCTTTTCTTCCAGATCGGGCTCCTCCAGCTTCTCCCCAGAACGGAAAGTTTCTTCCAGAACGCGGCCGCTCAAAAGGTTCTTCAGTTTCGTTCGGACAAACGCCCCCCCCTTGCCAGGTTTGACGTGCAGAAAGTCAACGATAATGTAGGGCTCGTCCTTGAAAGTCACCTTCAAGCCCTTGCGGAAATCACTGGTGGAATACATGAAAAAAGATCCTCCAACCTAAAAAGAACCCCAAACTTAACCGGAGTCCAGCCATCTCACTTAATTGGCCCAGTCCCCTCGTGGTCGCTAAGCTCCGGCTCCTCGGCCAGACGGTAGATGAACTCGCCCGGCCGAACCAACCTTAATTTCCGGCGCGCCTCATCCTCCAAAAAGACCGGATCCTCGCCAAAACGCTCGATCCGGGCGGCCAACTGACGGTTTTCTTCCTCTAAACGTAGGTTTTCCAGCTCCAAGGCGGCTTTCCGATTCTTTAGGCTACTAGAGCGATAGATACCGTCATTAGTGGCGAAAAAGTAAAACAAGACCGACAGCGTTCCTAAGGCGAAAAGAACACAGAAAATTTTCCGCGGCAGAGAATAGAGGCGCTCCCGGATAAAGACTCGCCAAAACCCCAAAGCGCGCGTTGGTTCCCCCACCCGGGACGATTTTTCCAAAGATTCGCTCATTGGCTCTCCCTTCCTTGCCCTTCGTCTGGTAAAGTCGCCGCCATGACCACTCGCTGAAAATTTTTCCGTCTCAACGCCTCAATAACCTCAAACACCAAACCGTAATTGGCTTGTCGATCGGCCGAGATGAGAACCACCACTTCCCGACCGTCCGCCCCGGTCTGTTCCAACAGATCGCCTAATCGGGCCACCGTGGTGGGCCGCCCCTCAAAAAACAGATCATCGCGGGCGGTGACGCTGATCTCTAAACGCTCATCGGCGCGCGCCAAAGTCTTGGTGGCCAGTTCCGGCAACTCCAACTTTAAACCCGGCAAAACCGCGAACTGGGCCGTAACCATGAAAAAAATCACCAATTGGAGGATCACGTCCACCAAAGGGGTCATATTAACGGCTAAAGCCGAGGTTTTGGTTTTTTTGCCCGAAAAGTTCACGGTCGCCTCAATAATCTAAAAAAAGCCTTACCTATTAACTAAGTTAAAACTAAGTTAACTAAGGGGAACGACGCTAGGAACCTGGTCAGGGGCGGCCAAGATCTCTAACAAATCCGTGGAGAGATCTTCCAGCTCCCCAGTCAGCGCCTCCACCCGGTTAAGGAGCAATCGATGAATGACCATGGCGGGAATGGCCACCACCAGACCCGCGGCCGTGGTTAAGAGCGCTTGGCCAATGCCGCCAGCCAATACGCCGGGATTGCCCATACCCGCCTGAGCCACCGCCCCAAAAGCGTTAATCATGCCCGAAACTGTCCCCAATAAACCCAATAAAGGCGAGACCGCGGCGATGACCCCCAATAGCTCCAGGTGCGAGCTCAGAAAAATGGCTTCCCGACGGCCGGTCTCTTCCATGACGTCTTTGAACATGAGACGGGAGCGCCCGATCATCTTCAATGACTGCCGGATGAGTCTTTCGGCCGAGGTTCGCCCTTCTTGGCACAGAAAGGCGGCTTCTGGCCACTGACGCTTGGCCAATAGGTCATTGACCGAGTAAATAAGGTTGCGGGGGGCGACCTTAGAGCGCCTTAGGCTCCAGATCCGCTCCATAATAATGGCTAAGGCGGCCAAACTGCAGCACAAAATGGGATACATCACCCAGCCGCCCCGCTGAATCAAATCTAACAACACGCCCATGGCTTCAATCTAATTCCATTTTCTAATAACCTTACTGTCTCTTCCCTGTCTCGTCCATTTAAAAGACGTCGCTGACTCATTAAGACCCAGATTTAACCGAGCCCAAACTTTCCAGGGCCATCTTGACCAAGGCCTCCTCGGCCTCTTGGTTGTCTGGCTCCAAATCCAAAACCCGCTCATAAGCCGCTTTGGCCTGGGATTTAGCCCCCGTTTTAGTCAAAGCTTGGGCCGCCTGTAACCAAGACGTGGCCTTAAAATCCCGCTGGGCCACTTTTAATAAACTCAGGGCCGCTTCTTTGTCCCGGCCCAGCTTACGCTGGGCCAGGGAGAGAATCCGCCAATTGGCGGCGTCATCGTCAGAGCCTGTCCAATCCAGGGCCAGTTTCGCCAAGCCCGCCCAATCCTGGTCGCGCTCCATTTGATCGGCGATGAGATCCCGGATCTCTTGACGTTTGGGATCGGCTGGGTAGATCCAGTTGGCTTGAGCCAACATCTCCTTGGTCTGGCCAGTTTCTTTATAAAGAGCCAATAGGTAACCCCGGGCGTCGGCTTCCAAATGCTTATTATGATCCAACTCCAGGGCTTTCAAAAAAGCCTTAATGGCCGCTTCCCAGTTTTTCCCCTGGAAATGAGCCACCCCGAGATTATAGAACTCGACGCTTTCCTTGGAGTAGTTATATAAAAGCCGCTCAAACTCCGGCGACATCTGGCCCTCAGGTGGCCGTCTCAAATTGATGAGCTGATTTTGAGCCAACAGGCGTATCCGATTAAGCTCCTTTTCCGTTCCCTTTAAAGTAGCCAAAGCTTCCCAATGGGGCGCGGCGTCGATTTTTAAGCCATCGTCGGTCAAGGCTTGGGCCAGCTCCAACCTGATCTGAGGCTCCCTCAAATGTTTCAGGGCCTGGGCCAAATAACCGCGATAAGCGGCTCGATCTTTTTTGGCTAAAGCCAGGCGAGCCAAGTTTAAGTAAACCGCCCCATCGTCCTCGCCGTGCTCAATGGCCAATAAATAGGCTTTCTCCGAAGCCACCAAATCCTTGGTTTCGTACTTTAAAAAACCTAAGCGCTTATAAGCGTTAGCCTTAGATTCACCGGGGGGCAAAAGGCCGGCTAAAGCTTCCCAGGCGGCCATCTGGCCCGGTAAATCAGCCCGTTTTTCCCTTAACCTTAAGATCTCTCCCCAAAGACCGGCCAGTTCTTCTTTACTGGCTAAAGGCAAAAGACGCTCGTAAACCGACTCTTCCTTCTTGGCTAGCCCCAGATTCCGGTACAAGGCGAGCAATTCCACCAAGTAAGGCCGACGTTTTTCCCCTTCCGCGGCCAGATAAAGATCCTCGTAAAGGTCAACCGCTTTGAGGGGTTCCTGACTTTTACGCGCGTTGGCCAGAGCCGCCTTGAGACTTTGGGCCCTGGCTTTTTGGCCCGTTTTTTCCGCGAGAGTCAAAAGACGTTCCATGGTCTGGATCTCTTTGACCCCGTCTTGGCGCTCTCGATAAAAACCTAATAGTTTACCCAAAATCTCAGTTTGGGCGTTATAGGCTTGGTTTTGATCAAATTGATTTTTATTATCTGAACTTTTACTATCTTGAAGTCTTAACAGATCCCCTTCCAACAGAACGATTAGTTCCTCTAGCCGCCCAGCTTTCTCCAAGGCTTGCCTTAAGCCGGCTCGCCAAGCGGCCGATTGGGGGGCTTGTTCCAAAGCCTTTCGATAATAAACGATTTTTGGCTCTATCTCAACCGACTCCTGAGCCATCCGTCCCCAATCTTGAGCCGAAAAAGCCGCCTTTAAGGCGAAACTGGCGACCAATCGGTCGCCTTCCCGCGCCTCCACGGTCACGGTTTTAGGAACCAAGAAAGCTTCTCGCCCCAGTAGATCCAAAAGGCTCGACCTATCCCGAATCACCGCGTTAATATCAAAATCTGGGCTAAAATAGAGCAGATCGTAGTTTCTCCAGCGATTCGTCCCCAACCTTATAATAGACAGACGCTGATGGGGATTGACGTCTAAGGTTCCGCCCGCCGGAATCCTCACCGTCTCAGAGCCCACGGCCATTTCCAAAAAACTCACCCGTAAAGGCGGCCCTAAAGTCCGACCATAGATCCGGGCTATGGAGTCAGGGCTGATCAGATACCAAACCAAAAAAAACAACCCTAGCCCGACCAAAAAACCTACCGCCCAAAGCCAAAGGGGCCAGCCACATGGCGACTCTTCCGGTCGTCTATCGTAAGGATCCCAGCTCATGGCCTAATGTCCGCGCTTTTATGGTCAATACTGAGGCCTCAAATGATAATTCGCCTCGCTTGGGTGACCTTTTGAGTCTATAATCTGGGGAAGCCGCTAAGATCTAATAATACGCTCCCCAAAGGACTAAAATTTTTATCCTCGGGCCAGATTGGAGCTTAAGCGTACCCCCATTAAAACCCGTCAATTATTGTTCTTATATCAAAAAAATGGAATAATTTAAAGCCATTTTTCCCTTGACCAGCGGCCCAAGCCATTAATAGGGTCGGATATAACGTCTAATCTAGCCACTGACCAATGATCTAGCCACTGATCTAGCCACTAATTTTGGGCCCGCCCATGGCCAGCGGGCCTAGAACTAGGCCAAAATCGCCATTTTAGCGAAATAATCACTTAAAAGTTTAGTGAAAGTTTACCGAAAATTTAGCGCCAGTTCATTTATATTATCATTTTTTTATTTTATAAAATATAATACATAATTTTTTAATAATAATTAATATAAAATTTAAATTTAGCGACTAATAATTTATAATAACTCTATTTAATATTTATAAAGCCTAAACCCTTAAATCCCCCGCCTCGCCCTCCACTATATTTTTAGTTAAACCAGACGGAAGTCTTAGGCTGAGAAAAGCCTGGCCGTCCTAACTATCGACGCCCTGGCTTAGGCTCCCCTAATCCGGGGCGCCCCGTTCCAAAGGGAAAAAATACCCAAATTATAGGGTCAAAATCATCTTTGGCGCCCATATTTAGTGGATAGCTCTTTGAAAACCTTGTCTTGAATTATGGAATCTCGACGGTAAATTCTAAAAAGTTGACGCCCAATATCAATTAGGTTACTATAAGCGGGTATAATATTAGGTGGAGGAGTTCTCTTGCGACTTAAAGTCGGCGATCTGGTGGTATATCCCGCCCATGGCGTAGGCCAAGTTGAATCCATTGAAAATCAACCCGTCAATGGGGTTGACAGTTCTCTGGTCATGCTGCGCATTCTGGACAACAGCATGCGCATAACCATTCCAGCGCGCAATGTCGCGGAGATAGGTCTGCGACCGCTCATTACCTTAACCGAGGTCAACACGATTTTTGAGCGTTTAAAGTCGCCCCCGGCCATGATGGTGGCCAGCAACTGGAACCGACGCCACCGCCAGTACCTGGATAAACTGAAGACGGGGGCCATTGTGGACGTTTGCGACGTCATCCGGGAACTGATGACCATGCGGGGCAATAAAGAACTGTCTTTTGGGGAACGAAAACTGTTGGACACGGCCCGTTCCCTTCTCATCAAGGAAATCTCCATGGTGACCCAACGCGAGGAAGCGCGGGTTGGCCAGGAACTGGACAGCTTTTTCCCGCCACCGAAGGCCGCCGCTCAGTGACCAGGCGCGCTCCAACCGCCGCTTCTTTGACCTTGACCTTTGAAAACGAAAAAACCGGGGAACCTTCCCAAGACGCGGCGCGACCTTGCCCAAAACTCGCCACCGCCGATCTAGCCAGGGGGAATATTGTTCCTTTAAACCCTAGCTTTACCGAAAACAATAGCTCTGGGGAAAACCAGATCGCTCCCCCAAACAATATCATCGCCCCCAACGCCGCCCAGCTAGTTCATGAGCTAGCTAATGACCTCGTTAATGATCAAGCTAATAGCGCGGTTAACGATCTAGCTAATGACGCGGCGAACCCTGACCCGGGCCTAACGACCGAAGACGCGCCCGCTAAGGTCATACCCTGGTTTTATGAGGCCACCGAACAAGACGCGGGGGGGCGCCTAGATAAACTGTTAGCCTCGATCTGGCCTTTCACCCGCTCTAGTTTCCAAAAGGCCATTAAAAACGGCCGGGTGCGGGTTAATGACGTAAAAATCAAAAACTCTGATTGCGTCAAAGCTGGGCAAAAAATTCTCTTTTGGCCGCTAACCGCCCAAAGTCCCCAAGAAGCCGGTTCTTCGCCCCCGGCTCAAGATAAAGCCGCGGAAAAGTTAATCCCGGTCGCCGTTCTTTACGAGGATAACTCCATTTTCGTTATCAATAAACCGCCGGGATTGACGGCCCACCACGTCAACCAAGCCCGGGGCCCCTTCCTATCGGCCTCTCTTTTAGCTCTAGATCCTAATTTAGCCACCATCGGCCAGCCCGATCGACCCGGCATGGTTCACCGCTTGGACAGAAACACCTCTGGGGTCATGGTGGTGGCTCGCTCCGTTTTGGCTTTTGACAGCTTAAAAGACAGTTTTAAGGATCGGCGGGTTAGTAAAAAATACCTCGCCTTCACGATGGGCGTCCCCAAAATCCTGGGCCTATTGGAATCTAATCTGGCCCGGCACCCGAAGTTAAGGTATAAATTTTACGTCGTTCCAGAGGCGGGCCGCCTGGCTCGCTCCATTATCAAGGTTTTGCGCCATTTCCCTAAAACCAATGTCTGCCTGGTGGAAATTAGCTTACTAACCGGTCGCACCCACCAGGCCCGGATCCATTTGGAGCAAGCCCAAGCCCCCATCTTAGGGGATTGGGTCTATGGCTTAAACTCCTTTAACTTCTTAAAAAAGTTTCCGAGCCTAAAACCTTTGGTGACCCGTCAGCTCCTTCACGCGCGACGCTTGGCCTTTCCCCATCCTGAAGGTGGGGTTCGCGCCTTCCGAGCCCCCTGGCCTGAGGATTTTCGCGCTCTCTGGCGAGAGCTTAACCACTTGGAAAATAAAGCCGCGCCCCTTCCGCCCACGGCGGACGATGATTTATAGAGCCAAACCTTAGGCTTGGGACGGAAAAAGCCCGCGAAGGTGGTTTTCCAGACTTTATTGTTTAAAATTGGCTTATAAATTGCTACTATATTCTTTGGTTATTTTTGGGAGAGCCTAACGCGCGCCAGTTTTCCGTTAATTTAGGCCTAACCGAAAAGGCGACCCATCAGCCCAAAGCTAGATGGGGGCACGTTGGGTACCCTCTTAATCTTTAATTGAGTTTTAATTGATCTTTAATTAACTATCAATTAAGCTTTAATAAAGCTAATTTAATCTTCTATTGGTCTATGACAATCTATGATGATCTATAATGATCTATGATCATCTAGGGTGGGTGGTCGATGGCTCACCAGGCCAAGGGGCCAAGAACAAACGGGCCAAGAGGAACAGAGCATGAAAAAATTTCCCCACGTTATCTGGTTAGTCGGCGCGCTTTTGGCCTTGTCGTGGCTGACGGTAAGTATTGAGGCCCAAAGCTTCTACCCAGCCATCCGTTCCCATTCTAACCTAACCCAGTCAACGGCGCCCCACGCGGAACTAACCACCCAGCCCGTTTTAGCTCCCGCCACCTGGCCAGGGCCACCCCAGACCGCGGAAATGGTTAGCCGCCTAACGGCCACCAAAGCCGTGAGCGTGGCCAACGCCCACGTTTTAACGGCTCCAGCCCTGTCCAGTCAGTTGGTGGCTCTCCCCTCCATCGCCCCGGTGGTCAAAAAAGCTAAATCCGCCGTGGTCAACATCGTGACCATCAAAACCAGTCCCCAGGTTTACGTTGACTCCACCAAACAAAACCAAGTTCCCCTGCCACCAGAGGATTTTTTGGACGACTTTTTTAGCCCCCAGTCCCCTGAGGAAAATCCCAGAGAACCAGAGACCTCGCCCCCAAACTTAGCCCAGCCGCCCAAACCTTTCCGAGAGGTGGTTCAAGCCTCTGGCTTCATCTTTGATAAAGAAGGCCATGTCATCACCAACAACCATGTGGTGGAGGGCGCGGATAAAATCTTAGTTAAACTGGACGATGGAACCGAAATCAAGGCCTCCATCGTGGGCCGCGATCCCAAAACGGATCTGGCTCTTTTAAAACTACAAAAACCGGGCGACTATCCGAGCTTGATCTTGGGCGACTCTGACCAAGTGGAAATTGGCGACTGGGTGCTCGCCATTGGCAATCCTTTTGGCCTTAACCGCACCGTGACTAAGGGTATTGTCTCGGCTCGAGGCCGAGCCATTGGCGCGGGGCCTTATGACGACTTTCTCCAGACCGACGCTTCCATTAACCCAGGCAATTCCGGGGGACCATTATTAACCTTAAACGGGGAAGTGGTGGGCGTGAACGCCTTGGTTTTTTCTGGTAGCTCGGGGATTGGGTTCGCCATTCCCTCCAAAATAGTGGCGAAAGTGGTCGAGCGTTTGAAAAAATTCGGTTTTGTGGAAAGGGGCTATATCGGGGCCGTGGTGCAGCCTTTGACCGACGAACTGGTGGCGGCGTTTGGCTTAAAAAACCGACAAGGTGCCTTGGTGGGCGAAGCTTTGGTTAATTCTCCCGCCCAAACGGCTGGGATCAAGCCGGGCGACGTCATTGTGGAGTTCGCCGGACGATCCATCCAAGAAATCGACCAGTTGTCAACCATAACCGCCGAAACCCCAGTGGGCCAGGAAATCCAAGTCGCGGTTATCCGCGATCAGAAAAAACTATCGATCACCCTCACCGTGGGGCGCCTGGATGACGCCATCCCCGACAATGGTGGCGATCTCCTGGGCGACTCCATGGATCTAGGTTTAACCTTAAGGGAGATTTCCCCCACCGCCGCCGAGAAACTTGGCCTGGAGACGGACAATGGCTTACTAGTGGAGCAAACCCAGGCCAGCTCCCCAGCCCAAGAGGCCGGGATCCAGGTTCGCGACGTCATCTTGGAGGTGGATCGTAAACCGGTCAATAGCCTAGGGGACTACAACTGGGCCTTAAGGAGCCATCCGCGTGGGGAACCAGTTCTGTTGTGGGTTAGACGCGGGGATACCACCATCTACCAGTCCATAAACCTGGCGCTTAACCGAGCGCCCATCAAAAAGGACGGAGCCCTGGATTGACAAAGGCCATTTATACCGCCAATGGGCGCGGATAACTGTTCCCAAACTCGGGCAGTTCTTTAGATTGAGAAAACTTCTGGGCGGGATTGGGGTCTAACGCCCCACCCCCGCCCATGGCCTTTAGCTGGGATTTTATCCCCTTTAGCTATTTTTTCGATTTCTATTTTTTCTGGGCGATCCGGGCCAATTATCCCGCTAACGCGGGGGCGATTTAGCCCTTTAGGGACACAAAACGAAGGCTAGCGTGACCAAGTTTGAGTTAGGCCAGTCGCGGCGGCGGGCCAGTCGAAAAAATAATAAAACAAGATCGGTCAAGGCTAAGCGAGACCAAGCGAGACCAGGCGAGACCAAAATAGAACAGATCCATAAACGAAGAAAAACGCGCCCATCGGCGCTATTCCCCATTGTCTTCCCTAACAAGGTGGTTCCATGAGTTCAGTTGTCGCGGCCATTTTGGCCATCGCGGTTATGCTAGTGGGTTTAGCCGGTTCGGTGTTACCCATCATTCCGGGTCTACCCATAATTTTCGGAGCCTACCTCGGTTACGGACTTTGGTCTGGCTGGCAAGAATACGGCCTGTGGACAATGCTCATTGTGGGCGGTCTTGTGGCCACGAGTATCGTTTTTGATCAATTGGCCTCCATTGTGGGGGCGAAGAAGTTCGGGGCGGGAAAAGCGGGCATGATCGGTTCCTTCATTGGGGCCATTGTGGGACTTATCGTTTTTAACGTCATCGGTCTCATCGTGGGCACTTTCGCTGGAGCCGCGATTTTTGAGCTACTATTCGCCAACCGTAGCCTGATGGAATCTCTAAAGGCTGGAACTGGAGCTCTTTTGGGTTTTTTAGCCTCTAGCTTATTCAAATTTATTTTGGGTATGATTTTGACCGCTTTTTTTATCATCAAAATATTGATAAATTAATATTTAAAATCAGGTTCTACAGAGTAAATTAAACTATATTTAAAACTATATTTTAATCTATATTTTAACTTAGTTCCCTAACGCCGCGGATATCAACGATTAAACTCCTCTGTCATGAGGAGTTAATCATGGAAAATCGGTGACTAAAGGAAGGATTAAAGAATGATAAGTCTCTTTTAATCTGGATCATATCAAATTTAGAGTTAGATTTGATACCAGAAGCCCAAAAGTAAAAAAAAGAGAATAATTATGATTAGCTTGATATGATAAAAAGATTGCGCGTATTTTTAAAATTAGTTTTATCATACTCATATTATTTATTTTAAATAATTTACTATAATCTAATCTAATTAAGAAGTTTTAATCCTTAATAAGGCTTTAAAGGCCTAGACAGGGAACCGCCGAGAGACGGCGATACGGTGGGCGCCGGAGAGAAAATAGTCTTCGAAAGACTCAAATTCAAAAATTCTAATTGATAACTTATTGAAATTAATACTCTTTTTACTTAGCCAGGGCCATAAAACTAGGGATTTCGAAACTCAGCCAGAAAAACCCTCAAAGTGAATTTGGTCAGGCTAAAATTTAACTAATACATTTAGTAAAGAATAAATAAAATCATTATCACATAAAAAACTAACTAGAAAAGTTTTAATATATTAATTTCAAAGCATAAACGACCAACCTAACGACCAAACTAGTCTGAAAAGGGCTTTAAATAGTCCTCGCTAACCGAGAGTCGACAATTTTCAGTCCGATCGGTCGCCACCGCGAGGTGGGCCGATGAGCCCACTCGCTGGACACCATTTTAGCGAATTAGCCAAATGGGGAGTTTAATCGCGCGCGAGATTAGCCTTATAAGCCTTACCAGCCTTATTAGCCTTATTAGCCTTATTAGTCTTATTTTCCAGGGGGACGCCAGTTCCGTCGCCCTTGAGCGCGGGTAAAACAGAACTTTCGACGGAAACAGAGCCAGCGGAGGTCTGAGAAATTTGAGGCGATTGGTCGCCGCTATTAAATTTCCCCTCTCCGCCCAGGATTGGACGACCATCCTGGCCATCAGTGGCCAAAATAGAACCCACGTTCTCCCTCAAAAGCTTTTGAACCAGATCCAGGACAGACCCCTCACTTTCCATCATGTCGCCACTAGGGGTAAAACTAAAAGTTCCACTGATGGTTCCATCAGCCGAAACATTTTTGGTATAGGTAAAAGAGCTCTTGGACGGAGCGCTGGAGGAAGTTTTTTTGGGGCGCGGGGATTTTTTGACCGACATAGGGAACCTCCTAAATTAATGAAGAAGCTCCATAATATCACAAATAAAAAAATAGAAGTCAATAATTAAATATTATAGCTGTTAAATTTAATCAACCTATGATATCGCCCCTAAAGTTCGTGAAAGAAAGGTCAGCCAACAGGGGTAGGAAGAATTTCTCCTCTTCCGCCTCTGAACCGCCTGATTACGACCTTAGTGGAACCCAGAGCGTTCGCCTATGAATAAACCGGAAAAACTAGTTTTCCAGGGCGTGTGGCTTTAAAGCTTGGCGACAAGATAGTCTTTAATTAACGCCTGAACGCTTGTCGAGTAACGAAAGAAGACGGGCTATTTCCGCGTCTTTTTTCTCGAGGACAGCGTTTTGTTCCTTGACAACGGCCGCGTTTTCTATGATAACGGCCGCTTTTTTCCGACTCGCCTCCTCTCTTTTTCGATATATCGGCCCAACCGCGGAAGCGATGGCCATCTTCTCCTCACAGCGGGCCAGTTCGCGAGCGCGCGCCAATTCCAGAAAATATGGCGCCTCAACGGTTTCGTCAGGCCCGCGAATTATCTCCATCACGATAGGCGCCCATTTCGCCGCGATAGCGACTAAATCTTCCACTGTCTTCTCCTTAAATACACAAAGCGTAAGTAATAATGGATCATTATTAATGGTCTCGCGTGAAGAAAATTTGTTGGTCTCAATAAATATCCAAGGACATTTGTCCGTCGGCGCCTCGCGCGCGCTCCTTGATTAAAAGGAAAGAGTGGAGCCAGTTTCCGCCAACCAACCAATTAAAGCCCAAATTCGCGATAATCGTTACCAGAGCCCCTTCTGGCCAGAAAACCCCGAAGGCGAGCCTAACGCGTGATTAGGCGCCCAATAGAACCAGCTCCCCTCGGGGGAATCCGGCTCATTCTGGTCAAACGCCTCAAAAATGAGTTTAAATGAGTTAATCCGCGCGTGAGGATAAGGCGGCGAAATTTTTCGCCCACGATTTCAGGTAACAACTCTAGCGTTAAAAAAAAGAGAGCTTGGTCATCTTGGCCGCGCTCAAACCTAGGAACTCCGCGACCAACCAGATAAACAGGCGCGGGCGCTTAATAAACAACCCACCAAACGCGTTGACCCCGCCAACCGCTATAATTTTCGCGCGCGATCAAACTCTCAAGGAATTTAGGTTAGACCTCAAACTCTTTTTCCAAGTTAATAATCAATTCCACTTCGCCACGCAAAAGCTTGGAGCTCACGGCGATATCCTCAACCGACAGACCTTTTTTAGCCAACCGCAAAACCAAAGCCCGAGTTTCCGGGGCCGCTGGATTGGCTTGGCCATGTTCCGAGGCCGCCACCAAAGCCACGCCATTTTCCGTTAACTGGGCCAGACGCTTTTCGCCGGTCTTAATCGCCTCTTCGGTCTTATTCAACAAATTCTGGTAATCGGTCAGACGACGATCCAATTTCAGGATCAAATCCGCCGACAGCTCTTTTTTGTTCTTCAGGTTAGCCTCAAAAGCTTGAGAAATCTTTTCCGATTCCGACAGAAACCTTTCTATAGTCTCTTTAACCTTGTCCGGCAGTAAGACGGGAGCGGCCGTGGTTCCTTTGTCCTCCTGAGCCAGATCCGCTTTACCTCGGGTGCGCCACAGAACCACCACCAAAAGGATCAGAAGCAGAATCTCCACGCCGCTTTGCAGGAGCATGACCTCTTTCAATATGGATTCCAAAAGAGCCCGCTCCCTTAAACCCGGACATCCACCAAAAGATCCCCGGACGACGTTTGACTTCGGCCAGCGGCTTTTCCCCGACGGAAACGATTTTTTCCTTTAATAAAGGATTTAGACAACGGTTCGCCTTCCCGACGGATACCCACGGTTTCACTCCCAGGATTAGTTTCCGACACTACCTCCACCAAATCCCGGCGGTAGTCTCTATCATGGGCCAATTGAGCTATTCGCTGGAGATCCTGGCCAATAGCCGCCTGGGCCGCCACTTGACCGTTGATGGTCGGCAAATGCAGGTACAATTGGTTGATGTGATGGAGGGGAGCGGTCATCAGTCCTACCTTTGGGAGTAAATCCCTGACCCCAAGAGCGATCCCTCAAGGGGGTGGTCAAGAAAAACTATGTATTTATTATAGCTTTTCTGGGCCGCTAACGCCAATCCCAATAAAATAGAGAAAGTAGAAAAAGCCAGGGCCGAGCGGGGCTAATTTAGATAGCCAATTCTATTCCACATTGGAGGGGTAATAGTTTCTGACGGGATTTTTCTTAATAAATAGATATCACTATTATTTATTCTATTTTAATATTTTTAGATATTATTTTTGTATTTATAAAACTTATAATCATAACAATCCTATTTTTTAGATTTTAACGCGCCCCGATGATTTTTCATCGTTATGAATCAAATAATAACCCGTAATTCCCTAGTTTGTTTTACTCACCCAGACGCCCACCCCACCAGTTTTCCCTATTAATAGTTTGCAGAAAAAAATTTTTCCTGAATAAATGATAATAAAATCATCTAGTTAAAAA
>JAISYP010000155.1 GCA_031269825.1 Deltaproteobacteria bacterium
TATGAGAAATGTGGATCTAGATAATCATTATGGTATAAGGCTAATAATGATTTTTATCGTGAAAAGTCTTGAACCATAATATCTCCAAAAATTCTAACTAACTGGGTTCGGGGTAATAAAAGTCCGTATTTTTCAAGGAAGTTATTAATTCTAGATAATAGAGTTCGAGGTAATAATAAGAATAAATGATAACCATTCCTGACGTCACCCCGGGCGACGCCAAACTTATTTTTCCTAGCCAACTCCTTGAAAGCCCGACTTCACTCGCGACCGCGCCAACATTAATTTTCCGCGTCTTCGTGTTTTGGTTTTGATAAACAAACTAAGGTCTGTTTTCTTAAATATACAGAAACGATTGATATTTAAATTCGCGATATCATTATAGGCTGATAACATTGTCTATTGTATTTTTAATTTAAGGTTTAAGCGCCTAAAGGGCTCATTTTTCCTTAAGTCGCCATGGTCGCCACTTCTTCGATCCACGAACGGACGGTAATAACATTACGATTTTTCCGAAATAATATTATCCTTTTAATTTACATCGTCCCATAACTAGCCTCTTGACAAACTCGGACTATTATTGTATTTCTAATTTTAGAAATTATAATTCCTTATAAAAATATTCCGCGCCTAGACTCTAGTTTTATTTCCGGTCAACTTTTTTGGGGATCGCCTAAAACGAACCTAGAAAAGCGTTCTTTCAAGACTTATCATCTCAAAGCGATGGCCACCACGCCTAGAGCGATTGAGATATTTTTCCCGCTGGCTGATTGGAATCCTAAAAGCCGCGTCCTCTTATGGGACGCGGCTTTTTCGCGTTTATCGCCTTTTTCAATTTTAGCTTTTTATCACTCAACTTTAAACGGGAGCCTTTATTTCCCGAGCCATTTCCGTGGAAAGGTCATTTAGTCATGAAAGCCTTAATTCATTTAAGCTTTGCCCTTTTTTTTCTTACCGCCGTCGGCCAAGTCCAAGCCGACCCGCTCAAACTAGGCCGTAACCAGGGTAGCCCTCAGACCCTAGCCACTTTAGCCATTAATGAAAAATTTTTTCAAAACCAGGGTCTGGAAGTGGAATTAGTCTACTCCCAGTCCACTTCGGACGGCATTAACGCCGTTAATGTCGGAAAACTGGACGCGGGCCTATCTTTTGGCACCGGTTCCCCATTGACCTTCGCCGCCGAAGGAGCCCCCATCGTCATCATCGGGGGTAATCTAGCGGGTGGTCACCCGGTTCTCACCACCAAGGAAAACGCGGGCAAATACAAAAGTATTAATGACTTTAAAGGCAAAGTCGTGGGCACGCCGCGCCTTTACACTCCAGACGTGGTTTTTCGGGGAGCCGCCTTCAAAGCGGGCTTGGTTCCAGGAAAAGATTTTGAGCTCATCGAGTTTCGGCGCACTTTTGACGTTTTAGAAGCCGTTAAAAGCGGTAAAGTGGACGTGGGCATTGGCTCCAGCGCCGTCACCGCCGGGGCTCTGGAGGCGGGGCTAGCCATTCCTCTTTGGAGTAACGATTTCTTCCCCCATCACCCCTGTTGTCGGATCATCACCACCCAGGAAATACTGGGTAAAAAACGCCCCGATCTGGTTAAACTGATCAAGGGTCTTCTAATGGCGGAAAAGCTTTTCACCGAAAATCCCGAAGCGGGGTTATTAGCCAACATGGAAGATCTTAAACTCGATCGTAAGACGGCCGAGTTCGTGACCACCGATCCCCATATCCAACAGGCCGTCGATCCTAACACCAAAGGCGTGGTGGCCATGTGGGAATACATGAAAAGCGCCAGTTACATCAAATCCGACGCGGATCCCAAATCTTTCATCGATACTTCCCTATATCAAGAAGCCTTGGCTAGCCTAAAAAAAGAACAACCAAACGAACCCTTCTGGGATAAACTTCTGAACCGTTTTAAAGAATGGAATTAGAACGATAACGCTCCTATTTTGGGGACGAAGAACCCCAAAATAGGAGCTATCCCCAACACTGGAGCTCGCGACCAAAACCGTGACGCGACGCCGTATAATAGTGGGCCAAAATATTCGCTCCAGGAAGGCTCAAATGTCCCTTGGAGCGTTTTATTGGCCAAGCTCCTCTGACGACCAGACCAGCTGACCACTTCTTCCAGTCCGTTGTTTAAAATTTCGCCCGCCTATTATCCGCCCACGGTCATGGCGGGGTTTGGCGTTAAGCGTTAACAGTCCCCAACTACGCGCTCATTTTCTGGTCTATAGCTTTGGGGCCTAGCCGCCAACCCTCTTATCGCCATTTACCTCGTGAAAACGGTGGGTTATAGCCTAGCTTTCAACTTTATTGAGGGCGCCTACTGGGTGGGCTTCCGCCTCGCGCGGCTTTATCAAAAGCCCAAAAATCTCGCCCTGGATCTCGCCGGTTCGCCTTGACCAGAGAACAAAATCCTAGTAAAATTTGATTCTTGATTATTAAACTTTCATCTCCTAGGGAGCGACCTGGCTTGAGGCTGGTTATTAAATTCTTTTTTTTATATATTATAGCAAGATTTAGTTCTAAGCTCTCAATAATCTTTTAAAATGAGGTAATTTTATGTCCTTAAAATCTTGGATTGTTATTGTCGCGTTAGTTTTAACGCCCCAAACCGTCTGGGCTCAGCTATCCCCGCCGCCCATCAGCCCCGAGTTCTTCACTTGTATTGAGGAAGGTGGAATTAGGGAACGCGCGATGTGTATTTCCACGGAATTCGAACTCCAAGAGAAACGGGTCAACGACCTCTACGAACAGCTTTCGCTAACATTGTCCGAGCCTAGAAAACAGGTCCTGCGTCAGGCTCAAAGTTCCTGGATCAAATACAAAGAAGATTGGTCGCTCTTCATGTCCACCAACGCCGAAGAAGAAGACTCTTCCATCACCGAGGAAAATATCCGTCTTTTTCAACTCCTCGCCACCGCCACTCACGCCAAAAATCTGGCCACTCAACTACCCTTTGACGCTCGCGCCAAATCTCTTACGGACAGTTCCAAATAAGTTATAGCGTTGACGCCTAATAGCTCGCCTGGCCAAGGTCAACGCGAAAACGCCGTGGCCTTGGCGGCGGCTATTTCGCGCCACCACCAGGTATCTAACGAACTCGTTACCCGCCAAAATCGCGACTAAGGCCGCCTCGCGCTTTTGGCCTATGGGCGCGACTATCCGGATCCAACGATGGCATTTAATACTATATTTTTATTAATTAATTATCTAATTTAATTTTTTATCTTTTATAACAAATTTAATATATCTAAATTAAATATTTATAAACCTTTTTCATATTCTAAAACTAATTTTTCTCATTATTTTTAGGACGTTCACGCGACTAAACCATGTTTTTGGCCTGGTCGGAGCCTAACCACGCCATTAAATCTAGGCTTATTATATTTATTAAGTTATTATTTATCTTTTTTTAAAGATTATTATTTAATTTTACCTTTTTTTAGAACGCTAAATTACTACATAGACAATCGCTCTGGCTGGTGATATAATAACCAACTCAATTGTTTTTTGGCGTGTCTTAGAGCGTAACAATTGATTCCCGCCTTTTCTCGAAACAATTTTTTATTGACGCGCCTAAAACCAAGGGCCTTTAAGGCCAAAGTCCATGGGGTATTTTTATGGCCAGCGTAAACAAAGTCATCCTCCTCGGCCGCCTGGGCCGGGATCCAGAAATGCGTCGCACCCAGAGTGGCAAGAATGTCACCAACTTTTCCTTAGCCACCTCGGAACGCTGGAACAACGAAGACCATGTGGAATGGCACAAAATCGTCTTGTTCGACCGCCTGGCGGAGATAGCCAAGGAATATCTCCGCAAGGGTAGCCAGGTCTACCTTGAGGGCCGTATCCAAACCAACTCCTGGGAAGACCAAGCCGGAAACAAGCGTAATTCCACCGAAATCTACGCCAACTCTATGGTCATACTGACGCCTAAAAAGGACAGTTCTGGTTACGGCGGCGGGCCGACCAACTACAACTCTGATCCAGTAAACTCCCCCCCACCTAACGCCAATCCGACCAACTTTGGCTCACCGCCTAACGAACGTGACGCGCGCCTCGCGTCTGACCCTACGCCAGCTCCATCCCCAGTTTCTGTTCCAGCTCCAGCTCCAGTTCTAGCCCCAGTTCCAGTTCCAGATCCAGTGGCGCCCGCTAAGCTCCCCGATGACAGCGATCTACCAGACTCAGAGGCGAAGGCGGCTGAAGCGGTCGAGGAATATCCCCTGGTAAAATCAGAACCTCTCGCTAATAACGGCGAACTACCTTTTTGATTTACGTTAACCTAAAAGTCAGGCCGCCTATTTATCTCTATGAGCCTGGCGAGGCCCCAAAAAACTCCCTGTTTTTAACTAATCTTGTTCCCCGGCCCTTGGCCGGGGAACTGGCGGTGGACTTGGTTAATAATAGTTATAAGCTTTTTTGGTCTTACTTAGCTATGGACGAATTTATCTGAAAAAATAGGGCGGGGAAGCTCGACCTCGCCTCTCCCCCGCCCATGGGCCATGGTTGCCAAACCCGCTTCAAGGACGCTCATGACTTAATAATCGTCCTCGTCGTCTTCGTCAAAGTCATCTTCGTCATCGTCGTATTCATCCTCGTCGAAGTCATCATCGTCATCATCGTCGTCGTCATCGTCTTCTTCGTCATCATCAAGCGACTCGGTTTCAATGAAGTCCTCGTACTCGTAACGGTTCATCAGATCGTCAAGTTCCGACGTGTTGGGGACGGTCTGCCGGATTAACCAACCTTCCTCATAAGACTCATCCAAAATAGCGTCCGGAGCGTCCTCCAAATCCTCGTTGACCGCCAAAACTTCCCCAGTAAGGGGGGAGATAATCTTCAGACGGCCACCCTTTTTGGCGTACACGGTACCCAACAGATCATCCTTAGTCAATTCATCGCCATCCTCTGGCAACTGAATCCTCGTCAGCTCCGTGTAATCCTTTAAGGCTTCCTCAGTCAACCCAATGGTGGCCTGGCTATCTTCGTCAATACGCACCCAGACCAAATCCGTGGAATATTTTAACTTGTTCAGATCCAAAAATAAGCCTCCTCGCGCCCCTAGCGGGCAAAAAAGCTGTCAATAAGGGAACCGCCGGAATTACGCCCCAAGGGCTAGGGCTTTTTACCGACTCTGTTTTTGACCGGCCAAAGGCCGAAAATTGGACTGAAATTGGAAACCGGGCTTTTGACCGCGGTTTAAGACGGCCTTTGAAAAACTACTTACCTTAACAGACTAATAAATTCAAGTTTTTTTTGACCTTAGCCCGATAAGCGATCTAGCGTCCAGAACCCACCAACATTCACCAGGCTATAATTGACCATTGGCCTTAATATTTCCAGACGCTAGGGCTCTGTTTGGCGGATCCCACGAAAAAAACTAGCCAATCCCTGGACAGGCGCTAAAATAGCCCAGAATCGCGCTCCGCGGTTTAAGGAAACGCTATGTTACGACTTTTTCGTCATACCCTGTCTTTTTTAACTATCTGGCCCGCCCCTAAAGGTGGCTACTTGTCCCCTAGCGAATGGGAACGCGTGTCAGGCTACTTCCCCCTGGTGGGACTAGTTTGCGGCTTGATCGCCGCCCTTTTATGGCTTATACTGGGTAGTTTGAGTCCACCAGCGTCTTTGAAGGTTATATTAATTGTCACCGCCTGGGTGGTTCTTAACCGGGGCTTCCATCTGGACGGCCTAGCTGACACGGCTGACGCCCTTCTGTCCCACCGCTCGGTTGAGGAAAAACTAGCCATATTGAAGGACTGCCACCTGGGAACCTTTGGCGTGGTGGCCATTGTTTTGGATCTACTTCTTAAGCTCACCCTTTTGGAAGTAGCCCTCGCCTCGCCAAAAGCTTTAACGGTCTTGATCTTGATTCCAGTGTGGGGAAAACTAACCATCTCGATCGTGACCTCGCTTTCCCAATACGCCCGGCCCAGTGGCGGGTTGGCCAAAAGCTTCGTGGTGGGGGCTGGCCCTAAGGAAGCGGGCCTGGCCATGGTCAGCGCTTTGCTCATTGGGCTTATAGGCGGGTTTTTGGGGCTAGCGACCATGTTGTTCGCCATCGTCTTAGGCGTGGTCTTAGCTATAGTCTGGCGTAAAGCCATCGGTGGGGTCACCGGGGATCTATTGGGGGCGAGCGCGGAAATCGGGGAAATCGCGGGCTTAATTTTTTGGCTACTATTGATTTAGCCCTAGATTCTAAAATAATCCACTCTTCAAAGATAAACTATCGAAGAGCCGCCGCGCCTTTGATTATGATAGATCTAGATTTTAAATCTTTGAGGGTTCCTTTTCCCCCCAGCCCCGCCACCCAGGCCGATTGACTCTAAATCCACCGGGGCCAATTATAAAGGTGGCCAGACTACTAAAAGTAGAAGCTAGTGGAGGGAAAACTAGTGAAGCAATAAAGGAGGGGAAGTAGTAGAGTAGAAGGTAGTGGCGTCAGGCCTGGCTTAATAAACTTAGATCAATAAAGTCAGTCAGCCGTTGATTAACGCGCCTTAGACAAATTATCTATTGCCTCTACCTCTTTACGCCAACGACCAACTCAAAATTTAGCGAGCTATAACGATGACCGACATAATCACCTATGAAAATGGGGTTTTAAATGTCCCCCCCCAAGTCTCAATAGTCAAAATCACCGGTGACGGGGTGGGCCCAGAAATCTGGCGGGCCTCTCAGCCAGCTATTGAACAAGCCGCTCAGCTGGCGAACCGACAAATTATCTGGCGCGAGTATCAGGCTGGGGAGGCGGCTTTTAAAGAATCCGGCTCCCCTTTGCCCGAGGAAACTTTGGCCGCCTTAAAACGTTACCGGGTTGGGTTAAAAGGTCCCTTAGGCACCCCCATTGGCGGTGGCGCGCGCAGCTTAAACGTGGCTATCCGCCAGAGTCTGGATCTGTACGCCTGCGTCCGGCCTATTAAATACTTCCCTGGTTGCCCGAGCCCAGTTAAAGATCCCAGTTCTCTGGACATCATCCTTTTCCGGGAAAACACCGAAGACGTTTACGCGGGCCTAGAATGGCCCGCCCAAAGCCCGGAGGCTAAAAAATTAATCGCCTTTTTAAGGGATGAATTAAATACCCCGCTAGCCCCTGACGCGGCCGTGGGCTTAAAACCGATGACCGAGCAAGCCTCCAAAAAGCTCATTCGGGCCGCCCTAAAGTGGGCCTTACGGGAAAAAAAAGACTCCTTAACGCTGGTTCATAAAGGCAACATTATGAAGTTCACCGAAGGGGCTTTCCGGCAATGGGGTTATGATCTGGCCGCCGACGAGTTTGGGGAGCTAACGATTCCCGAGTCAAAACTAGCCTCCGACCAATCGACCAGTCGACTAGTGATCAAAGACCGCCTAGCCGACAACATGTTCATGCAAGTCCTGGCCCGGCCTGAGGAATATAGCGTTTTGGCCATGCCTAACTTAAACGGCGACTATCTGTCCGACGCCCTAGCCGCCCAGATTGGCGGCTTAGGCGTGGCCCCAGGAGCTAACCTGGGCGATGGTATTGGGGTGTTTGAGGCCACGCACGGCACGGTTCCCAAAAGAGCGGGCCGAGATATGGTTAACCCCTCCTCGCTACTTTTATCCGCGGCTTTAATGTTTGATTGGCTGGGTTGGGAAACCGCGGCCCACCGTCTACGCTCGGCCATCGCTAAAACCGTGGCCGAGGGTCTAATGACTTACGATCTAGCTCGCCAGGCGGATCGAGAGCCGGTCAGTTGCTCGGCTTTTGGGGCGGCGGTTTTGGAGCGACTCTAATTCGCTTAACCTGTTCCCTAAGTCCCATGACCATTTGACTTTAACCTTTAACCCATATTCATGACGGTTCCCATGACAGCTTTAAATTTAACCAGGAAAATCATCCAATCCCATTTGGCCAGTGGCCAAATGGAGATTGGCCAGGAAATTGGTCTTTCCATTGACCAAACCCTGGCCCATGACGCCACCGGCCAAATGGCCCTTCTCCAGTTTGAGGCCTTAGGCTTTCCTCGCGTGGCCACTCAACGGTCGTTGATTTACACCGATCACAACATCCTGCAGGTTGGTTATGAGAACGCCGACGACCACGCCTATCTAGCCTCGGCCTCGAAAAAGTTTGGCCTGTGGTTTTCCAAAGCCGGCAATGGCATCTGTCATCAAGTGAACCTGGAAACCTTTAGCCGCCCCGGGGACACTTTATTAGGGGCCGATAGCCACACCACTACCGGCGGGGCCATGGCCGAGTTAGCCATTGGGGCCGGAGGGTTAGACGTGGCCGTGGCCATGGGGGGCTATCCCTTTTATTTACCTATGCCCGAGATTTTGGGCGTTGAGCTGACTGGCTCATTGGGCCATATGATCCGGGCCAAAGATCTAGCCTTGGAAATTTTACGTCTTTTAGGCGTCGCGGGTGGCCGAGGCAAAATTTTGGAATTTTATGGCCCCGCCTTAGCCAATCTCACGGTCACCGAACGGGCCACCATCGCCAACATGAGCATTGAGACCGGGGCCATCACGGCCATTTTCCCGGCTGACGATCTAACTTTAAAATTTCTCGCCCAACGCGGCCGAGAGGCGGATTTTAAGCCTTTAGCCGCTGATCCCGGAGCCACTTACGATGGCGTAATCTCCATCGATCTGGCCACTCTGGCTCCCTTGGCCGCTTGCCCCCATTCCCCTGGAAATGTCAAAAAAGTCGAGCGAATCCAAGGTCTGCCCGTTGACCAGGTGGCCATCGGGTCTTGCACTAACTCTTCTTTGGAAGACCTTTTGTCGGTGGCGGCTATCTTAAAGGGCAAGACTATTCCAGCTCAGGTCAGCTTAGCTATCGCGCCGGGCTCCCGACAAGTTTTTCTGGAACTAGCCCGCCAAGGAGCCGTGGCCGATCTCATCGCCGCTGGAGCCCGGATCATGGAAGTGGCCTGCGGTTTTTGCAATGGCGTTGGCCAAGCTCCCAAAACCAAAGGGGTATCGCTAAGAACTTCCAACCGTAACTTTCCTGGCCGAAGTGGCACCCCCTCCGGCGAACTTTATTTAGTTAGCCCCGAGACCGCGGCCATTTCCGCCTTACGAGGCCAGATAACCGATCCGCGGGAACTGGGGCCCATCGTTATTAGCGTCCCGGAAAAATTGGCCACGGATCTTTCCTTGGTCATCCCCCCGGCTTCCTTGGAAGAAGCTGGGTCAGTCGTCATTGAGCGGGGCCCCAACATCGCCCCGCCCCCCAGTTTCACGGCTTTGCCCAAGGTTTTGACCGGCGAGGTAAACTTAGCTTTAGGCGACAACATCACCACCGATGACATCTTGCCAGCCGGGGCGCATATTTTAGCTCTTCGGGCCAACATCCCGGCCATCTCCAAATACATCTTCCACAATATCGATCCCACCTACCCGGAAAGACAAAAAAAAGGCCCCGGCTTCGTGGTGGCTGGCTTTAACTATGGCCAAGGCTCTAGCCGGGAACACGCCGCCTTAGCGCCTCGTTATTTGGGGTTAGCCGCCGTCATCGCGGCTAGTTTCGCTCGCATTTACAAGGCCAACCTTTGCAACTTCGGGATTTTACCCTTAGAGTTGATTGACCCCGCCGAAAGGGAACAATTGGCCCAAGGCCATAAGTTGTCCTTGGACTTAAGCCAGCTCCGGCCCAACGCCACCATCATCGTCAAAAACCTCGCCACGGGGGTGGAAGTCGCGACGAAACTAGCCATCTCCGAGCGACAGGTCAAAACCGTTAAAGCGGGAGGACTGCTCGCCGAAATGGCCGCCAAAAATTAATTAGCCTAACGTTAGCGGCTCGCTGGGCGAGCCGCTAACGTTCACGATCAAGCCTTTTTATAATCAACCCCCCTAAGCCCTTCGCTGAAAAACCGCGAATCTGACTATTAAACTTTTTGCCCAAACCATCCCTCTAAAGCTAAGGTCAATAAATCAGCTGGTTATAGATTAAAGCTATCCTAACTTTAACGCCCACGGCTAGGCTTTACTTAGGTCATAAGCTTTTCCCAGTAAAATTAATTTGTTTTTTATCGGTCTAGGCGCTAAACTAATTTATTCAATATGGCTTCCCTTTGTCAGAGCCAATTATTGGATTTTTCTGGCTTATTCCTTCACTAGGCTTAGGTCGTTAGGAGCGCGTTATGGCCAAGACCGCCTTTCTTTTTCCTGGCCAAGGCGGCCAGTTTGTGGGCCAAGGCCAAAATTTGTTGGATCGGGGAACCTTTCTTTTAGATCTTTTCGCCCAAGCCGAGGAGATCTCCGGTTTACCCCTGAAAGAACTCAGTCTAAAGGGGCCAATCGCTGAGCTTAGTCAAACCATTAATCTCCAACCCGCGGTTTTAACCGTTTCCTTGGCTTTGGCCAAGATCGCCGTGGCCGAGGGAGCCGAGCCAGTGGTGGCCGCTGGCCATTCTCTTGGCGAATATGGGGCTTTATGCCTTGCCGAAGTTTTGACGGAACGGCAAGCCCTAACTTTGGTGTCAGCCCGGGCCCATCTTTCCCAAAAAGCCCAGATGGAACATCCGGGCGTCATGGCGGCCTTTCTGAACATCTCTGGCGAAGAAGTCATTAAACTTTGCGACTTAGGCTCAGCGGTGGGGCCAGTGGTGGCGGCTAATTTTAACGCCCCTAGCCAAACGGTCATCTCAGGAGACGCTAAAGCCGTGGCCGCCGTAGTTCGTTATGGCCAGTTGAAAAAAGCCAAGATCATCCCCCTCCCGGTCACGGGGGCTTTTCACAGTCCACTCATGGCGGAGGCGGCCGCGGAGATGAAAAAACTAATTTTAGCCGTGGATTTTAAAAAACCGCGTTTTCCGGTCATTCCCAACGCCCTGGGCGAAACGGTGGACGATCCCGGGCGAATCAAGGAACTTTTAATTGAGCAAATGGTCTCCCCTGTCCAATGGGTCAAGACCTCGGCCGCCCTTTTGGAGAGCGATCCCGACGCGATTATCGAGTGCTGGCCGAAACTTTACGTGGGCTCTCTGGTCAAAAAATGTCTCCCCGCGGATCTGAAAATTCCCATCCAAGCCGTGGCCTAAAAACCCCGGTCGGTGGCCAAGCTCCCAAAATTATCATTGGTGGGCTATTATTGGCCCTATTATTGGGCGGGTTATGGGGCTTATTAGGTTTTTTCCCAGATCCCTTGGCCCAATCCCCTTGGCCTTGGACAACCCGCTTGACTGACCGTCACGATCTGACCCTGACCACCTGGCCAGGCCCCACTGGTTATCGGGAATATCGGCCTTTACCCCAATTTAGCCCTTTGGCCATCCAAGCGGTTTTAACCGCCGAAGACCACCGGTTTTATCAACACTTAGGCGTTGATCCCTTGGCGCTCCTGCGGGCTTTGTCGCGCAATCTCCGCTCAGGCTCTTTTATCAATGGCGGGTCGACCATTACCATGCAATTGGCTCGTTTGTCTTTGGGCCTAACCCCTGGCCCGCGCGCCTTAAGCCGCAAACTGAAAGAAATTTGGCTGGCTATCTTAATTGAGCGCCATCATTCCAAAGACGAAATCTTAGCCGCCTATCTTAATAGCGCGCCCACGGGCCCACAACGGTGGGGCTTGGCCACGGCCGCCCGCGATTACCTAGGCAAAGACATCGCCCTCGTCTCCCCTGGCGAAGCGGCGTTTCTGGCCGCTTTGCCGAAAAATCCCTCGCTCAAAAACCCTGAAAAAACTCGCCAGCGTCAGATTTGGATCCTCAAAAGCCTCAAAAAACAAGGCTTATTGGACGAGGCCGCCCTAGCCCGGGCCCTGGCTAGTTCCATTGATCCCCAGCCCCAGAGCCGCCCTTACTTGGCCCCCCATTTTCTGACCTATGTGAAAAAAACCGAGCTCGCCGGCGCCTCGCTTAGCTCGGATGACCGCGCTGGACGACCGGATAATTCTTTTGACCAGTCCCTTAAAGCCACCCTCAAAACCACTTTAGATCTGGAGCTCCAACAAAAAATCGAAAAGCTCGTGGCCGATTTAGTCGCCTTAAAGAAGGGCCATGGCTTAAACCAGGCGGCCGTGGTGGTGATGAGTTTACCTGAGCGGCGAATCTTAGCCTGGGTGGGCTCAGTGGACTTTTACGACGCTCAGGAAGGCCAAAATGACGGCGTCCTAGCCCTTCGCCAACCTGGCTCGGCTTTGAAACCGTTCCTGTACCAACTGGCCTTTAGCGAGGGACTCATCACGCCTGGAACGCCGCTCAGCGATCAACCCATTAATTACAGTGGCGTCAATGGCTCTTTTTCCCCTCGCAATTATGGGTCAACTTACCATGGCCGCGTCTCGGCTCGACAAGCCTTGGCTAGTTCCTTAAACATTCCCGCCGTGGGGCTGCTCAACCGGTTAGGGACAGATAAGGCTTTAACCCTTTTAAGGCGTTTAGGCCTTAACTCGTTGACCGCCGATAGCGACCGTTATGGCTTAGGCTTAGCCTTAGGTAACGGCGAAGTTAGTTTATTGGCTTTAACCAACGCCTACGCCGCTTTGGCTCTGTTAGGCCTAGACGGCCAGCCAACTCTGACCCCCCAAACCCCAATTAGCCACGGGACACTCCTAGACGCGGACGCGGCCTGGTTGGTGACCGACATTTTATCCGATGACGCGGCCAGGGTGTTGGGTTTTGGTCAAGGCGGGGTTCTAGCCACCTCTTATCCCGCCGCCGTTAAAACTGGCACCAGCCAAAATTTCAAGGATAACTGGTGCGTGGGCTACACGGATAAGTTTGTCATTGGCGTTTGGGCCGGCGATTTTCAAGCCACCCCTATGAATCGAGTCTCGGGGGTCACGGGGGCGGGCCAGTTGTGGCGCTCGATCGCGGATTTTTTAGCCGAAAGACAACCGCCGCGGGCCATCCCCAGACCGCCTGGCGTCATCCAAGCCACCATCTGCCCCTTCTCAGGTCTGTTGATAGGGCCCTATTGCCCCAATGGGGTGGAGGAATATTTTTTGGCCCGCTGGCCTTTGCCCGAAGTTTGCGACCACCATCATATGGTGGAAGCGAAAATGGCCCCGTTGGCCTTAAAAATTGTCTCCCCCCAAAACCAACAAGTTTTCGCTTTGGATCCGGGTCTAACGAGCGCTTATCAAAACCTCATGGCCACCGCCCATTCCGGGTCAGGGGTGGAAACCATTCAATGGTTTTTGAACGGCGAAAACTTAGGCCAGGGACGCCAAATCCTTTTGCCTTTGCGCCCTGGCGCCATCCATCTTTTAGCTAAGGGCTGGCGAGGTCAACATGTCGTGGCCCAGGCCGAAACGCGTTTTCTCGTCAAATGATTCCCTGGCCCCCCAACTCCCCCTTTCATTCCCCTTTAAGCGCTTGCGCCGGGATGGGTCGTCAAAGGTTACAGATATTAGCCAAGCGCGGCCTTTTCACGCGTCTGGATCTGATGTTGGTTCCACCCGTGGGCTACCGAGATCGCCGCTTAGTCGTGACTTTAGCCGACGCGGAAGATCAAAAGGATATTGTTTTCATTGGCAAAGTCGTCGCCAGTAGCCAAGGGATCGCCGCCTCGGGACGGCCTTGGCTGAGGATTACCGTAGTGGACGGGGATGATCAGGCCATTTTGTGGTTTTTTAACCAGATTCCCTTTTTCAGTCGACAAGCTAGCGTTGGTCAAACGCTGCTCATCTCGGGGAAAATTGGCTTAGACAATCGTGGTCAGGCGGCCATGACCCACCCCGAGTTATGCCCGGTCTTAGAAGCCATGGACAATTTCCTGGGCGTTAAACCCATCTACCGGATTTATCCTGGGGTGCCCGCCGTGGTTTTGAAACGGATCCTATCCGAGGCCATCCAACAAATTCCCGACTCCCCCAAAACGCTGCCCGAAGAGTGGCTGAAAAGTCAAGGGCTCCCCGATCCGCTGGAGCTATTATCCATCATTCACCAACCGCCCCCCAATCCTGGAACTTTGCCGCCCCCCACCGGCAGTCGAGCCTACCAACGTCTAGCGACATTTGAGTTGATGTTTTGGCGACTATTGATCCTCTCGGAAAAAAGCCGCCGCGAAACGCTAGCCAAACCGCGCGTTTTCCAAGTTGACCCAGCCGCGGCCGATAAGTTTGTCGCCCTTTTGCCTTATACGCCCACCACGGAACAAATTAGGGCCGCGGGGGAGTTTATCCAAGATTCGCGCGCCCCCAAACCCTTAAACCGACTTCTCCAAGGCGAGGTTGGCTCGGGCAAAACCGTGGTGGCCGGTATGGTGGCTAGTCTCATCCTGGCCCAGGGTCGTCAAGTGGCTCTCCTGGCTCCCACGGAACTCTTGGCCCGACAACATTATGAATTCTTAGGCCCCTTAATGGAAAAGCTCGGCCACCAACCGACTTTGTTGACCAGCGCGTTGACCGTTAAAGAAAGGCGCCGGATTCTACAGGGGCTAGCGGAGGGGAAAATAAATCTGGCCATCGGCACCCAGTCTTTATTATCGGCGTCCGTGATTTTCCAAGACTTAGGGTTAGCCATCATTGACGAGCAACAACGTTTTGGGGTGCGGCAGAGAATGGCCTTGGCCCGCAAATCGCCTGGCCTAGATCTGATGTCCATGAGCGCCACCCCCATTCCCCGCTCGTTCGCGCAAATCCTTTATGGGGATCTAGATATCACGTCTATCCATGGCTCCATCCCGGGGCGCCGGCTGCCTATAACCGAGATTTATGACGAAATGGATTCGCGCCAAGCGTACGATAAATTTTTCGCGGAAGTCCGAAAGGGCCAGCAAGGGTTTGTGGTCTGCCCACGCATCGGCTCTTTGGATGGCGAACTTGAGGAGGATCCTGGGCTGGATCCCTTTCCCGAACCCCGTATAAAGGGGATCGACCCCCTGGACACGAATCTTCACCTAGCCATTCCCCAGGAATATAAACCCCGTCCAGGGCGCGATATCCTGGCTATTGAGAGGCTAATTCGCTATGAGGCGCCCGATCTACGTTTAGGGGTCATCCATGGCCGTCAGGAGCCCGCCCTAAGGCACAAGACCATGGCCGAATTCCGGGCGGGAAACTTAGATATCTTGGCCGCCACCTCCATCATTGAAGTGGGCGTGGACGTGCCTGGGGCGAACTTAATGCTGGTGGAAGGGGCCGACATTTTTGGTCTATCGCAATTACACCAATTAAGAGGTCGGGTGGGCCGCGGTGGCGGCGTAGGGTTATTTTTCGCCGTTAGCTCCACCCAGGCGACGGCGACGGCGGTGGCTCGACTTAAGGCTCTGAAAGAATGCGCCAATGGCTTCCAGCTAGCGGAGATGGATATGACCATCCGCGGCCCAGGCGAGGAGTTAGGGCTCAAACAATCCGGCTGGCCAACTTTTAAATTTGTCAAACTACCCCATAATTTGTCTTTGTTGCCCAAGGCTTTGGAATTAGCCGATGATCTTTGGTCAAAGTTAGCCCAATGGCCCGACTTGGAGGCGCGACTAGCCGGGTTGGCCAAGGAACTGGCCATACTACCCGAAGAAACTGACCCCAGCCTGGGAGTCTAAAAGATTAAAGAATATAGAATAAATAATAAAAATAGACTTAATAGCTATGGATATAAAATGACCTTAGACGAGGACTTACGCTTAAAAATAGTTTTAAACAATCTTTCATTTCAAAGACACATAATTATCGCCTCTTTCAATTTTTATCGTACATCTGGCGACATGTAGTATTTTTGTCTATTTCCTACCCCTAAATGTTGTAGTCGACCGAGCGTCATCGATCAAAGATTCATGACTCGGGAGCGAAGCCGAGATAGCTTTAAGGTATGTAATAATTTTCATATCTCTTTTTAAAATTTCTATTAGACTTGATCAGTGAATTTTTAGATTTTATTATTTCCATCTCAAATACTATTCTTATTCCTGTATACTTTCGTTTTATCAATCAAAATTCAAATTATATTTTATGATTTTATTATAACTGTTCAAAAATTAATTACGGCGTGACAGTTTAAATTCGTAGGTTATAAAATAATCTAATTAAGCTATAATAACCTATTTTATTATTTTATTTATAAAATTATGCGCAATATTAAAATTTTCATATAATAAAGAGAAATTGACTATGAGACAATGGTTAGCGTAATTAGCAATACCAAAACAGCTCAAGGTTTAACAGTGTCCCGCGAGTTGGATCATCGGAAGTACGCGACTGGTCGAAAGGCAACTGATGAGGAGATTAGTCGTGTCAAAATTTCACATTCAAATTTTCAAGGTGAATGGAATTATGAAATTCATCCAACAAGCTTAAGTTGGATAAAATCGTTTTCCACCCCCTAAGCCTGGCAAACCAGGTAAATCTGGTAGGCCTGGTGGAACTGGTGAACCTGAACACACGCCAGAACCCATTCCGAGCGACTAAAATACTATGATCTAAAAATGACTTCATACGACGCGTCAATTATCTTCTGGAAACTCGGCGACACGGTATGATAATCCAGCACGTCAACACGATACGGTAAAATCGAGTCCTCAAAGGCCTCCTTGATACTTCCAATGACGGACAGGGTTTGACAGCCATCCCCAACCACGGCTAAGTCTAGGTCGGAATGCTTTCTATGCGTTCCTCTTTGCCGCGACCCAAAGGCCCATACCTCACCCTTGGGAGCGTAGGTCGCCAGGATTTTTAAAATAATTTCCTTCTCCGCGTCGGTGACGTGAATCATAATAGTTCTTCAAGCCGTTTAAGGCAGTCCCGCGCGTAGGGTAAAAACTGAAGAGCCACAACGAACACTTCTTCAGCCGCGGTTTTGCTATAAGTATGCGAGATACGGTCGCGAGACTCATGAAATTCCACCCACTGACTCACATCATCAATTAGTGAGTTCTCCGCGCAGATTCGATAAAACTCCCTGCGATTGACTAAGTTGACTTCACTGTGGCTAAAAGTCATCTCCAGGCAACGTTTCATGGTTTTCCAACATAATTCATAGGTCACTTCAAAAGTCTGAATTACCCCTGAGCGGAGCAGTTCCCGTTGGGCCGCCGTAGCGCTACCCTCAATAAGCTCTCCATAGGCCTTTATAGCCTCATTGTAAGAAAGAACCGCGTTTCGCAAAGGCGACAAGTCTAACTCTTTTTTCACTCTGACTGTTCCTTTCTATAGAATTAAAATTGAAACCAATAACATCTGGTGAAGGCGTGACGCTTAAACTGGGTTCAGCTTTTCCTGGTGGAAGACTGTCTGGCGACTCCAAATCCAGCTTCAAACGCCGATCAGCTGGAATCTCAATGGTTTTTTATGATAGTCATGGCGACCTCCTCTATCTTTTAAATACCAGTTTAAATCAGACCCAGGAAGTAAAATCAAATCCTTTTTTGAGATTATCTCAAAATTAGGAACCGTTGTCAATGTTGATTGCTGGCGTTAAAGACCAGGGGTGTACCTAAAAATTGAACCTGAAATTTGAATTGGCGCTTTCAATGGCTCCACTACCTATATACCAGCCATTATTTTATATAATGCGTAATCTATGTTATTAATATTATTTGTTATGTAATTAATAAATTTTTATTTAATTGTTTGTTCTATTTAACTAGATTTAAAAAAATTACATACATTTTTTGTCCATTAAACATATTTTTTTCATCTAATACAAAAACTTATTTAGCAAATTAAGATACATTTTAATAAAGATGATAAAAATCGAGTCTTTGTTATGCGTCAAAAAACAACTCTTCTTTCATATTCCGTATCCAAGTCGCCCCATCACTTAATAAAATCGTTTGTTTGTAACTCCCATAACCATTGCGGAGAGCTGTAGTGAATAAATGTTTTTTAAATTCATCAACCTCACCAAGAAATGGAATATATTCCCTAGCCCAAGTTTACAAGTTATCCAAGACTATACCAATTAACTATTTGAATTTATTTATTTTTTTTCTTAGTATCTAGTAGCTAAACCTTATTCTATCTCAGAGCGTATTTTTTAAGGTTGTACTCAGCCAGATAAGGTTCCGTCACCAGGGGTAAGTTATTAACCTAATAATCCGTTATCAGGGTGGATTTCGAGACACCTAAGCCTTAATGGAGCGCGTCCAAACGTCCAGGGCCGTGACCGCTCTCAAGCCTAGCGTCTCACCAAGTCAAGAGGGGCTCGACCAAAGTCATTTTTGAGTTTTTTGGTGGGATTCGGGAACTAATGATGAGCGTGGGAAGTCTTTTTCCGGATCCATGATGATGTGGCGCCCGTGGCCTCATAACCCGCCCCCGCCTGGGCGGGCGGGGCGTCCTCCACCACTTCGCCACCCATTAACTTGGATATCCTCGCCTCTTTAAACGCGTCAATAAGACTACCGCCCTAATGATAAAGTAAGTCAGCTTTAGTCTTTTGGAGAACCACCATCGCCGCCACGCCCGTGATGGTGGGCTCTAGTCTTCGTCTAGCGTAGACGTTAAAGGGCCAATTTTGGGCTTATAAAGTCTCCTGAAGGGTCTTTGGATTCCTTTGGGGCGCCTATATCCTTGCCCAAAAAACCATTTGGTCACCATGAGAACTTTCCACACGTCTAAGGTGGTTAGCCACGGCGTCCACTTTAAGAACTTGAGCCGCCGCCAAAATTAATAATGGCTGGGGAGGGAAATTGTCCCTAACTACCCCACGCGGCTGGCTCCTGGCAATAAAGACTAGCGCCCCATAATTCGCGCCTTAACCATAGATCAGGCTCAAAAACGTAACTCAGTGAATTTTATATTTAAATCGAAAAAATATCACTATAATCTAAAAATATCAATCTAATTGATTTATTCTAAAATTTATTAAAATCAAACGTTTAGACGTTTGTACCCTTTAATCCGACCAGAGCCTCCAGCTGGGTCAGAGCTATGGAGGTCAAAACAGATTGAGGTCAAACAGCTGGAGATCCTTAGCTACCCGTCAAGAACTAGCCCTCTAAAGCTACCCCCCGCGCGTTCCGCGGGCAATCTTCCCCAAACCATTAATTTAGTCTCGCGCGCCCAAAAGGCCAACTTAGGTTACGTCTAGTTGGCCTCATCCATATCGGATATCTCGTCGTCCTCGATGATCCACGGATCTCGAAAACAGGCCACGTTGCGCCCCATGAGTTTGGCGTCGTACAAGGCCAGATCCGAACGCCGGATAAAATTTTGCACCGTTTCCCCGGAGCGATAAATGGTGTAACCAACGCTGATGGTCACGGGGATGTTGCCGGTGTTGAACTTATGCGACTGAACTCGGTGACGCAGTTTTTCGGCCAGCTTGTGGGATTGCTCGATGTTAGTGTCCGGGGCCACCACCGTAAACTCATCCCCGCCGTAACGAGCCGGATAATCATTTTTCCGTAAGGAAGTTCTTAACAGATCCGCCACCTGAACCAAAACCGAGTCGCCCACCAGATGCCCGAGGGTATCGTTGACGATCTTAAAGTTATCCACGTCAATGATAAAGAGAGCCAAAGTCGGGGCGTAGGTGCGGAGCTTATCGATCTGCTCCTGGATGATATCCATGAAACTAGCCCGGTTGTACAGCTTAGTCATCCCGTCGTACAGAGCCTGTTTTTTGAAGTTGTTCAGATCATTGGAGATCTTGCGGCGCTCGACCAGCTCCATCCGGGCTTTCCGCAAAAGGTTGACTCTTTCGGCGTATTCCTCATGGATAACCTGAACGCTGATGATCTGTTCTTGTTTGTTAATCTGCCAGGCCTTGGCCACCAAGGGCAACTCCACGCCATGATCGCCCTCAGGCTCCAACCAGATGCCCGAGTTGACCTTCTCGCCGGCCCGAGGATTGCGCTCAAAAAAATCTTCCGCGTCCAAGAGAAAATACTCTAACATAGATGAATATTTCCAGGGCGCCGAACAAGGAGCGCCGCCGGGATCCATGGGAAAAAGGCGGTTATAAAAATCTGGGGCCAAGCCATAGAACTCGTAAACCATGGGTCGAACCCGCTTAAGGATCGCGAACTCCATGACGCGGAGAAACTTCAGACTCAACTCCCCATCCTGGGTTTTTAGCCGCTCCCGCTCCAAAGCGTCATCAGGGTTCTTGGTTTTTTGAGAACTCATAATGATATTTCCTAAATCTTCCCGATCCGTAAAAAAGGGAAGATAAAATATTTTAGTTTCCCTGTCCCATCCGCCAAGGTTCCAAGACTATTCCATTAGTATCCCCGCCCATCAGTGTCCCAGTCCATCATTAATCCAGCGCGTCAGTAATCTAGCGCCCCAACTAACCGCTTAAGCCGGTCAACTTGACTAATCTAGTCACCATTAACAAGTCATTTAGAGCCAGAACTGGACATCATGGCCGCGGCTAAGCGCGAAAAACTCGATTCCACGTTCAACCCGGTCTTCGCGCTGGTCTTGATGGCGATCACGCCTTTGGACTCCAGGGAGTTGAGCACCTTTTCCGAAATCTCCCACTCTGACTCCAAATCAGCCTTATTGATGATGAAAAAACTGGGAGCCGACGGCCCCAAAATCTTCAAAGCTTCCATTCTCAGTTTTAAGGCCACCGACAACGTCTCCCCCCGGGTGCCGTCGACCACGAACAATAGGCCATGAGCCCCACGCAGGTAGGAGAGGTTGACCATACTGTAGTTGTCCTGGCCTTCCATATCCCAGAGCATGAGGTTGATCTCTTCGCCATCCACCTCAATGGACTTTTTGGAGATTTTCACCCCGACCGTGGAAAGGTAGTTGTCCGAGAAGATGGAGTTAACGTAATGCCGAACCAGGGCGGTTTTACCCACGCAAAAGGAGCCCAGCATACATATTTTTTTATTGATCATAATCGTTGTTCCAAAAGCCCGTCTCAGTCCCGTCCTTGGAACCGCGAAAGGAGAGGCGATAAAACTTGAGACGACGCCGCCAGAAGAAAGCGCCGAAAACAGGCCAACGCGCGGCGCCCCAGGAGGCCTGGAGCCAATTCCTATTATATTTCAGGAATCAAGATTTTAACACCAAACAAAAACCCTGATTTCCCAACAAAAACAACACTAATTGCCCCCAATTATAACGCCGCAAAATAATTAGAACCAATAAGGACAAAAAAAAGGAAGAGATAGCTAGAGTGGCAGAAATATTGTTCAGAGACCTTAACCAAAAATTTAATCAGCGCTCACGCTCAACGGAGCCCAAAACCCCTTGATTAAGGCGTACCCGTAGCTCAATCCGGCGGCTGTCCAGATCCTCCTTCGGTCTTTGATCCTCGCCTCGGGAGGAGAACTGAGAGCCAAGGCCATAGTTGGAAATCGGTAGGCTAGAGCCCCGAGCGTACAATAGAGCGGCCACGGTCTTGGTTCTTCGCTCGCTAAGCTCAAAATTTTGACGATCTTGACCGGTGGCGTCAGCGTGGCCATAAATGACCAAGTTCACCGACATCCGCATCTCAAAGGCCAACTTTTCCAGAGCCACCAAGTTATCCACCGCCCGCTTGAGGGTGTCCATATCCTCGGGGACGGGCTCATCTTTGTTGGTCGGAAAACGGATCACCACCCCATTGATGGCCTCGACCAAGCGTTCCATCTCATTGGAACGGGGATCGACGAGCTTTTCGGAATTGATGGCCACTACCCCAGGGATGCCCTTAGCCCTTTCCTTGGCCGCCAAGACCCAGCCCAAGGGAGCCTGGCCAACCAGGGTCAGTACCCCTTTTTCTTGGTCAAAGGCGAGTTCCACCGTGGAGAGAGGATCGATGACATCGCGCACCCGACGCTGAACAATTTTCTCGTCTAAGGAAATGTAAGGCCGGATATTGACCACGAAACGGTTGGCGGGGATCTTGGCCTCTTTAATGAGGATAGTTTCGGGATCCCGGGCTAAACTATCGCGCAGACAGACGATCTCCCAACGCCCATCATCGGTCTCCGAAGTCATCACCACCACCAAGCCCGGCTCGTGGTTAAGCGCGTCAATGGCTTGATTAAAGCGGTGGCGGTCTTCGCGTTTAGCCTGTTCCCTTAAAATCTGACGCTCTTTTTTTTGGGCCTCCAAATGAGCCGAACGCTCAGCCAGCTGGTTTTCCTGGAAATGGGAGAACAAGGACATCAACAGGAAAAAAATAACCAAAATCACCGGCGTTAGCCAAAAAAGCTTCGATAATTGTCGCGGTTTGTCCTGGTAACGAGCTTTCAAAAAATCCTGGAAAAAAACTCGACATTTTCGGAAACCCGTGGCGTCGCCGTTAAAATTGTCCAACTCCTCGGCGCAATCGACCACCATCAGTTCCAAAGCCTCTTGAAGATCCCGGTTCAAAGATTCTGGCGGATTGCCCCGAACGACACAGGCCAAATACACCTGGGCCGTGCGTCGAAGAAAAATAACCCGCTCCCCAAACCGGAGCGTGTCCAAGGCCTCGTGTTTAGCCGCGCTAAAACTGTCGCGAATAAAATCCTGGATGGCCGTGAACATGCCCGCCACCATGTCCGCGTCCCGACCTTCCCCACCTTCCTCGGAGATCAAGTGATCCAAAACCAAACCCGTGGAAGCGTGAATCAGGTAGATTTCCTCCACGTGATACAAAAGAGTGTGTAAAAGAACTATCTCGCTAAATGGCTTGTGAACCCGCATGGCTTCCAAACGCCACTTTAGCCCCCTTAAGGAAAAACTTTTTTCCAAGGCGCTGTTGAAATCTTGAAGTTTGGAAACAAAAGTCTCCGAAATTGAGCGCCGGATGGCCGGACCAATGGCTGGGAAGATTTGACTAGCCAAGGTCTCTGGATCCCGCCTAACCGAGGCGGTGACGATCTTCTCCACCGTGGGGGCCAGAACCGTGTTCAATTTCTCGTCGCGCCGGGTGCGTAATAAAAGAGCCTCGGTGATGACCCGGCTGACGAACTCGGCCCGTAGCGATGGCCTCAACAAAATCCGGGTTAAATAGGATAACTGGGCCAACTCCCGGCCGAGCACCAATTGCCGCACCTGGCCCATTTCGCTGTCCGATTCCGGCGACGGCGGCCATTGCTCAGGGTGATCCGCTAGCTCCTCTTCCCCGCGTTCCGACAAATCGCTTTCCCAGTCGCTAAAATCTTCGGTCACCCGAGGGGGGCTAGAACGAGAAACATCGGAAAACTCGCCTGAATCCCGCTCAGCGAAGTCCATGGCGGACTGTTGTTCCTGAAAAAAAGCCTCCAAATCGCCCAACAGCTTTTCTTCCATCCGCTGGGAATCCAAATCGATCTGGGTAGGCTCATCCAATATCCCAGCCTTCTCTAAAATCTGTTGTTGACGTTTGTCCTTGGCCGCCTCATCAATGGATCGAAACTCCTCATTCTCCTCTAAAGCGACGGCTTGGGAAACTAGTTCTGGCTCTAGCTCAGGCTCTAGCTTGACCTCGGGCTTAGGCCCAGCCTCGAACAGCCCCGAAAGCTCAAGCTCAGAATCCGCCTTTAGCTCACCCTCGGCTTCTTCCTTTAGCCCCTGGTCGGACTCGACGACTAAATCATCAACTAGTTTTAATAACTTATCCTCGACTAAAACCTGGTCAAAGACGCTATCGCTAGTAGAGTTCTCGCTAGAGGAATTCGCGCTAGAATAATTCTCCATAGACGCGATCTGGCTAGACGGGCTCGCCACGGCTAAAGACTGGCCATCCGAACCCGCCATCTCTGGCTTTTGGCCAAAACCCGTCCCTGGCTCTAGTTCCCGCGTCGACCCACTCGGTTCCGAATTAGGCTCCAACGGGGGTTCAGGCTCGGAATCTAGATCCTGGGCCTGGCCTAAAACCTTAGGATCCACCGGATCAGCGATCGGCTCCGAGGGCGGATCAACGACCTGGTCTTTCGATCTCTTGGGGCTTTTGGCCAAAAATCGCGAAAAAAAACCCATTTTCCTCTCTAAGGCCGATAGGGCGCCTAATAACAGACGCCCGGCGCTTAAGGAACTAAAAAGCTAGAAATAGGCCAGGCCCGAAAAACCGGCCACCTGAGGTTAATATTGGTTCTGGCCTTGGTTGGGATCCTCATAGTTGTTCTGGCGATCCCCATCGCCTTCTTGTCCTTGACCTTCGGACTGATCATCCACAAACACCAAGGTTTGATCGTCCACGGGCGAGATGTCCAAATTCCACGGTTTGGCTAAGCTGCCCACCACTTCGGTAAACATGGTGGATAGAGCCGTGCGGTAAACCATGTCGGAACGGATCTGGGCGGCCGTCTTTTCGATAACCGACATGGCCTCATTGTATTTCTCGTCGATCTTGTCGGACAGGCTGGAGCTTTCGGTCATCAACAGCTCCCGTAGCGTCCGCTCGGTTAAATCCAAAGAGTTGGTCAGTTTAGCCAATCGACGGTCGGAGTTGTCCACGGCCTGAATCAAATCCGAAGTCAGTTTCGCCAAAGACTCGGTTCGATCGCGCTTTTCCTGGGCGATATTCTCGCTGAGTTCCCTTTTAGCCTGGCTCAACAATTCGTTACGTTCCCTAACCGAGGCCTGTAGCTCTTCTTGACGCTGGGTCTGCTCGGTCTTTAAGGCCTGCTCCCGATCCTCGTGTTCTTCCCGGATCCGATTAAGGAGAGCGGAAACCTCACTCTTCATGAAGTTTTCCAGGGAATCAAGGCGCCCGCGCAAAGACTCCTTAACCTCGGCGATCTCCCTGAGCAGTTTTTCTTCCTGCCGCCGAAATCGCATTTCCATGTCCTTGAGCTGGGCCCCAAACAGGATCTCCCGAACCTGGGCGATCGGGGCCTCAGGCTGGGACGCGTCGTATTGCCCACGGGGCAAATTCTTACTCATGCTCAAACCTCCTAAAACGCCAAGCCGTATCCTAGAATTGAATGATCGAAAGATATTTCAGACGACGCGCGCCTGAGGGTGAAAAGTCCTGACCATGGTGGGGCTAGCTGTGGCGACCGACGCGCCAACCCCCATACTTAAGCTCATAAATATGACACACCCTAGCCAGTCTGTCAATTTATTTAACTAACGCCTCAAACGTGGTAACTATTTCCAAATTATAAAATTATCATAGTTATTTATGAACTTTTAAAAGCGTAACACAGCGTTAGCGTGTAACAATACATCAACTAGTGAAATAATGATCGAATTAACCAGTCCATCGACGCGCCTCAAACTAGAAAAAAAGCCTAGACCAAGCTTGACCAAGACAGATAATTAAACTAACTTAGGATCCATACGCCAGGGGATACCAGGGGGCTTCCCCCCGGGTAGCCCTAGAAGACGCCATAGAAGAAACCCTAGAAGACATTTGTTTTAAGTTTTTTACGCGCTTAATTTTGTGACTCTCATATTTCTATGACATAATTTTGTAGGGCTTTTTTGTAGGGATTATTTTGTAGGGATTGTAAGGCTTAATTTTGTAGGGCTTATTTTGAAAGGTTTATTATGTAGGGCTTTTATTTGTAGGGCTTATTTGTAGGGTTTCTTAGCCGATAATTTCCGCCAAGCGCGTTTTCGCGCCGCCATTGACCTTTGGTTAATAACCAGGAGAAAACGTGATCGCCACCTATCCTTTGGCCACCGCCTTAACCATCGCCTCTTCCGATTCTTCCGGTGGAGCTGGTATCCAAGCGGATCTAAAAACCTTCGCGAGCCTTGGGGTCTATGGCTTGACCGTCATCAGCGCCGTCACCGCCCAAAACACCCTGGCGGTCACCATGGTGGAAAACCTGTCCCCCGCCCTAGTCACCGCCCAGTTGGAGGCTTTATGGGCGGATATAAAGCCTAAAGCCATTAAAATCGGTTTAATTGGCTCCGCCGCCAACGCCCAGTCGATTGAAAAGTTTTTAAGGGTCAACGGCCAAGGCGTCCCAGTGGTTCTCGATCCCGTTTTGGTGAGCGCCAGTGGTCACGTCTTTTTGTCAGAAGAGGACATGGCGGCGGTGGTAAAACTGTTCCCTTTGGCCACCTTGATCACCCCTAATATCCCGGAAACGGAAGCTTTGACTGGCGTGGCTTTAACCGCGGTAACCTCAAAGGCTCCAGACCTTCTTAAAACCGCCGCCCAAGCGCTTCTGGCCAAAGGCCCCAAAAATATCCTCATCAAGGGTGGCCATGGCCTAGGCCCCACCGCGGACGACTATCTATTTAATTCCGAGGGCGAGCCTACCCTCTTCTCTGGGCCCAGAATAGAAACCCGCTCCACCCACGGCACAGGGTGCACGTTGTCTTCGGCCATCGCCGCTGGCTTAGCTCAAGATCTCCCTTTGCCCGAGGCCATCAAAAGAGCCAAAGACTACGTGGCCCAGGCGTTTTTGTCCGCCCCACCCTTAGGTCACGGGCCAGGGCCTTTAAACCATTTTCACCAATATTACGCTTGGCGCGCCGACCAGCCGGTCAAGTGACATGAACAGCCCCAGCCAGCTATTGGAGCGGTCGCGTCTGACCTTGGTTATTGGCCAAACCCAAGCCAAGCCCAGAACTATCCTGGAATTAGCCGATCTGGCGTTTAAGGGCGGGGTAACCGCCCTCCAACTCCGGGAAAAAGACCTCTTAGCCGGGGATTTTTATCACTTAGCCCTGGAGCTAGCTCTCTTCTGCCGTCAAAAGGACAAGCTTTTTATTGTCAATGATCGCTTAGACATCGCCCTGGCCACTGGAGCCGATGGTCTCCACTTAGGTCAAGACGATTTACCTTTAGAAGTGGCGCGTCGTTACTGGCCTCGCCCCCGTATTTTGGGAGCCACGGCCAAAACCGCCCAACAAGCCCAAAAAGCCCTAGACCAAGGAGCCGACTATTTGGGGGTGGGAGCCTTGTTTCCTAGCCCCAGCAAACCCTCTTCCCCAGTCATAAAACCCGAGACTATCCTGGAAATTCAAAAAATTAGCCGCGCCAAACCTAAAGCTCCCATACCGCTGATTGGCATTGGCGGGGTCTCCATCGACAACGCCGCTTTGGCCTGGTCATGGGGATTTGATGGATTGGCCGTCATTTCTGGCCTAGCCCAGGCCGCGGATCCCACCGAGGCCGCGCGCCAATTGGCCAGGCGCCCGGGTTAAAATTTTAAGGCCAAAAACAAAACTCGCCGCCGTCTTTACGGCTAGCTCCATCAATAAAATGTAGGTCAAAAGCTGATTATGGCGTTGGATCTAGAGCTGGCTTAGCGCGCGATCTTCAGATCTAAAAAATGGCCCTACCTCGATATGGAACTGGCTTAGCCTGAAAAAACTTAAACAGCCTAGGATCGAACTTGGAAAAGAAACGCGAGCCTAGTTTAGCCTAGCCTAGCTATTATTGTGGCTTTCATTGGACGCCAGGTAGAACCGCCTCCCAAGGCCGTTGATGGGCTTTTTCGTAGGCGGCGATCTTATCCTCGGACTGGAGGATCAAAGCGATCTCGTCGCCCCCGGCCAAAAGCCTTTCTTTAACGAAGAGATCAATAGAGAAATGACTAACCCAGCAATCCGAGCCCGCCAAGGACTGGTTGGCCAAATCCACGGTCACCTGGTACCCCGGGGAGCGCTCAATCCGCTCGATCAGATCGGAAATCTCGGCCGTGTCCCGCTCAATCAACAACAAGCCCTCTTTTAAGCTGTTGTTTCGGAAGATGTCCCCGAAACTAGGGGCGATAACGACCTGGAAACCGTAATCCTTCAAAGCCCAGACCGCGTGTTCCCGACTGGAGCCGCAGCCGAAATTCTCCCGACTGACCAACAGCCCCGCCCCCTGGTAACGCGGCGCGTTCAAAATAAAATCCGGGTTTTCCTGGCCATTAGCCAAGAAACGCAGATCATTAAAAAGGAATCGACCGTAGCCTGTCCGCTCAATACGGATGAGGAACTGTTTGGGAATAATCAAATCCGTGTCCACGTTGGGCCGATCCAAAAAAGCGGCCAAAAGGGATTGAGTTTTAAAGGCTTCCATCAAAAACTCCAAAGGTGGGGCCAACTAGCCTTAGCTAAGGCCGCCACTAAAATTTCCAACCAGCGTGTCCAGCCAACTGGTCTCGCCTGTCCAGGCTCCCAGACCAGACTCCCAGACCAGACTCATAGAGCGCGTGGGTCATTTTATAGGCCCACGGAGCTTATTTTAACAAAAATATAAGGATTAACCAAAGGATTCGCTTCTTTGGCTAGTTCCCAGGGATTTAAACCGGAAAACCCACGCTAAAAGGGGGCCAATTCCAAGGATAGGGGAATTTTCCGTAGCCGTCAATTGGGGGGACACGGCCAAAGTTTAACCAGGCCAACTGACCGACCCGCCAATTCTCTGGCCTGATTTTATTCTATCCGGCCAATACTAACCTATTATAGCCTAAAAAACTTATTTTGGACTATATATTATTTTAAATGATAAAAATCAAGTGTTTAAGTTTGAGTTTTTGATTCCAAAAAAGTCCAATTGGACGCCGCCCCATCGACGATTCCTTATCCAAAGACGTCTGGGCGTCTAACTTTCGCTCTGGATAACTCTCGATCAAGTCAGTTTAAAAATTATTCTTCGCCATATTCCGCGGCCTTAGCCAAGTAGATTGGATGGAGACGCTGATTACCACGCGGAAACCTTCCCACTCCCCTGACCTATGACGGAACAACGGTCGTTTCAGGCGAAAATCAAAAATAATTATATCAATTATCTAATTTTTTTATTAACCCACGCCTAGTCGTGTATTTCCATTATAATATAAGTCTAGTGAGCGGGCCGAGGCGACCATGATTACCCGCGCCCCAGTCAACACCGCTAACAGCGCTCCTGTAATGGACTGACCTTTTAACCCGGACAGAGATAACTCCTCCATGAAGAAGGATTTAGAGAGGTATTGGACTGAAACATTTAGAGCTGATGGTCTGGCGAAAAGTCCAAAATTCAAGAATCCTAATTGATAAGTTGTTAAAATTAATACTCTTTTACTTGACGACTTCCCTTAAACTAGGGTTTTCTTGAAGGCGTCAAATATAATCGAGATTCGCGCTGGTTTTAGCGAGATTTATCCAATTGACGGAGTACGAACTAAAAAATACTCTCTGAAACAGAAAAATGTTTAGATACTCATAGAAAAATATTAAATTCACGTATTTAGTTAGGTATAGC
>JAISYP010000077.1 GCA_031269825.1 Deltaproteobacteria bacterium
CTACAAGAGCACTTTTTGACGGTAGAATCAGGGTTTCCGGGGACAGAGAGCTGATTTATAGCTTTTTTGGCCCACCAAAAAGAATCTAATTTTATTATAATTAACCTTTTTAGGCAAAACTAGATGGCCTGCCAGGGCCGGCTGTTAAAGATCGGATAGGCCAATTTCGCGCGTCTATGAAAAAAATTTAACGCTAACTCGGGATTAATTAAAAGCTTGGATTAGACAAAAGCGATTGATTTAATGGAGCCGACGACAGGACTTGAACCCGCAACCTCCTGATTACAAATCAGGAGCTCTACCAATTGAGCTACGTCGGCGCGAGATAGGCCAAGGGCCTTGAGATGATTATTAATGGCCAAGGTCTTTAGTCGCCATTGGACGCTAGCCAGGGGAAAACTAACCCTAGCGGCTGGCTAAATTTACTTATCGGAAAACTCGGACGACCGAAATTGGCCCCACTTTCCCCTAATTATACAAACAACTCTGGAATTCTACCAATTGAGCCACATCGGGGCAAGATAGCCCAATGGAATAGGTTGGATATTTATAATGATCCCAGTTTTAAGCCCCCCATTGGTGAACCAGCCAGGGGAAGCGGCTAAAATTTCTGTTCAGAAAAAACGGCTATTTTTTAAAAACACGCTTTTGGTCTTTTGAGCTAGCTAGAGCCATTGGACTTGGCTAGAGGCCTTGTCCCTCGACTAAAGCCATGGGAGTCGCCTGGAACTATTGGTTTGGCGCGGGAACTAGATTGCTAGACAACTAGTTGTTTTTATTACCATTTTAAAATTTAATTCGCCTAATCAGGCCTTTTTTTTAAACAACCCGCCCGCCAGTCACGCTAATAAGGTCAGTCACGCCAAAAATATAGTTTAACCAGCTTAAAAAGTCAATGTCACCGCGACTAAAAGGGTCAAGTTTCGCGGCCAACCACTAGTCATTAAGCCAGACAATTTAAAAACCAAAGCGAGCCAGCCGCCCCAATTAGTCCATCTGGCCTAAAAAATATTGGCCATAATAATTCAGGTCTGGACGAAGCCCAGCCACCGGGCGACGCCAGACCCAAATATTGGGCCAACGCCGACTAATCTGGATCAGATAGTCGGTTAAGCTAGTCGGTTTAACGACCGTTTTCTTCCAACAAAGCTCGGCGCGATAGACGGATCTTACCGGCCTTATCAATCCCCAGCACTTTCACGTCAAACACGTCCCCTTCTTTCACCACGTCCGAGACGCGTTGCACCCGCTCGGTGGACAGTTGCGAGATGTGCACCAACCCGTCGGTGCCCGGGAGAATCTCCACAAACGCCCCAAAATCCACCACCTTAACCACCCGGCCCGAGTAAACTTTATCCACTTCTGGGGACAGGGTGTGACGTCTAACCGCGTCCACGGCGGCCTGGGCTTTTTCCTGGGTTGGGGCGTAGATGGTCACCTTGCCACTGTCCTCCACCTCCAGGCGCGTGTCCGTTTCCGCCTGGATGGCCTTTATGACCTTCCCGCCTGGGCCAATGACGTCTTTAATCTTTTCGGGGTTGATCTCAATTATCGTGGTCTTCGGCGCGTATGGCGAAACCTCCGTCCGCGAGGTCTTCAGCGTCTTAGCCATGGCCTGGAGCACTTTCAAACGACCTTCCTTGGCCTGGGCCAAGGCTTTGGTCATTATTTCCCGGGTCACGCCGCTGATCTTGATGTCCATCTGAACCGCGGTGATACCTTCCTTGGTGCCGGCCACTTTAAAATCCATGTCCCCCAAATGATCCTCATCGCCTAAAATATCGGTGAGGATGACCACTTGGTCGCCTTCCACCACCAACCCCATGGCCACCCCAGCCACCGGGGCTTTGATGGGCACCCCAGCGTCCATCAAGGCCAAGGAGCCAGAGCAAACCGTGGCCATGGAGGAAGAGCCATTGGACTCCAAAACCTCCGAGACCACCCGGATCGTGTAAGGAAAAGACTCATGCGGCGGCAAAACGGCTCTTAAAGCTCTTTCGGCCAAGGCCCCATGCCCAATCTCGCGGCGCCCAGGAGCCCCTAAACGCTTAACCTCACCGGTGCAATATGGCGGAAAATTGTAATGTAGCATAAAGGCTTTGGAAGAGTCGCCAATGACCGTGTCCAAACGCTGGTCATCATAGCTAGTGCCCAGGGTGGCCACGCCAAGACTTTGGGTTTCTCCCCGGGTGAAAATAGCCGAGCCATGGGCCCGGGGCAAATAACCCACCTCGCACTGAATGGGCCTAATCTCGGTTAGCTCCCGCCCATCGATGCGCTGGCCTTTTTCCAGGATCAAGCCCCGCAAAATATCGCCTTCCAACTCATGGACGGCCACGGCCAGATCCAAGTCGCTCTCGGGATGGGTTTCCAAAAGTTCGGTTTTAACCCGAACGCCCAATTCATGGACATGACGCTGCCGGGCCTGCTTTTCTTTGGTGGTCAGAGCCTCCAGCATGGCCGCGTGGTAATCGGCCTTCACTTTAGCGATGAGAGCGTCGTCGCGATTAACCTCAGGAATCGGCCGTTTGATTTTGCCGCTTTCCTGGGCCAGTTTTCTTTGGATCTCCAAAAGGGGAGCCACGGCTTTCTGGCCTAAAAAGATCGCTTCCAAAATATCGGCTTCTTTGGCTTCCTTGGCCCCACCTTCGACCATGACCACCGCGTCTTCGGACGCGGCGATGATGAGAACCAGATCCGCCAACTCCAACTGGGCTTGGGTGGGGGCCACGACCAATTTTCCCTCCAACCGAGCCACCCGAACGCCGGCGATGGGGCCATTAAAAGGGATATCCGACAACGTTAAAGCGGCGGACGCGCCTAACATAGCCAAAAGGTCGGGATCGTATTTGTCATCCACTGACAAGGCTTGGGCGATGACCTGAGTCTCATAAGACCAATTCTTGGCGATGAGGGGCCGACAAGGCCGGTCGATAAAACGGGAGGTTAAGGTCTCTTTTTCCGAGGGGCGCCCAACTTCCCTACGAAAGAAATTGCCTGGAATGCGACCCACGGAATAAAAGCGTTCCTGGTAATCCACCGTCAGTGGCAAAAAATCAATCCCTTCCCTTCTTTCCTGGGAAGCCTGAGCGGTGGCCAAGATCACGGTCTCCCCCATGGTGACCACCACCGCGCCAGAAGCCTGCTTAGCCAGGCGCCCGGTCTCGATGATGACCTTGGAATCGCCAAACTTGGTTTCAACTTTCATCAAATTCTCCTTGCCCAAACCTACTTCAAGGAGCCGCCTCCAATGACCACCCCTTGATAAAAAAGCCCCTCGTCAAAAGCCCCAATGATCCAGGGCCAACTTGGAAATACCCGGCCCCCCTCGCCCAAGATGGCCCGGGGGGCCAGGAACCAAAACTCTACTTCCTTAACCCCAATCGGCCAATGAGCTCGCGATAACGCGTGACATTGATTTTCCGCAAATAGGCCAAGAGCCTTCTTCTCTGACCCACCAGTTTCAGAAGGCCACGACGAGAGGCGTGATCTTTGTGATGAGTCTTAAAATGCTCGGTGAGGTTGGCGATGCGTTCCGACAGAAGAGCCACCTGAACCTCAGGGCTACCAGTGTCCGTGTCGTGTTGTCGATAAGCGACCAAAAGCTCGGCCGTTTTCTCGGGGGTAATGGACATATTCCGCTCCTTGCCAAATTGGCTTTAACTGGCCAAACTTTAACCCTAGCCAGCTTCTTATCCGATCGCTTTCGGCGATCTAAAAACCCTTAAGGGCCGCAAGAAAGGCCCAGAGGGCTGTCCCCGCCCCTGGCGAGGCTCCCATTGCCCCAGACCCAACAATTGGCCCTGGGGATCCACTATTTTAACGGCGAGGCCATTATGAGGGGCGAGGCCATGACGCTCAAGGACGCTAGGCTCGGCGACGTTGGCCTTCTTGGCGGCCAGGGCTAGCCGGTCTAAATCCTGGCCGTCTAAGTCCTGACCGTCTATATTTAGCTCGCCTACGCTCAGATCGTCTACGCTCAGATCGCCTAAGTCCGGGCCGCCTAAGCTCAGGCCAGCTCGGTCAAGGGGGTCTAACTCCCGGTCAGCCACTTCCTGGGAGCCGAGGCTCCTGGCTCTTCGATGAGCGGCTTGGCCCGCGTTCCACAACGTCGAGCGGATCACCTGGCCTCGCGTCAATTTTTGGGCTTCCGACTCCGTCACCAAAACTTCTGTTAAAAACGGCAACGCCTGTCGCGGCGAGATTAACCTGTGGCTAAGTTCCTCGCGCTCGGTGGGAAGAGCCATCGCCTTGGTCAAAACAAACGGGCCAATCCGCTCCCGCCGGAGCTCCTTTAAAGCTCCCCCACCCAATCCCAAGGCCTGGCCCCAATCCCGGGCCAAGGAGCGAACATAATAGCCTGAGCTAACCGTCAAGCGTAAAACCGCTTCCGGCGGTTCCCAGGCTAATAGACTTAAATCCAAAGCCGTCACTAATCGCGGGGCCAAATCCAAAGGCTGACCGGCCCGGGCGGCTTTATAAGCCACCTGGCCACCCCGCTTAATGGCCGAAAAAGCCGGTGGTTTTTGCGGGCGCGCGCCCAAAAAAGAGCTTAAGACCTCGGCCACGTTCTCTTTGGTGGGTAAAAGCCCTGACCAATGGGCCAGAGTCGCCCCGGTCACGTCATCGGTCGTGGTGGTTAACCCCAAAACGACCCGAGCCCAATAAGTCTTGGATAAACCCGATAAATATGGAGCCAAGCGGGTGGCGGGCCCCAACAAGATCCCCATTAACCCCGTGGCTAAGGGATCCAACGTGCCGATGTGGCCCACGCTTTTTTGGCCACTAACTCGCCTAACGTTCCGGGCCAAATCAAAACTAGTGGGGCCACTTGGTTTATCCACCAACAATAACCCCGACAACTCCCATAAACTCATCTGGGACTCAAAAAACGCTTCGCTCGGGCCATAAATCGTTCCCGCGCCTCCGCCGGTTCCCTAGTCAGATCCGTATAGGCCGCGGCTTGATGATGCCCGCCGCCGCCAAAATATTCGGCGATCTCCCGGACGCTAAAATTTAGGGAACTACGCAGACTAACCCGCGTGTGACCATGCCCATCCACCCGAAACAAGGCGGCCACCTCGGTTCCGGCCATGGAACGGGGATACTCCACAAACCCCTCCATGTCATCTAAAGTGGCCCCCGCCTCCTCGAGCATGGCCTGACTTAACAACATGCTCGCCAGATGACCGCTCAAGGTCACTTCTAAAGTGGCCAAGGCCAAACGCAAAAGTTTCACCCGGGGCCCAGTCCAGTTGCGCTTGATCCGGTTAACCACAAAATCGCACCGGGCCCCAGCGGCGACTAAGACGCTGGCTTGTCGAAAACTCTCCGCGGTGACGTTGGACTGGGAAAAAAAACCCGTGTCCGACATGATGGCCGCTAGGAGAGCTTCCGCCAAATTCCGTTCCCAAATGACCCCTAACTTCTCGATCACCTGGAACGCCAGCTCCCCAGTCGACGAAGCCCCTGGGTGATGGAAAACGGCCAACGGCCCGACCTGGGGCGGCTGGGTGGGATGATGATCAATGATCAGCCAAGGCGGGAGAAGGCTTAAATCCTCAAACCCCGGCCAAACTCGATTGGGGTGGGGGCAATCGACTAAGACCAAAAGAGGGTAATTAACTAAATCCTCTGGTCGGGTCAAAGCCACGGGAGCGGGCGCGTCCTCTAACAAAAAAAGTAAATGGTGGTAAAGCCGCCCCTGATAACCCACGGTCACGTCTTTGCCCAGCTGACTCAAAGCCCGAGCCAACGCCATCGAAGAGCCTAAACTATCGCCATCGGGATTTTCATGGCCCATGATGAGGACGCGCTTAGCCTCAGTCAAGGCCGAAAGAGCCGCTAAAGGCGGCTCAACTCGGTCATAGGCCAAGCTCATGGCCGACCCTCAAGATTATTTCGGGCGTCGGGAAAAAGGTCAGGGTCGCTTAAGGCGTCCGATTGGCCGGAGCTGGCTGACTGGGCGCTAGCTGACTGGTCGCTCGCCACATGGTTAAGAGCTGGCCGGTCGCTAACTAAAGGGTCGCTAGCTGGCCGGTCAATCGTCGCGGAGCTAGAAGCCAGCGCTGGATCCGGCGTTTGTCCCGGTTTTAGATCCGCCAAAACATGGCCTAAACGTTGGGCGTACTCATAATTGGGGTCAAAGGCGAAGTCAATTTCCGGGGTCACCCGTAACCCCAAACTTTCGGCCAAACGCGAGCGCACAAACCCGGCGGCTTTTTTTAAAGCGAGCCCAGCCGCTTCCCTGGCCGCCCCATCGCCCAAAACGCTGTAGTAAATCTTAGCCCTTCGCGTGTCCCCGCTAACCGAGGCTCGCGTGACGTTGACCCATTTTAAGCGTGGGTCAGAACTTCGAAAAAGTAATAACTCTGACACCTGGGCCAGCAACTGTCGGTTAATTTTGTCCAGGCGCCGCTGGCTCATTGTCGCCCCAATCCCCCGAATCGTCCCACCTGGCGCAGTCCATAAAACTGTCCACCACCTGAGCCTCGGCGTTATCTTCAATAAAATTCAACAGATGGGCCAGGACGCTATTAAGGATCCGAGCCTGGGAACCACAAACCGTAAAACCCACCACGGCCTGGCCATGACAATCTTGGGCGCCCACTTCCGAGGCCGAGACATTAAAGCGAGACTTAACCCGGCCCAATAAGCTGGAGACCACGCGCCGTTTGGCCTTAAGGCTATGGTTACCCTCAAGGCCTAGGGTCACCTCTAAGACCCCAACCAACACGAGACCTCTCCCGACTGGCCATCGCCAGACCGCTCCGCCCCAGATTGTTTGGACATGGCCCCCTACCTCTCGCCGCGCTCCGTTTACCGAGAGCTTTCTTGGCGGGCTTGCTCGGCCCGCTCCACCGCCTCGTTAATCAGATCCACCGTGGCCGCCGTCTCCTCGATCTGGTAGGCCTCAATGCGGTCGCCCACCAAAACGTCCGAGAAGTTGTCAAAACAAATCCCACATTCGTGACCACTGGTCACTTCCCGAACGTCGGCTTTTTCCCGTTTTAAAGACCCGATCCGCCCCTCATGGACGCATTTGCCCTCGCGCCACAAGCGCGCCCTAGCTCCCCGTTGGATCCGGCCATCGGAGACATAAGAGCCGGCCACTTGCCCGACTTTGGAGATCATGAAGATGGCTCGCACGTCGGCTTGACCTAAGATCTTCTCGCTCTTGACTGGATCCAGAAGACCAGCCATGGCCTCCTTGATATCCTCTAGCAGCTTGTAGATGACGTTGTAATGCCGAACCTGAACGCGTTCCCGTTCGGCCAACTCCTGGAGCTGGGCGGTGGGACGAACCCCAAAGCAGATGATCAAAGCCTTGGAGGCCGAGGCCAACATGATATCCGTTTCCGAGACCCCACCGGTGGACTGGTGTAAAACCGTGATCTTGATCTCCGCGGTGGAAAGTTTGCCGACCGCGTCCAAAATGGCTTCCAAGGAGCCTTGCACGTCGGCCTTGATGATCAGGTTTAAGCCCTTAACCGCGCCAGCCTTGATGTGGTCAAAGAGGTTTTCCAGGGTCAGCTTGGAGGTTTGAACCAGCTCGGACTCGCGCAGTTTCATCTGACGATGCTGGCTAACCTGACGGGCTTGTTTTTCGTCCTCCATGACGATGAACTCATCCCCAGCTTGCGGCACGCCAGAGATACCTTGAATCTCCACGGGAATCGAAGGGCCGGCCTCTTCGACTTTCTGGCCCTGATCATTGTAAAGAGCCCTGATTTTGCCATGGAAAGCCCCACAGACGTAAGGATCCCCCTGGCGCAGAACCCCTTCCCCCACCAAAAGCGTGGCCATGGCTCCTCGACCTTTGTCTAGCCTGGCCTCAATGATCCGGCCCTTGGCCGGGCCTTCCACCCGGGCTTTCAAGGACAAAATGTCGGACTGGAGCAAAATCATGTCCAACAGCTCGTCCACGCCTTGACCAGATTTGGCCGAGATGTCCACAAAAACCGTCTCCCCGCCCAGATCCCCGGCGAGGAGCCCCAGTTCCGTCATCTGCTGACGGATCCGCAAAGGATTGGCCCCAGGTTTATCGACCTTGTTGACGGCGACGATGATGGGCACCTTAGCCGCTTTAGCGTGATCGCAAGCCTCGCGGGTTTGCGGCATGACCCCATCGTCAGCGGCCACGATAAGGATAACAATGTCGGTGACCTGAGCCCCCCGCGAGCGCATGGAGGTGAAAGCCTCATGGCCGGGGGTGTCCAGGAAAGTGATGTACCTTTCCCCGACTTTAACGTGGTAGGCGCCAATGTGCTGGGTAATGCCCCCAGCCTCGCCCTCTTGGATCTTCGTCTTGCGAATGTAATCCAAAAGAGAAGTTTTCCCGTGATCCACGTGCCCCATGATGGTCACCACTGGGGAACGAGAGCCTAAGGCGTACTTATCGGCCAGATCCGGCAGCGGCAGATAATCGCCCTCGTCAAAGGCCGACTTCTCCACCTCGTAATCAAACTCAGCGGCCACCAAGGTGGCCGTGTCAAAATCCAACGACTGGTTCAGGCCAGCCATGACCCCCATGGTCATCAGCTTTTTGATAATGTCCCCAGCCTTCAAAGACAAGCGATGAGCCAGCTCGGAGACCGTGATGGCCTCGTCAACCTTGATCCGGCGCTTGATGGCCTTCGGAACCGTGATCTCAGTCTTGGCTTGAACTTTCTTGGCCTGCTTGGATTTTCGACCCCGCGAGCGCTCAGGGGCCCCGTCGGGATACAGAACCGAGCGCTCCACCACTTCCCGGCGTTTGCGCGCGGAAAAATCCTCGCCCGAGCGGTCGTGATCCCCGCTCTTCTTCTTGCCCCGGTCTTTCTTCCGCTCATGATCCGAAGGCGGCGGCGCGGCTCCTTCCGCCCGAACGCCCGGTCGCGGCGGCCCACCAGGACGAGGCGGCCCACCTGGGCGTGACGGCCCGCCGCCCCCAGGTCTGGCCCCGCCAGTTCGAGGTGGCCCACCAGGACGGGGCGGCCCACTAGGCCGAGAACCCCGGCGATTGGCCTCATCGCCTTCTGGCGTCCCACCCACGGAAACGGTTCGCGAGCGAGCGGCCGGCGAGTCAGGTCGCGGCCCTTCCCGCCAGTTCGGTTTAACCCCCACCACCCGGGCGGGCTCAAAACGACCCTTAGCCTGGGCCGGCGCCCCAGGCGCCGGGGTCAGCTCTCGGGTGACTTTGCGGGGCGGAGCTTTCTCCGCGCCTGGACGTCGGTCACGATCCCGTTCTTTTCTGGACGCGTCGCCCGAACGGGCCTCATCGGCTTTACGCTCGGATCGGTCAGCGCCCTCAGACACTTTTAGTTCCGCTTGGCCAGCCGCGTAACCAGACCCAGCCCGGGGCTCGGCTTTAAGACCCGACTTGGGCGCGGACGAGGAGGCGCCTTGGTCACGGGCGGAGCTAGCTTGAGCCGCGCTCGACTTCTTTTGCCCTGACCTCTCGCTTTGACCCGACCGATCGCTTTGACCTGACCGATCGCTTTGACCTGACCTAGCGCTTTGGCCTGACCGATCGCTTTGACCTGACCGATCGCTTTGACCTGATCTATCGCGAACTATATCGGCGCGAACTATATCGGCGCGAACTGAGTCGGCTCGCTCCGAAGCCGCGCTCACGACGGGCTCAGAGCCGGCCAGCTGGCCAGAATCCCTCTGTTCTTCGGTTATAGCCTCCGCGGCCGAGGCCGCGGAACCAGTTCCCTTGGGTCGCTCCTCAGACGCGACGACGGACTGGGGCGACAACTTTAAAAAATCCGGGGCGGGCGTTTTTCCAGCGGGCGGGTTAGGTCGAGCGGGTTTAGCCACCCCCACGATGGTGGCCTTCTCAAAATGACGCGGCCCGATACGCACCGGCGTCTGGCGCTTCTCGCCACTGGCCGCGCCCCCACCTTCGGCGCCGACGCCGCTGGTCTCCTGTTCTCCCGGACTAAACTCGCCAGACTCGCCAAGCTCAAGATCTCGATCTTGATCCTGTTCTTGGAGTTCGTCGTAACCGCCACCTTCCGCCTCAACATCAACTTCCACTTCGTCCTTGGCCTCCACCGAAGGTTGATCGGGCTTCTTACGGCGCCTAACCACCAATGAACCACCACCGCCCGCGGGCGCGCCCAAGCGACGGCGGATCTCTTCGGCCACGCTCTCCTCGACGCTATGGGAAGGCCCCAATTTGGCCCCGGGCAAAATTTTCATGTCCGCCATACGTTGGAGAAGCTCATTGCTGGTCATGGCCAGCTCCTTGGCCAGCTCATGAATCCGTTTTTTACCCATACCTTGCGACACCCGTTTCCTTATTAATAAGGCTCTTGATTATCCAGTCATCAAGCGCGCCGACCTGTCCTTAAGTCGAAAAGCCCTGGCCAATTGTCCCGGCCGCTGGGCTTTGGCCAGACAGTCAGGATTGTCCCGGCAGACCCAGGCCCCCCGCCCAGGCCTAACCCGTTCCTCGTCAAACCCCACCAAAAGCTCCCCGACCAAAGCCAATCGCCGTAATTCGCCCCACGGACGTTTTTGGCGACAGCCCAGGCAAGTCCTAATTGGCTCAGCCATGATCCTCAGGATCGTCTACCACCACCGTGTCCCGATCCGCCTTCTGAGTGAAAAAATCCCGGGCCATAGCCTCCCGAGCCGCTTCCTCGGCGTCTTCCCGAGCCAGGTTTTCCACGTAAACCCGAGCCGCCTCCCAAACTTGTTCAGCTTTGCCCGGCCCTATCCCCTCGACCATAGCCAATTGCTCTGGCCGCGCTTCCAGTAAATCCCGAGCCGAGCCATAGCCAGCCTCAAATAGTTGATCCGCCGTCCCCTCGCCCACGCCAGGTAGCCGCAGAAGCGACTGGTAGCCATCCTTCAAGGCCCTTTGGTACTTGCTTTCATTCTTAACGTCAATCCGCCAGCCCACCAAACGGGAAGCTAAACGGACGTTCTGGCCCTTGCGGCCAATGGCCAAAGACAGCTGCTCGTCAGGAACCACCACTTCTAAGGAGCGCGCCCCCTCGTCGACCACCACGCGTAAAACCCCCGCCGGAGCCAAGGCGCTGGCCACGTAATGAACCACGTCTGGGCTGTAAGGGATAATATCGATCTTCTCGCCTTTCAGCTCCTGAACCACGCCCTGCACCCGCGAGCCCCTTAACCCTACGCAAGCCCCCACGGGATCGATCTCGCTATCCGCGGTGGTGACGGCGATCTTGGAGCGACTACCCGGCTCCCGAGCCACGGAGACGATCTTCACGATGCCCTCGGTGATCTCTGGCACCTCCGCCTCAAACAAAGCGGACAAAAAATCCGGGTGCGTGCGCGACAGGATAATCTGCGGCCCCCGGCTAACCAATTTAGCGTCAATGATCAGCGCCCGAATCCGCTCCCCGCGATGAAAATAGTTTTCCCGGGGAATCTGCTCGGACGCGGGCAACAACGCTTCCGCCCGCCCCAAACTCAAGATAATATTGCCCTTGTCGACGCGTTGGATGGTGCCGTTGACGATCTCGCCGACCCGATCCTTAAAGTCATCGAAAATCAGATCTCTTTCCGCGTCCTTCATACGCTGGATAATGACTTGTTTGGCCGACTGGGCGGCGATGCGGCCAAAAAGAGCGGCGTCGAGCTTGACCCCGAGCTCTTCGCCCACCGTGGATTCTGGATCAAGCTTGCGAGCTTCCTCCAGGCGAATCTGCGTTTCGGCGTCCGTAACTTCCAAAACGACTTCTTTGTACCGGAATATGTCTATATCGCCAGTTTCTTCGTTATAGGCGACTTCAAAATTATCGCTCATGCCGAACTTGCGCTTGGCCGCGGATCGGATCGCCTCTTCCAAGGTGCCGATCAATACCTGCTTGTCTATGCCCTTGTCCCGGCTGATTTGATCAACTATTCTCTTCAGGTCAAGATTCATGAATACCACCCTAAGGCTACCGCCAGCCCGAAAAAGGCTAGAGGAGGGATTGGGTTTGGAAAAAGGACGCCGCCACAAGGCCTAAAAAGACCCTGGCTCTGACGTTTTAGCTAACGAATCCAGAAGCTTAGCTCGGCTCGACCGTTAGCGCTCTCCGCCAAAGACCTGTCCGACCAAGATCTCCAAAAAGGACAAGGCCGGATATATATGACCAAACCGAAAACGCCCGCGCGCTCCGCCCGAGAGGTTCCGGTCGCCATCAAATTTCGGGAATCAAAGAGGCTTTTAAGCCTGGCCCCACCTCAAACGTAATCTCCTCAGCCGCGGTCACCAATCGCAAGGGGCCCTCGGCCGTGGCTAAGCGTCCCCGATAGGCCACCAATTTATCGCCCACCGGCACCGTGACTTTCGCCAAACTCCCAGAAAATCGCCGAAACTCGTTTTCCGTGAACAGACGCCGATTTAAACCTGGCGAAGACACTTCCAACGTATAGGCCGGCCCTTCTTCTGGATCCTCCTCATCCAAAATAGCCGACAGTTTTCTCGCCACCACGGCGCACTCATCGACCGTTATCTTCGAGCCACCCGCGCCAGAGCCGCTATGGTCAATAACCACCCGAACCACCCGACGACTATTCTCCAGACTCGACTCCACGCTCACCAGCTCCAACCCCAATGGCTCCGCGACCGTTGGCGCCAAAACCCTTAACCGCTCCAATAACCGCGCCAAGGCTTGGCCAGATAAGACGGGCGTCTTATGAGGGGCCGCTTTTTTGGCCAACGATTTTTGGGTTTTATCACGATCTTTGGGGCCAATGGCCATTTTTTCAGCCTTAATTAAAAAATAAAGCGGGCGTCAAGCCCACTTCCAAGTAAGAGGGATTAGTTGTCAAGATCCCCTTTTCCACTCAAGGAAAAAGAAATCAGCCCTGAGCCCCCCGCCTGGCCAAACCCCAATAGCTTGGCCCCCCATGAGCCCAATGTGAACGTAGGCTCGCGAAAAATGACCCCAACGATAAAACCCTAATGATTATAAATCAATAGTCGCCTTTGGGTCGACCATTAAGTTGGTCTCTATAGAGTCGCCTCTATATAATGTTATCGCTTTCAAGGTTAACGCTTTAAAGGTTGATTTGGGGGAGGTCTCTCGCGGCGGTCAGTTGGACAATTATCTTGAGCCTAGCCAAAAAAATCCCAACCCCCTAACCCACTAAACCCCAATCAAAGCTAAAATTAAGAGTTATTTAACCTTAAAAGTTATAAAAATAGCCAAAATTAAAGCTCAAATCGAAACAGGCCGTTTCCCAGAGCAAACCAAACCCGTTGGCAATCGTTAAATACAACAATTACCCTCCTCTGTCAAGCGATTTTGGGGCGCGAACATCATCTTGAGGGAAAAACTTTGTCCGAACCCCAAAACTCCTTCCAACAACCCAGTCTGGGGCTGAGGCCCCAGAGCTAGCTCCTACGTGGTCGAAGGCTCAGTCGAGATCGTCGTGGCTAAAGGCTCCTCGACGCTAAGTTCCCCGGAATCATTGGTTTCCGACGGAGGTAAATCGCCTAAAGAGCTGGACGAGACTCGCTCTGAACCATTGGCTTCCGGCGACGGCGAGGAGGTCGCCACCTCGTCAGGAACCAAATTGTTAACGCCATTGTCTTGACGGAAAGGCGCGTCCACTGATCCAGAACTCTGATCTGAGTCAGAGTTAGCGGAATCAGTTGACCAAGAGGCGCCGGTGGCGTCGATGTTTGAGACTGAGCCGTTTTGAACAGCGATGTTGGCTTCCGCGGTCGCCACGTCGCTCTTTTCAGAATCCCCGTCTTGAACAGGCTCATTCGACCCAACTGGAGCCACTTCGACCTGGACTGACTCTTCCTGGACTGATTCTTCCTGGACGACTGACTCCGCCTGGACTGGCTCTTCCTTGGGAGAACCTGGAACGCTCGGGAAAACCGGCGCGTCATCTTTGACCGGGAAATCCCGTTCGCAATACTTGTTGGGGCAAAAGAAAAAATCGTATTCTTGACGCGACTTAACGCTACGGCCTTTCCGGCGACGCAGTTTCGTCTGGCAATAGGGGCACTTGAACTCGGTGGCCACGCTCATGCCCATTTTCCCTTTAATCTTGCCAGGCTCCCCCTTATCGTCATAATAGTTAGCCCCACATTGGTTGTTGGAGCAGGCCCAAAAGTCAAAACTTTTCAGGCCCTTCTTGACCACATGAGACAAAGGCTCGCCACACAATTGGCAGCGCCAGTCCGTCTTGACCGAGCTGGCCATGGGCTCCCCGGGGTGGCCATGATTGTCGTAGTATCTTTGCAGACAATCGGGGTTAACGCAGTGCCAAGTGGCGTAAAAACGACCATTTTTTAAGCCTTTACGCAGTTGCAAACTTCGGTGGCACTCCACGCACAAAAAACTGGTATTGGCCGTGGAACTCAACCTTTCGCCAAGCTCGCCACCATCGTTGACGAACCGGGCCCCACAATTTTCCCGGTTTTTACAACCCCAAAAAGAATAATTATCTCGCTCCGACGCCCCTTTGATTAAAACCATGGGACTCTGGCAATCGGGGCAAATCCGATCGGATTTGATGAGCGTGGCCAGTTTCTGAGACGGTACCCCATGGTCATCCCGAAACTTCACCCGACAACCACGTTCGGTCTGGCAACTCCAATAGTTAAACTCCACCTCCTTGGTTCGCCCATAGAAATGGGTTAAAGGTAGACCACATTCTGGGCAAGGGAAACGATCATCGGGTTTGAACACCTTCTCCCCCGGTCGCCCATGGTTATTTTTAAACGTGGCTCCGCATGGATCTTGGTTTTCGCAGCGCCAACGATAAAAAATCCGATCCAACTTGGTTTCCTTAACCCCTACGATCTTGGAGCCACAATCCGGGCAAGTTTGATTTGACTCCAGGATTCGCGAAAACTCCTCGCCCGGAACCCCATTAACGTCATGGAACTTGGAACCACACTTTTCTCGATCCCGGCAAGACCAGAAGCCGTAAGCCGCGCCATTTTTATGGCCCTTGACATAAGACAACGGCTCATGGCAATTGGGACATTGACGTTTGGTGGGCGTGACCAACAGTCGCCGGGAACCGAGTTCGCCGTCCTTATCCAGGAACATGGCCCCACATTCCTCGTTGGCGCAGAAATAGTGGATCGGGGGGGAACCCACCTTGTGGTCGGCCACGCGTCTTAAAGGCTGACCACAATCTGGACAAGCCAAGGCGGTTTCCCGCCCAATTTTAACCAGATCCTTGGTCACGGCGTCTTGGAAGGTGGCCATGGCCACCAGCCAATTGTCCTCGCCCCGGGCCACCCGTTCCAGCGCCTCAAAAATAGGGCGGGTGTTAGCTATGGATAAACTCGGAAAATCCGTGACCAAAAAGTCATTTAACTCCTGGCCTAAGACAGCGTGTCGCAAGACGCCACGCTTATCAGCCGCGGCGTATCCCCGTAACCCCAAATTCGAGACCGCGGTGGCGGTCACCCGCGGCCGGTTGACGCCACGCCGAGCCAACTCCTCGATCAAGGAGGCCTTGGTATAATGACCCTGGTCAGTGGCTTCTTTGGTCAACACTCGGCCTTGCCGAACGATCAAATTCTCGCGTGGCCACAATTTGGGGATAGGATTGCCTTGGCCCCGCTCTAGGTCTTCGCTTTTTTGATCCTCGTTTAACAAGGCCTTAAACCCTGGCTTGATCAGGCGCTGGCTTTTACCCTCAAAAAAAACCTTCTTGTCCTCTTTTTTGTCGTCTTTGAGGTCATCTATGGTAGCCCAAAGAACCACTTGGGACATGTTATAGACCGCGGAGGTCATTTGACTGGAGATGGTTCTTAAACGAATCAATTTGTAGAGATTTTTCTCATCCTCAAATGTCCCCGCCGTCTCCACGTTTAAGTCGACCGGACGAACGCACTCCAAACCTTCGCCCAAACCGCCGCTCTCGACGTAGACCCGAGGCTCCAAGGGCATCGGCCAACCAAAATTTTCCGCGATGGCTCTGATCTCCTCGATAACCTTAGGTAACAACAACGGGTTATCGGTGATGGGATGGGTGATGTGACCATTCTCATACAACCGCGTGGCCATTTCCAAAGTTCTTAATGGGTCTAAAAACAGATTCTTAGCCGACGATATCAAAAGGCTAGCCGTGGTGAAAGGAGGCGAAGGATTTTGAAAAAACTTGCCTTCCTTGTGGGAAGCCACGGTGACTTTCTTAAGCTCAGCCAGTCTCAGGGCGATTTTGTGGTCATGGAACCCAGTTTCACCCTCGGACAACCAATTTTTGGGGTTCCATATAGCCCGCCAAGTTAGTTCTTTTTGATTCTCAGGCGAAAAAGTTAACTCCACTCCGTAACTAGAGCTGGCGTTGTCCGCCTGAAGCTGTTTTTCCCGTTCATAAAGTAGTTCCAAGGCCGCCGCCTCGATCAGGTTCACCGTGAAAAACTTGCCAGAAATGGCCTGAATGACCTGGGAAGTCGCTTGAGATAAACTATCGATAAACCGGTAGGCCGCCTGGGACTTGGCCAAGTTAAACCGGAAAGGGCGGGGATTGGATAAGGCCGTCTCAATGGCTACTTTGGTCAGTTCGGAAAAAACGATCCTTTGAGGATTGGTTAGCCCCAGACTTTCAGCCAACTGCCAGGCGACCCGCTCGCCGTCCGCGTCAGGGGGGGTTCCCAGGTAGACCGCCTCGGCGTCCTTGACCAGGGATCGCAACTCATCGATCAGTTTCACGGAACGGGCGGTCAACGCCATAGGCGCGGGTGACGGTTGATCTGGATCCCAGAGAAACCGCCTGGGAGCTACCCTAGCGTAACCTTTGCAGGCCACGGCCAGCCACTCGCCGCCCAATAAACCTTGAATTTTTTTAGCTTCCGCCAATGAATCAACTATTAATAGTTTCACTTTCCCACCAAATCCTCAACAGAACAGTTCCCACATCTTGGGAATCTTGGATCGAAGCCACTCAACCCCCAAAATTCCATTTTTCGGGCGCGAACTTAATAATTTTTTCGAACGCCATCTGGAGAAGGCGTAACAAAAAAACTGTCAAGTTAAGTTATTAATTTTACCATATAAATTTACGTCTGTCAAGGTTTTTATAAAGCAAACAATGATAACTGTTTACGTTATTATGAACAGAACATAAATTACAAAAAAACACCGTATTCGTCGCGAAGTCAAAAACCAAAAATAATCGCGCTCCCAGATCAAAAAACTTTCATCTTCAGCCTTGACTTGAGATATCCAAAACCCAGGTTTTCCTAGTCCCTAAGAGTCCACATCTTATAGACATGACAAATATCTAAAAGTCTTAAAAAGCCCAAGGATCGCGGGAAAGCGTCCCTTGGGCCCTAATAAATCAGCCAATTAATTAGTTAACGGTCCGGCCACCGCCGGAACCGCCCCCGCTAGGCCGCCCTCCGCCAGAGCCGCCATCATCGCCACCACTAGGCCGTCCTCCGCCAGAGCCGCCATCATTACCCCCGCTAGGCCGCCCTCCGCCAGATACAATACCGGGAGATATAATACCGGAGGAAGTATTAACTATCGTAAGCCCTCCAGTAGATCTCTCGATAACGCTAACGTTACCCGCGGTATTCTTGGAATTGGATTCCACCTCGGGAATAACTATTATCGCGTCGTATTCTTTATCGGGAGGTAGAGTTATTGGTAATGTTCCATTGTACCTTATCACGGGTAAACGTAATGCTCCATCGTCTCCGTTCTCGGGAACAGCGCCAGGACGTTGACCACCAGGTCTTTGATTCACGTTACCGTTATCGCCGCCGCCAGGACGCTGACCACCAGGTCTTTGATTCACGTTACCGTTATCGCCGCCGCCAGGACGCTGACCACCAGGCCTTTGATTCACGTT
>JAISYP010000091.1 GCA_031269825.1 Deltaproteobacteria bacterium
GAAAATTCTGAGATTTTGACCGAGCCACAAGGGTACGCGGAAGCCTTGGCCCACTTGGTTTTGAACGCTTTCTTACAGACAGTCTTAAACAGTGGCGTCATTTATTTACGTAGGGAATACGGCTTAGGGAAAGGCCGGATGGATCTTTATATCGAGTCTAATGGTCAAGTTTATCCTATTGAGATAAAAATAAAAAGTCATAAATCTTTACCTGATGATTTAGCGCAAATAAAGGATTATATGGTTATTTGTGGCGCGAAAGAAGGTTGGTTAGTTATTTTTGACGCTGAGAGCAAAAAGTCCTGGGACAAAAAAATAACCTGGAAAACGACCCAATATGAGGGCTCGACTATTCACCTAGTTGGCTGCTAGCCTATCCTTAATGGCTTCGCGAAAACTCCATTCTCTAGAAATAAGTTAAAAAAGAGTATTAATATCAAAGGGTAAAAAATTTTATTCCCGCTTTTAGGTCTTTTGTCAGGCCATCATCTTTATGGGGAGCCCGCGTCAATTAGGAGGCGCCCTATGTCCACTTGCCAAGAAAAGACTCCAGCCACGAACTTTAAACCGCGCGCGAACGGTTTAAGGCTGATGGAACCATCCATGGAACTTACTCTTTCAAGCCTTGTGGCGATCTGATGGAGATCGAGGAGGCCGCTATGGATCTAATAGCGCGGTTGGACGCTCGGTTCTTACGCCTAGTTTAGCCTCTTTTGACGCGCTGGGCCCGCCAATCTCGGCGCGAGGGATAAAATTTTATACCTGAGGCCAATTCACAAGGGTACTAGACCATTGGTGGGCCTATGCCTGTCGAAAGACCTGTTTATCAATCATCCATGGGCGGAAGAACTTTTGTCCCTCTAGAGAATAAGGCCAATCTTGTTCTTAACTCCACAGTTCGCCAAAGTGGCGTCCAGCCAGATGGCTAATAGGCCCTCCCCCGCGGTGGAAACCGATTTCGCTGACCACCATAGACGCCCGGTAAGTAGGGACTATTTAAAGTCCCTTTCTGACTCCGTTGGCGGTTTGGCTCAAAATAGGGAAGAGTTTTGTGACTATGTAGATCCTGTGGACATTAAAACTGACACGGTTAAGATTATTTCAGTTAATGTTGATGTTCTCGCGAAAAGGCCAAAAATCAAGAATCCTAATTTATAAGTTCTTGAAATTAATACTCTTTCACTTAACGATTCCCAATAAACTAGGGTTTTCGCCAAGCCATCAAGGTTAATTTAGATGGCGCGACCATTCTTTTCACCGAGGCGGGCAAGAAAGATGATCCACAGTATATTGATGGCCAACCCGATACCTAGGAGAGGCCGGAGGCTAGCTAGAGCTTGGTTTAATGGAGCTCGAAATTATCATTATCCCGCTTGATCATTTCCTCGCGTAGCTCCTCAATAAAATTGGGGCTATTGAAGTCAATCACTTGACTATACGACACGGCTTCTTTGTGCCCTTGATTAGCGGCCGCGATGAACCATTTTCTCGCCGCCAGCTCGTCCTCAAATCCATCGTCGTTGGAAGCGTACATCAAGCCAAGAAAAAATTGGGCGTCGCCAAACCCTTGTTGAGCGGATTTTTCCAACAATTTGAACGCTTCCGCCGCGTTTCTAGGCAATAATTCGCCCTTATAGTAATTAAGGCCCAGAGCGCACTGAGCGCGCATATCGCCCAAATCCGAGGCTTTACTGTACCACTTCATCGCCTCCTTCCGATTTACCGGCATGCCCAAGCCCAAATAGTTCATTACGCCAAAGGAGAACAGGGCTTCGTAGACACCGTTTTCCGCGGCCTGACGGTACCAATGAGCGGCTTTATTCATATCTTTAGGAGCGCCATGACCTTTAAAATATAGACCGGCCAGATCGCTCTGAGACAGATGGTCGCCCTGTTCCGCGGCCAATTTAAACCATTTAAACGCCTCCGTCATGTCGTTGGCGACCCCTTGGCCATGAAGGTAAAGTTGGCCCATTTCGTATTGAGCGGTTGGGTAGCCTTTTTCCGCGGCCAGTCGAAATAATTCGCGCGCCTCGTCCAAATTTTTGGGGACGCCCTGGCCCAGTTTTAACATCTGGCCCAGTTTAACTTGGGCTTCGGGCAGGCCTTGTTGAGCGGCCATTTTTAACAATTTGACCGCCTCTTTCAGGTTTGAGGGCTTGGATTTATCCTCAAGTTTATAGAGAGCCAAAGAGAATTGGGCTTCCTTGGAGCCACGTTCCACGGCCCACCGCAACAATTTAATCCCCTCGTCAATATTCTTGGCGACGCCCTCGCCAATTATAAGGAACTCGCCAATTTTTCGATGGGAATCGACGTGCCCTTGTTTCATGGCCAAATGAAACCATCTGATCGCCTCTTGCGTGTCTTGGGCGACTCCATCGCCAATGTAACACATCTCGCCAGCTAAATACTGGGCGTTGGCTAGTCCATGTTCCGCGGCTTTTTTAATCCATTTGAAGGACTCCGCCTGATTTTGGGGCGTAGGGGGATTTTTTCTGAGCGCGACGCCAAGACAATATTGGCCCTGGGGATCGCCTCGCTCCGCGGATAGTCGGAACAAACGCGTGGCCTCGGCCAGATCCTGGGCTCCGCTGTCGGCTTTAAAAAGAATCAGGCCTAAGGCGTTATGGGCGAGAAAGACCCCTTGCTCAGACGACAAACGCAACCACTTAATCGCTTCCCGCCTGTCAAGAGGGGCGCCGTCCCCAAAACAATACGCCAACCCAAGATAATACTGGGCCATGGCGTTACCTTGTCGCGCCGACAAACGGAACCATTTAACGGCCTCAGCCGTGTCTTTGGGAACGCCGACCCCCTCCTGACACGCGATGCCAGCCAGTAGCTGAGCTAAGGCGTCCCCCTTTTTCGCGTCTTGAAAAGAATTATCTAAGCGTTTTTTCATCAGCGGCGGCATTTTGCCGTCTTCGCCAAATAACACATCCTTAAGAAATTTTTCGACATTGGCCGGGTCATTGACCGCCATATCAGTGAAAGCCGCCTCCGGGCCAACGTTAGAATTGGGGATAGGTGGCTTACCTTGGTTAGTTTTCCGCATTTTCGTCCCTTATTTCCCGGATTATTCCCCGGATTGTTCCCCGGAGGGGGTTATGGTCAAAAAAAAATATTATCCAGATTATGGGCTTTCAATAGACAAAACCCGCCAATAACTATTAACCGCCCAGCGATTAAATCGAAAAACAACAAATAATTATTGTCCCAAAAACGATTAAGCCGATTAAGCCGCGTCGCCGGTCATTGTATCAAATAAACCAGGCGTTTGGCCAGAAAAAAAAGTCGCGTGGGCGACTTAAAATTCTTTAAGCAAATCGTCCAGAGACTCCCGCGCGGTTACATGACCTTGATCCGCGGCCAGACGGTACCATTTGAGCGATTCTTCCAAATCCTTAGGCGCGCCATCGCCAGACTCGAGCATCGAGCCCAGATAAAATTGGGCCGTGACGTGACCACCCTCCGCGGCCAGACGGTACCAGCGGAAAGCCTCTTCCTTGTTTTCCTCCAAACATCCGCCATCGTAATATAAGTTACCCAGCTCCAACTGGGCCTGGGGAAAACCGCCCTCAGCGGCCAGTCGATACCATTTGGCGGCTTCCTGTTTGTTTTGGGTCACGCCTTCGCCATAATCAAACATCAAGCCAATATAGTATCGCGAGGGAGCGTGCCCGCGCGCGGCGGCTTGTTGAAACAAGCTGAAGGCTTCTTGAAGGCTTTTTGTTACCCCATGCCCACCCTCAAAATACATCACGCCCAAAGTGTGCGTCGCGTCCACGTTCCCATCTCGGGCGGCCTGAACCAACATGGTGACCACCTCCACCACGTCCTGGGGATCGCCATCGCCCTCCCAGCCCATCACGACCAAATTGGTCTTGGCCTCCAGATCCCCTTGATCCGCGGCCAGGCGAAACCATTGGCGAGCCTGGTCTTTGTCCTGTGGAACGCCCAGGCCATCCCTAAGCATGACCCCAAGGCTCAACTGGGCGTTGACCAGACCTCCCTCCGCGGCCAGCCGAAACCATTTAGCCGCCTCGGCTAGATTCTCCGGAACGCCGTCGCCTTCCCTATTGATCACCCCAAGGTTAAATTGGGCGTTGGTTAACCCTTGTTCCGCGGCCAACAGATACCATTTTTGGGCCTCGGCTATGTTTTTGGCTACCCCCACGCCATCGTGACACATGGATCCCAGGTTGTACTGGGCGACGTCCAACCCCTGTTCCGCGGCCAGGCGAAACCATTGGACGGCCTCAGCTTGGCTTTGGTCGTCCTTTTCATCGCTGGCCAAAAATACGCCCATATTATACTGGGCCAGGGCTAGTCCCTGTTCCGCGGCTTGTCTAAGCCAATTGATCGCCTCGCTTGACTCCAGTCCCCTATCCAAGAGCGAAATCCCTAAACAATACTGGGCCAGGGCGAGCCCTTGTTGAGCCGACTTTTGATACCAATAGACCGCCTGTTCTTTGTCCCGACAATCGTCGTCGCCTTCGTCAAACATCAGCCCCAGGGTGAACTGAGCCAAGGCGTGCCCTTGTTCCGCGGCCAGACGAATCAGGCGGAGCCCCTCAGTCTGTTCTTCTGGGGCTTGGCTAGAAACGCGCAGGTACCCCAAATAAAATTGGGCTCCAACGTGCCCTTGTTCCGAGGCCTTAAAAAACCATTTGGTGGCCTCGGCTAAATTTTGGAAAGCTTTTTGGTCATGGAAAAGAGCCAGGCCAAGCGTAAACTGGGCTTGAGCGTCCCCCTGGTCAGCGGCTAGTTTTATGGCCGCGATCTCTTCGGGGAACTTAAAAGAAAAGTCCAGATTGGATAAACCAAGGGCTTTCCTCAGCTCAGTTTTGATCATATTGGAACTCATTATAGAACTATGCCTTCATAACAGATGGAACTATCTTTTATAACAGAGGGAGTATCTTTTATAATAGCTTTTATAACCGCGCTTATAACGGATGAGCCACCAATCATCTGAACCTTTACCCTCATAACAGCGTCCATGGGCGACCCGCCTAGTTTGAGATTATAGTTTATTTATCAGACTTTAAATCTTTCGTCAAAAGTGGTCAAGCGTAAAAATTTAATGTCTCAGAAGATAAAATTCCCGATTGTTGACAACGCGTTAACAGCGGCTATAGACGCGCGGCTAGTGGGTAGTTTAACTTCGGGAGCCCCTCAGGCGTGACCGTAAAATTGTTGGTTAAAACCAATCTCTAAGCCAGATGAAACCTTTAGGCTACCCTCATTCAACAAGAAAAATTTTATCCGCGTTATTTAAATAAAAATTGCCGTAAAATCCGATACTTAAACAAAAACTTCGGATAAGGAATTTTTTTCGCGCTATTTTTTTATTATATTTAAAAGCGATTTCTAGCCCAGGAAAAAATCCTCGCGCTCTTTTAATAATTGACGCCAGTGGTCGGCTTGACCTCAACAGAAGAAAGCGGCGATCGAGTGACAAATAATCTTATCTAGTTAACCTATATAATTTAAATAAACTATTTAAACTTTAAAGTATTAATTTATTGTAAATTTTTTACTCCTTTTATTAACCCGGCTAATATCAACCCATTTTTGGCCGGCCCGCTCAAAATCTGGTTAAGGACGAAAATGTAATGGATCGACCAACTTTTTGTTTCCATAACCGATTCAAATAATGTATTATAGATAGACGCGGCCAAAATGGGAGGGCTCCTGGGTTATTAATTCCGGATTTTCCCTGACCTCGCGTGGCGATAAATTGGCTTAGGATGGCCCTAGTCTTGACCAACGCCGGGCGTTGTATTTTTTCCCTGGCTCGACGTAGCTTATTTTAGCTTGTTTTAGCTTGTTTTAGATTGTTTTGGCCTGTATTGGGCCAGCTCCCCCTTTTTTTAACGCTCTTAAGGTTAAAAACAGGAGCGGACGAGGGAATTGGCGGCCATGAACACCCCCTTTCCACCCCCAGATTTAACGCCGGTCTTTAGCCCCGAAGTCGTGGCCCAGCGCGTTAAAGATTTGGGAACCCAAATCGCCACCGACTACCGATCCCTGTTGGAGCCCCAGGAATTATTGTTGACTATCGGTATCCTCAACGGGGCCTTCATATTCTTGGCGGATTTAGTCCGAGCCATGGACATCCCTTTGGAAATTGATTTTGTCCGCTTGACTAGTTACCAAGATCGGCTCGAAAGCTCTAATTACGTAGTTATGCTCAAAAACCTGGAAAAAGAGATCAAAAATCGCCATGTCTTGGTGGTTGAGGACATCGCCGACTGCGGCCTAACCTTATCCTGGTTGTTGGATTACTTGCGCCAGATGGGGCCCAAGTCGATCCGGCTAGCCGTGGCCTTCAATAAAGAGGAAAGACGGCGGGTTGAACTGGCCATTGATTATGTCGGCTTTAACGTTGAGAAAGATTTTTTAGTGGGTTATGGCCTGGATTTCGCCCAATCTTACCGACACCTGCCCGGGGTGCACAAATTAAAGGCCAGCTCCTGACCTGGGACTGGGGGGGCCACCTCTGGAATGGAAGATGATCATCGCCTGCGAAGAGTGCCAGACCAGATTTCGGGTCGCCGACGAGCTAATCAAGCCAACTGGCACGCGGGTACGTTGTTCCAATTGCCAGTATGTCTTCACGGTCTTCCGGCCCATCCAACCCGAACCAGACCCCGAGGATTTAGATCTTGACTCGGATCTGGAGGCCAGAGCTTTATTTCGGGAAGATTGGCCCAATCCCGACCAACCCAATCCTGACCTGGCCCCAACCTCTTTTTCCCGTCCTCAGGGCGTTAAGTTCGTCCAAAACTCGGTTCCCTTTATCCTGGCTCGCCCCCCCTATCCGGCTGACTCCAACGTTTTGGCTTCGCCACCGCGGGTCAATTTTCCACCGCCCCACCCGACCCCGACGACCACGCCGACGACGATGACCACAACGATGACCACGACGATGACCCCCACGATGACCCCCACGATGACACCCACGACCCCGCCAACGACGACGCCCTCGACCACGACGGTGTCGACGACGCCCCCCAATAATAATGATCTTAACTCGCCTAAGTCGCGACCGACGCGTCTATCCTCGGATCTGGGCCTGTCTGACGAACCGGTTCCTTTGCCTACCGCGCCTCGACCCCTGGCTGAGCCAACTCCGCCAGGCCCTGATTTTTCCGATCAAAATCAGCGAGACTTTAATGATCCAGGCCTAACTCCGTCCGAACACGACCCAACGCCCGCCAGATCGACGGGATCTCGCCTTCCCGAGCCTCTTAACCAAACAGATTTCCCTTCTGGCCCCAGTTCAGGTCAAAGTAGTCTTAATCAAGCTAGTCAGAGTCAAAATAATATTGGTCAAGATAGTTCTAATCTAAACAATTACGCCCTAGGCTCCGGGGCGCGGCCCGCGGAATCCCCGGGCGCCTCTCCCCAGCGCCCTGACCGGGCGCGAACCGAACGAAGAGGCAAACTCTATTTCCTCAGCGCGGCCATTATTATCGCTTTCTTGGTGATTGGGTTACTTTTACTGTCCATTTGGCGAGAGCCTAACGTGGCCCTCCAATCAGGCGCCGCGCCAGCGTCCCCGGTTAATCCGCCGCCAGCCGCCGTCTCCCAGGCCCCAGCGCCCACCTCCACCGATGAGCCACTTAAGCTTAATTTTGTCCAAGACCAGGAAAGCCATCATTATCGGGTCAACAAATTAGCTGGCCGCGTGCTCATCATTACCGGTCAGGTCATCAACGGTTACCCGCAGCGGCGCAATTTTATTCGGGTCAAGGGGTCGCTCAAAGACAGTCGGGGGGAAGTGGTGGCCTCCAGGCAAGTCTTCGCGGGTAACTATCTGACCGAGGACGATCTAATTAATTTGCCCATGCCGGAAATATTGGCCCGACTGGCTTTAAAAGGCGGACAAGATAACTCCAACGTCAATGTTCCCCCCAATAAAGCTGTCCCTTTTATGCTGGTTTTTGATCGTTTGCCCGAAGATCTGTCGGCCTATGTGTTGGAACCGGTGGGCTCCTCCCCGGCCGACGTCCAGCCCGGCCGATCAGGCTGACGACCACCATAGGATCGGAGTACCAGGGTGTCCTCGCTTTCCACTGGAACCAAATTTATGAATTTTTTCCTGAAATCCGCCTTTAATCGCCTGGATTTCGTGAAGGCGGCCAGATATTTGGCCAACCTTGAGCCTGGCCGGACGTACGCCCAATCGATCAGCCAAACTGGCCCCGCTTTCGCCGATGGGGAACAAATCTCCAAACTTGCCGTGGATCTGACCGCCCGGAGCTTGGAAGAAAAAGGCGATAAAGTTGATCGGCAAGAACTGGCCGGCTTAGTGGATCTAATCGCCTGCCGCTATGACGCCGAACTGCATCAAGTGGCCAAAGGGGCCTGTTTTAACCTCATCTCTCACCTGTTCCAATCCCGAGATCCCACTCGCCTGTTCACCTCCGCCGACCAAAGGGAACTACGCTACCTGCCACGACTCCAACAGGCCCAAAAAGATAGCCTGGGCGTGGTTTACCTCATTAATCACTCTTCCCACTGGGATGAGTTTATTTTCAATGTCTTTTTAGATCAAAATAACCTCTCCATGCCTTTGTTCGCGGCTGGCCAGAACATGATGGCCACCCCTTCGCTCACCACCATGCTCATGTTAGGCTCCTATGTTATTGTCCGCAAAGGGGCCAGCCGGGCGTATCTATCGGCGTTGTTTCATTATTGCCAAGCTTTGGCCGAAATGGGCAAACCCCAAGGCATCTTTTTGGAAGCTTGGTCAGGGGGCGCCCGAACCAGGGATGGGAGTCTGAGATACCCCAGAAAATTAGTCACCATCCAGGGCTCTTTGGCTTCTCGGGGCGATATTTTGATCCAACCGGTGATCATTAGTTATAGTCGCGTGCCCGAGGATCGAGATCTTTCTGAGGGCTTAGGGGTCTGGTCGTGGCTGAGTGGCCACCATTTATGGCGGGAGTTACTGAAAAACCCCTTAACGCCTTTAAAGAGCCTAGCCAGAGGTTTAAAAGACCTATATGGTCGAACTTACGTGGCTTTTGGGCAAAGTCGATTATTGTCTGACCTTAAAAATGAGTGGTTAGCCGGGCCTCAAGATTTGGCCTTAGATGAATTTGTGGCCCTCTTCGCCATCCGAGAGATCGCCAAAGACAAAAAAATCATGGCCACCCAGTTGGTGGCCAGCGCTCTGGATCCCATTCGGCGCGATAGCCCCAATACCCTCATCGAGTCCCTGGGGCGGTCGCTAGAGTTTGTCCGGACTTACCACCAGCGAGTGTTTGGGCAAGATCCAGACTTTGAGGATTTTATCCAAGAGTCCGCCTTACCCGATGTTCTGGAAGATGGCCTCCAATCTCTCGCCCGACGTCAGGTCATCGCCCGGCCTTTCTGGTCAAACAAACCCAAGATCCTCGCCCAGCACGCCTTAGCCTATTACGCCACCCATAGCGACCGACGTTTGTACAGTCCCTCGGCCAAGGAAAACCTAGTCGTCTGCGGGGCCGGTTCCTGGGGGTTCGCTTTGGTCACCTTCATTGGGCGGCGGACATTAAATGACAAAAAATTCCATAACTCTTCTTTATCCTTGTATGATCCCTCTGAATCGGCCATCCAGTCCTTGGCCGACAAGAGGGGGTTGGAAAACCTCGATTTTCGGTTGCCCAAGAACGTTTTCCCCACCTATGATCATATGGAGGCTTTCCGTAAAGCCAGCGAAGTCATTGTGGCCGCCCCCCCCGAAGAGACGCGCGAGCTATTTAAGACGATCTTCGCTAGCTCAGGGGAACTAAAATCACTGATCTTGGCTAGCCGAGGCTTTGATCGTCTCTCCCACCGATTGACGATCCAAATGGCTTGGGAAGCCGCCGTGGCCGCTGGCCGACCGCAAACGAACATCTTGGTTCTCTCCGGGCCTTTCGGCCCGGAAGATCTGTTAAAAAACCGGGGCGGGTTATGGATCTTGGCTGGACCGAACACCAAGAATGGCCGCGTGGCCGAGTCATCTTTATTTAAGTTTGGGCCCTTCGCCGTCCATTTGTCGGATGACCCCATTGGCGTGCAGACGGCGGCGGCCTTAATTGACGCTTATTCTTTGTATGGAGCTTGTCTGCATCACAAACGGGAATTAAGAACCCCCTTGGCCATGGCCAACTTCACCCGCGAAGTCAGTTTTGAGGCCAAAACCTTGGCCATGGCTTTGGGTGGTCATCCGTCCACTTTTGAGGCGGATAGCCCGGCCTGGATCTCCGAGTTCATCGCCGCGGCTTTGACTGGCCTGACCCGGCCCACCGTTAAACTCATCGCCAGCCGGGGAGCGCAGGCTTTTTTGGATCTCCAAAAAGACCACCCCAGTCTTTGGCCGGATCCGGGGGCTGGAGGTTATTACTCCATCCACTCGGCTTATTTAATGGCTAAGAACCTGTCTTTGCGCTTGCCTCATTTGGAAAAGGCTAACCAATTATTCTGGGGTTAAGTCCACTATTTACACTATTTAGCCTTATGATCGCCCGCCGGGTTGACTGTCGCGGCCATTTTCGGTAATTTAAGCCTAGATCCTTTCACCCTCCCCCTATTAGCCCGCGTCATGGGGCCGAGGGTCAAGCTTAGTTTTTTGGAGTGTCGTTATGCTTAAGGCTCCTCGCCTCTTGTTGATCCTGTCGGCTTTTATCCTAAGCCTATCGGGTTGCGGGATCTTCCCTGACTTCGCCCGGGACAACCAGATCCATTTGTTTTCCTTGGGCAACGCCAGCTTCATTAGCCCGGCTAAGCTAAAGGTCGCGGTGATTCCTTTCATTGATGAAGTGGGGTTGGGGGCGGCCGAGGCTGGCTCCAACATGGCCCGACTCGTCACGGAGGAGTTTTCTAGGAGCGGCGACCTTATAATGGTTCCGGCCGCGGAGGTGGCCGCGGCCTTCGCCAGACGTGGTTACGCCCATCCCCTCACGACCGAGACTATCACCCGATTAGGCCGCGATCTTAATGTCAACGTGATCATTGACGGAGCCATCTCTCAGATGGAATCGCACGCCCAAAGGAAGGGGTGGCGTAAGGTTATCCGCTACTTCACTAGTCAGCAGCGATACGTGGAAGCCATGTTGTTGGTGACGGCTTATGACGCCTCCAATGGGGTGGTTCTAGCCTCCCGAGCCAACTCGGCCACCTACAGAGTGGGCAAAGACCGACGCGATCCGTTTGACACTAGCCTGGAAACGCCGCCCCCACCCCAAGAAGCTATAGAGGAATCCCTGGACATGGCCATTGAGGAAGCCTATTACCGAGTTATCGATGGTTTAGCGGCTCTCCCGTTCAAGGCTCCGATCACCGAACTCTTGCCGGAAAACAAAGTGGCCATCCCGTTTGGAACAGAAGTGGATTTGTCCCCAGAGACGGAGTTTGTTTATCTGCCCGTTCAGGAAGTCCTCACCAACGCCATCAACGTGTCTTATAAGATCCCTGGGGCTCCCAAGGCTCACCTGAAGGTCGCCGAGGTTAGCGAAGGGCGCTCGATTCTGGACATAGTGGATGGCGAGGTCAAACCGGGTGAATTTATCGTGAGTTGGGATCACGACTGAGGGGAAATGTTTTTGGTTATTTGAAGATCTTCTGAATTAAAATTATTTTGTATTATTAATATAATAAAAAATAATATATTTTATTATACATAATACTTTTTAGTCGAGAGATTTATTATTAACAAAAACAGATCTTAATATATTTAAATTAGAAATTAAACCAAGCTAATAGTATCACTCTGGCTTTATATAAGCTCCAAAACACCGGATACCAAAGGGCCAACTAATTTTTTTTCCCAGTTTTAGCTCAAGTTTAAATAAAAGTTTGGTTAATATATTGTTACTGGCGGAAATTAATTTTCGCTCCGAGGTAGAGTCATTTTGATCGCTTTCGCGCTTCGGCGTGGGGCGGGGTTTTTGGTTCGAGCGCCATTTTTTTAACGCCCAAAAGGCTGGATAAACAAAGAACCCCAGATGAGAGAGACGATGTCTCACAAATCCCTTTTTTTCGAGTAAAACGGAAAACTGTTTCGCCTCGTACCTCCGATAGTGGCAAAGCCACCGGTCGTAATCATCGTAAAGAGTTGACCCCGCGGGAACCTCAAAAATAAATACGCCTTTGGGTTTGAGCAATCGAAAAATCTGAGCGAGGGCCTTTTCATCCTCTTTAATATGTTCTAAGACATTTAAAGCGATAATAGCGTCATATTCCGCGTCAGGCAGAGGACAATCCGTTAAATCAAAACGCAATAATGGCGCGGGAATTCCCTCATCTTTCAATAAAGTCGCCAACCGCCTCAAAGGAACGTCAACAATATCCGCTCCAATAACAGTAAAATCTGGAAGTTCTTTTTTAAGTTTTCGTACTAAAAAACCACTTGAACATCCAATTTCTAAAATAGAAGCATTTTTAATACCTTTTAAATATTGATGACAACAATCAAATGAATTTTGAATCGAAGAGTAATTAATTGGATGATCTTCATAGCCTGTCTCATCATGGCAAAAAGTTAAATCATCATTCCACCCTTGTGGATTCCCAGGCATGGGATATTCCAACACGCCAGATATAATCCCATCAAACGCCTGGCCATTCCAATTGACCTGACCAACGCCAGAAGGATTCGGAAAATTAACCATAATGAAAACTCATAAAATAACTCAATGGTTATTGGTGATTTAAAATATATATTTTATCAAACAAAAAGTAATCAACCGAATGATTAATATCAGTCAGTGGCCAAATTTATTAAACTATTAGATATTAATTACTAGATATTACCTCCAGATAGTGGCTTACTGTTTCCTGAAAAATCTTGGCCTAAATAAACTACAAACATTTGAGAAAACCATCAGTGAGAAAACCATCAGGCCCAGACATAAAATCAGTTTAACAACCTATACAATTGTAACAATCTAATAATTGAAAGTCAAGCTATGGACGTCCGCGGAATCCGCTAGTCCAATAGTTTTTTGAGTTCATAACTTATTGATTTAAATCTATTTTATTGGAAATATCCGCGTGGGAAGAAATTCCCTTTCGGGCTAACCCACGCGGTTCCTGGCGGAGGCGATTTACCGGGCTGGGAGCCTAGGTTGAGCCAGAAAGGCTTTCTCGGTATCAACCCGAATCAGGCCTTCTTAAAGGCCGTTACCAACGCCGCGAGACAATCAGGCCCTCAAACAAGATGACTTGAAGAAAACCCTAGTTTAAGAGAAATAATTGAGTAAACAGTATTGATTTCAACAACTTAAAAAAAAGCTTCTTTAATTTTGGCCTATTCGCGAGACCATCAAACGGACGCTTCGGTTTAAAGCCTCTGACCTTAGCGCGGTTCGCTCATTCGACGCCCTGTTTCGGGCCATTAGAGTTCCGCCCACTCATCTTCCCGGCCGCCTGGCCTCGGTCTAATTCGCGCGACTCAACGTCTAAATCCCACCGGCCGCCTCGCTCGCCCCAATAGAGCCTTCCAACTTATACATGACGTCTTCGAGAAAACCCTCGTTTAAGGGAAATCGTTAAGAAAAGAGTATTAATTTCAATAAGTTATCAATTAGGATTCTTGAATTTTTGACTTTTCGCGAGACCATCAAACATCTTACCTTCTGAACATTCTATCCTCAATCACTCCATATCATAAAAACCTAGCCACCTGTCAGCTCATCTAAGCTAGGTAGGCTCGTACGGGTCAACCACCGAACAGTCGAAGCCGCGGTTATCGACGAACGCGCTTGGAGAGCCCTCTAGATTTGACCACCTATACGCCGCTCGTCACGACCAAAAATCCCATCAGGAGCCTGTTCCACGAACGACTTTTACGCCTCCTGTCGGCTTCCCTCCCCGCCTCTCGACGACGAGGGTTACATAGGTGAATACGGCGGTAGTTGTAGAAAAAATTATTGCTTATCCATTAAATAATGCTTTTCACTTAATTACTATTCTAAAAAATACTAATTATTTTGATATAAGGTAAATTTTATTTACTAAAAGAATATATCAAATATTTATATAGCTGATTAGCAACTTTGTTTAATTCAAAGGATGACTTAAGAAATTATATAGCAACCTTATAAGCGGAGAAAGTCTATTAGATGGATTATCAAGAAAATGATTCCCTTTAAACATGTAAATTAACAAATGATAGCTATTGAGGATATAAAATACGAAGAAATATATAATGTATTAACTGAGATTAAATTTTCTTTATCTCAAAAATCTTGACAAAAACGAGCTCACACTGTTATGACTAAATTTAAACGCGGCGCGATTGAACAACAAGTTATAATTCTTAGTTATATATTCAACAATATATAAATATTTATTTTACATAAATTAATAAAGATATTATATCATAATAAATTGAATATTATTTTAAAATTATTTATGATGATTTAAAAAATTAGATAGATATACAGAAGAAAAAAATTTTTCTACAGTAATCAAAAAGAACTATATTATAGTAATAGTAGTGAAATACATTTTTAAAAGTATTGTTACATTGTAGAAGAAGTTTTTTTATCAGCGAATTTAACAAACAATATATCGCTACTATAAATGACTATTCCCGCGACAATGATTTTACTAGCTTTATTTTTGTATTTTTTATCTTGTAACGAATTTTTCAATTGTTCTATGGCCTTATCAGCCATTTTTTCCATATCTTTAGCTATTTTATCAGATGATTGAGAAGTATCACTTTGATCTGAGATATATTTTAGATCTAAAACCGCGTATACATTATTAGGTAAAATGATATCAATATCTGAGCGGCCTTGTGAACTCATGGCTTCTGGTATGATATTCAGACCTAACCCATCAAAAAAAGTAAGAAAAACGGCCTGAAAATGAAACTCGCCTAGCTCAGGCTCTAACTTCCACTTCTTTGTCCGCTCAGCGCGCGGGGGGTAAGGGATTAGGGCCAACTGAGCGTGAAGAATATCAGTCAATTTAATAGAGTCTTTTTCCGTAATAGCGCGAATTATATCATTATAACAATTATTTTTTTGTTTACTATCAGCTAATAACTGGAAAAGATGTTTAAACAGACCTTTATTGTAGTAATATAAAATTTCATTATTAGGGACTTTAAGTGTATAATAATAAGATATATCGGCGGACTTTGCGCCGTCATCGTTAATGGTTTGATTAGGAGCAGGAATAATTTTACTGATGGTCAAGTAACCTGTCTGAAAAAGAAGTGACACAGGGCTAAGATCTCCTATCTCTGTTGAGTCAACTTCTTCCGCCCGTAAATTCTCCAAATTTGGTTGTAGGTAATTAAGAGTTTCCTAATCTGCCGGACTATAGAAAACCGCTGGAACCTTTTGATTCATTCCCCCTAACGGTCGGTGCCCCCACATTGAGTGTGACTTTTTGCGGGTTTTGACAGAAGACC
>JAISYP010000096.1 GCA_031269825.1 Deltaproteobacteria bacterium
AAGTTTACTCCCCCATGATACCGTTTGGCTGAAGGTCAGATGGCTATCTCGGAAAGAGTCATGGATGCCTGTCACTAGCCTCAACCCCTAATAGAAGGAGGAGGCCCTGAACGGATACTCGCCGGTTAACCGCGTTTGGCTAGGCGGCTAGCCTAATGAGGCGACTCTGGGGCCAGGAGTGACTGGGCTTTTTTTATAGGATCGGCTCTCGTAGTAATTTCTGGCGGGCCAAGAGCGCGATTTTGGCCAACTCTTCCTGTCCAGGCAGATCTTGTAGCTGATTAAGGCGTTCGGCCGCTCTAAGAATTAGACGCGCCACATCCCCTTCGTCATGGCCATAGATCTTGGTGATCTTGTCAAAAGGTAGGTTATTGGCCCAGGCCCAAGTGGCCCAGGCGGCTCCGAGATCCAGGGAAGGCCAAGAGAAACCATGACTATCCAGCTTGTGGATCAAGGGCGCGGTGGCCTGGTGGACAGTTTTTAAGGCCTGGAGCAGCTCCTGGGGTGGTTTGCCTTTGGAGGATTGGGATTTTTCGTTCAAAACGCTGGCCATGACCGCGGCTAATAAGGCTGGATCCTCGGTGGGCAAGGCCTTTTGACGAATACACTGATAGAGGATAAGCGGGTGTTCCAGCCGGAACTTGGCGGTCATCTCCCCCCACCAGGTCAGACGGTCATCTTGGTTGACCAGTTCGATTTTCTTTAAAAACCGCCAGTGGGCTTGAAAGTCCCGCCAGATGTCCTCGGCGGCTTTGCCTAAACTAGCGGCGTTTTTTTTGGGAGTCGACTGCCAAGCGGCCAAGGAACGCGAAAATAACAAATGGATCTCATCTAGCTCCAAAGCGTTCAATAAGTTCAAAACCATGGGAAAGTTGATCAATAACTGGCTTTTAATCGGTTCAGGTGGGCAGTTAAAGAGGGCCTCAATGAATTTAAGTTGGGTGTAGGGCCCAGGGAGGATAACGGCGAAGCCTATTTTATCCCGACCCCGCCGTCCCGCCCGACCAGTCATTTGGGCTAATTCCGTGGCGGTTAAGGGTTTAAAATCCAACCCATTGTAGCGGTCGCTCTGGGGGATGACCACTGTCCGCGCTGGAAAATTGACCCCAGCCGCCACCGTGCTGGTGGCGAAGATGGCGGTCAACAACCCCTGGCTCATGAGCTCTTCGACCAGCATCTTATAGATCGGCAGGTGCCCAGCGTGATGGGAGGCCACGGCGTGGTTATTTAACAAATTAATATGATGGTGGTTTTTTAAAAAAGGATAAGTTTGGCTGTATTCGCTGATGAGGATCTGGCGTTTTTGTCGGCGCTCAGGATCTTCACCGTGGGGGATGGGGATGGATTGGGCGGCTAGATCGCATTGCCGGCGGGAGGCCAGGAAAAAAATAGCCGGGGTTAAGGTCAGTTTTTCCAAAGATTTTAACAACGAGTCCGGTTTCAGGCTCCAATCGCCCCGTCGGCCAAGTTTATTGACGTATCTTAGGCTTTTACTGGTTTGGGCCAAAGTTTCCAGGCCGTCATGGTGATAACACATGGGGGCTAACGGCACCGGCCGTTCGCCCCCCATGACGATCTGGGTCGGTCGGCCCCGGTTTTTGGTGAGCCAGGCGGCTAATTCCGCGGCGTTGTCAATGGTGGCCGATAGAAGCAGCAACCTAATCCGGTCTGGCAGGTAAATCAAAACCTCTTCCCAAACCACCCCTCGGTCTGGATCCCCTAGGTAATGGGCCTCGTCTAGGATCACTAGATCGCAATTGACCTGTCCACCCGTGACCAGGGACATGGAGTCATAAAGTTGGTTGCGCAGGATCTCCGTGGTGCCCACGATGATGGGGGCGGTGGAGTTGATCCGCAGATCCCCGGTCACTAACCCCACCGTCTCTTCCCCAAATTTTCGGGTAAACTCCAGAAACTTGGCGTTGGAAAGCGCCTTTAAGGGGGACGCGTACCAAGCCCGCCCACCTCGTTCCAGCTCTTGGTTTAAAGCTTGTTCGGCGATCCAGGTCTTGCCGCTGCCCGTGGGAGCCGAGACAATGACGTCATGATTTTTGATTAAGGTGGCCGCCTCAATCTGAAAGGCGTCTGGCGTAAAGACCCTCGATTCCGGGAGGCCAATTCGCGCCAAGAGTTTTTTCGCTTCCTGGGTGACGCGCGGTTCCACGGGGAGGGAGGGTTTTTGGCGAACCAGGCTTTTATGGCTAGCGATTTTGTGGCCAGCGATTTTTGGGCCAGTTTTTTGGCCGGCGTAGCCCAGAGGTTTTTTAGTTTTTTTCGGTTTAAATTTATGGGGCTTAGTCGGCGAGCCGGAAATGGGGGGGTTAGGCATGGAAAAATCTCAAAAACCCACTAAAAACCGGCTGGCCGCGTCCCCAATCCAGGACGCGGCTAGGGGGCTTTTGGTCTTTTGGTTAACGCTTTTTGGATCTAGTCGATTTTTTGACCAAGGGTTTGCGGAGGGAACTCTTGGCTTTATAACCGCTACGACGACTGGATTTATTTTTTCGGTAATTTTTGGACTTAGATGATTTTTTGACTGACCCATAGATGTTGGCCGGTTTGGGTATGTTATCCCCCAATTCGGACAGGGCCAGTTTAACCGCGCCATTGGTGGCCTCGGTCTTAATATCGTCGGATAGGGGCGAGGCTTTGGGATCATCCAAGAACCGCCTTCCCCCCACGAAATAGGGGCCATATTCGGTGTCAAAGGCCGCCGCCTCAGTTATGCCGCGGTGTTGTTTGGAGGCCAGGATAAAATTGCCATTGCCCGAGTACACGCCAACCACGTAGTTGGCCGCTTTGGGCAATTGGTAAACTAAGATGTCCCCAGGGCGCAACTCATCTCGGGCCACGGCTTGACCCGCGGCCACCAGGGAGCGGGGTTGGGCGGGCAATTTTAGCCCTTCTTGGGCGAAGAGCCACGTCACAAATCCAACGTCGTCAAACCCGGTCATGGGGTTATGGCCACCCGAGTGAAAAGGGCGGCCGGTTTGACTATAGGCGCTGACCAACAACCGGTTGGTCGCGCCCTGGCTCATTCTCAAAAAGCGATTGGAACGCGGGGCGTTATCGTAATCCAAAGCCGCCAACCGTTCCCCATCGCTTAAGGAAGGCCGTTTGGCCAAACGGCCATAGGTGGCTAAAAAGTCAGCCCCGGCTTTGCCAGTGGTTAACTGACCAGTCAACCCTTTGGTGACGGTGGAAAAGTTGATCATATCCCGATCCCCAGAATCACCGATGGAGCCCTCCGCCAGCTCTTCCTCGGACGCGTTTAACGCGGCGAAGTTGTTGGTCGCTTGGGAGTGGCTAACGTTGGCGCGATCTCGGGAATTAAACTGACGGGAAGTTATGGATTTAGCGACGGTTTTGGAGTTCTTGGCCTGACTTTTGGTCGCGGTCTGGGTCGTGACCGAGCCATTTTTCTTCGTCTCGGTTTTTTTCGTCGTGGCCTGAGGTTTTCGGACAGGAACCTTCCGAGCGGAGCTGGCGTTTTTTTTAGTTTGGGCCGCGAAGAGTTCTTGATCGAAAGAGGCGGGCCACAATAAAAGGGATAAAACCAGCAAAAGGCCTAACCGGGCCAAAGGACGGCGGGCCAGGTTAGTGGCCTTGGGATGGGGCATGTCTTCCTCCTGTAAGGAGACCTTTCAAAGCCAAGGTTAAACTTTGGCAAAGGAAGGCGCTAACTTGGGAAAATTTAGTCCAGGCCGATTATAAATCTTTTCAGGAAAAAATCAAGAAAAATCTTCTATTTTTTTTAACCTCGTTTTTTTTGGCCTCCATATCCCTATAGTTATAGGGGCTATATTATGGGGGGAACCGCGAAGGAGCGGATCAGTCATGGGTTTTGGTCGGATTTTTGGTTATATTTTATAAATTTTAAATAAAATAGCGTGATATTAAACTTTATTTACTTTAAATTGTGATATAAGTATAATAATAACTAATATTATTAAGTAAGTTGTTAAATATAGATAAAAAAATTAGTTTGAAAAATAATGTCAAATTTGAGGGAACTTGGGGCTCCAAAATTACGAGGTTGGGGGAATAACTAGTTTTGGGCCGATCTAAAAAACCGGACGCCAACCAGCCTTAGACGCTAAACGCTTGACAACTGGGACAATGAATACTGTTAAGAAAAATATTCTAACGTTTTGGAGCATTTATCCCTAATGAATTAATGGCAAAACTCGCTACCATTATGGTTGAAGATTTAAAGTAACCGTTCACGCTGTCTTAAAACCAGTTAAAAGTGGCTTCAGACCAAGGCTTCACAAATCTGACGGCTTGACCTGATTTTCTCGTTTGTCCCAAAATCTTACTTTTTGGTTGTCGC
>JAISYP010000117.1 GCA_031269825.1 Deltaproteobacteria bacterium
GGAATGAGAATGGCTAGGAGAAATGCCTAGTTTAGGGAAAATAGTCAAGTAAAAGAGTATTAATGTCAATAGCTTATCAATTTGGATTCTTGAATTTTGGACTTTTCGCGAGATCATCAGAGGTGACCGTAGTTAAGCGCCAGCGCGCTAGATTATTTTGGGCCTAGATGATGGAGCGGCGCGGTTGACTATGAGCGTTGACGCCTTGGGGTTTTGGGGGGTAGTGGGCGCCTTTGGCCAGCTTCATTAGAGCCATGTCCTACTAACCGCTCACCGCTGTCCTGTTATTAAATTAAAAAGAGCGTCGTCTCGATCAGGCTCGATTTATTCCCATCAGGCCAGGTTTGGCTCAAGCTTTGGCTTAACGACTATTGAGTTGGGTAGGGTGGAGTTGGGTGGCGCTCAAAAGGACGCCTAGGATCTAAGCTCTATTTTCATGCTTTTGCAGATAGTTTCCACAATCTTGTCAAGTTTGACGGGTTTGGCGATATGGGCGTTCATCCCGGCTTTCAAGGCTTTTTCAATATCGTCTTTGAACGCGTTGGCGGTTAAAGCGATGATGGGAATCTTTTTGGCGTCAGGTCGAGGGAGGCCACGGATGGCCTCGGAAGCCTGGTAACCATCCATGATGGGCATCTGCACGTCCATTAGGATGATGTCATAGGTGTATTCTGGGGACTGACTAAATTTTTTAACCGCTTCCGACCCATCATTAGCCTCATCGATGCTGATACCAGTCACCTTCAGCATGGCTTTAGCGATCTTCCGATTTAGATCCACGTCATCGACTAAAAGGGCTTTTTTGCCCACAAACCGGCCAGCGGGATCGGCGACCACCGGTTCCACGCCCAGCGAAGACTGGGTTTCTTTTAGCCAGACGCTGAACCAAAATTTACTGCCTTGGCCAACTTGGCTTTTGACTTTGATGTCCCCGCCAAAAAGTCGGACGATATGGCGACTAATGGTTAGACCTAAGCCCGTGCCGCCGTAGATGCGGGTGATCTTGCCACTGCCTTGCTCAAAAGGCTGGAAAATGGCGGACAAGGCCTGCTCGGAAATGCCAATGCCCGAGTCTTTGACCGTAAATTCCACTAAAGACTTGTCATCTTGGCGTTGGAGACGATCGATATGAAACTCGATGGATCCAGCCTCTGGGGTGAACTTAACGGCGTTGCCTAACAGGTTGATCAACACCTGCCTTAAGTGAAGAGGATCGGTTATGAACGTGTGGGGCGTGAAATCCAAAATTGGGTGGATGAATTGGATGCCCTTGTCGCGGCAGCGGGTTTTCATGATGCTGGTGACGGTGTTGATGAGAACTGGTAACTCCACCACCTCATTGGCTAGTTCAATTTTACCGGCCTCAATCTTGGAAAGATCCAGGATGTCGTTCAGTAAACCTAATAAGTGAAATGAGGATGACTCAATTTGGCGAACGTTATCCCTAACTTCCTGTAATTCTTGGGATTCAGTTTTGATTTGGTTGATATTATCCTGGACTATAGCCGACAAACCAATGATGGCGTTCATGGGGGTGCGGATTTCGTGGCTCATGTGGGCCAGGAATTCCCCCTTGTGCTCATTGGCCATGTTCGCCGCTTCCACGGCTTTCTCTAGCTCAATTTGTTTGAGAACCATTTCCGTGACGTTCACGGTCTCAATAATGTAACCAGCTTTTTCCCCCTCGGTGTTGAAAAAGTAGCTGGCTTTGCCCCGGACGTACATCTGTTGTTCTTCCAAATGGAGAACCTCGGCGTCCCGGTCTTCGATCAAGGCGGTGATGGGACAGTATTGGGAGCCATGGACATAGGCGGTAATGTTATCGTATGGCTGGCCGGTGACCTCCTCGCTCGTCACGTTGTACAGCTCCATGCCCCGGGCGTTCATATAAATGATCTGGCGATCCATATTGATGATGGCCATGGGGTTTTTGACGCTAGCCTCAATGGCTTCGGCCATTTCATCAAAACTATCGGCTAAGGTGCCAAATTCGTCGCGAACCGGATATTTGAAGCGGAATTGTCTTTGGCCATCGCGAAAACGAGAGATACCATCAATGAGCTTGGTAATGCTCTTGGTGAGAACCGAGGCCATCCAGATGGCGATGAACACCACCAGGACAATGAGGACAACCGTGGTCACGCTTAACTGGAGGAAAGTGCTCTTTAAGTATTCATTAACGGTTTTGGTGAGGGTTTTTTCGGTTTCCTTGGCCGGTAGGGTAAAGAAGTCTAAGCCCGAGCCGATGGCCACAAACCCAAACCCCCGCTTGGAATAGCCGTTGTCTTTGGAGGGGGCGTAGTGGCCGGTGTAATAGGGAATGGCCGCGGCCGTGTTCAGTTTGTACAACCCGCTCCAAAGGATATAGAAAGAGCCCGAGCCACCATCCTTGGTCAGATCCATCCAGCCGGTGCACTGGGGGGCGTTGTTCAGGTAGCGACAGTCTAGGCCCACTAGACTGGCCTTAGTTAGGGGCGCGGCCGGTTTTTTAGTTCGCGATTGTTGATTAAACAGCGGATAGCTTTTGACGTAATCATGCCACTTGGGGACGCCGCTGGCCCGCCAAGCCTCATAGATGGAGTTTTCCAACCAAGGAATTTGGGGGTCGCCGGTTTCGGGATCAAACCCAATAATGGAGTGATGGCGGGGGTGGACAACGCTACGGCCACGGTAATCCCAGATGAAAGCGTAGTTGCCTTCGAAGGCGCTAGAGATTTGAACCGTCCTTTCCATCATGGGGGTGAGGTGGTCGACTTGCTCAATGATAAAATCGTGGTTTAGAGCCAAGGTGACGTAGCCGATTTTTTCCTTTTGAGCGTTAAAGACTGGGGTGGCCCAACGAACGATGCCCTCAAAACGTTGACCGACCGGGTTTTCTCGCCCGCTATAAGCTTGTCTCTCCGGCTGGAACTCAATATCGTAACCCCGAGTTTTAGAGGCTTTGGCCAGGTTCTCGGGGGTGTACAAACCTATAAAGTTGGAGCCCACGTAGGCCCCGGTGACATCGGAGACGTAAATTTGCCCAGGCTGAAGATTAGGTAGCTCCGCGAAATAAGTCTCCGCTTTAACGTAAGTGTTAAGACGGTCAGCGACGTTTTTCTTGGTCGGATCCAGGGGGTAATTTTTTTTTCGGGACTCGGGGTTGATGACTTTAATTAACTCTTGACCGTTTAGGTCAATAAAGGTCATTTCGTCGTAAATCGGCGTGTTTTCGTACTCGTAAGGCTCGGCCGAGCGGGGATGGAAGCCATCCATGTCCTCGTTTTCCCGGTTAGTCGAGACCCCCACGGGTAGTTCGGGGGGAGGCGTGTCTAAAACCCAGGAATTGATTTCTGGATCTAGGCTCCATTGACCGGGTTTGATCAAGCGCGACCGGGTATTGTTGACAAATGTTTGATAGTTTTCTTCCGTAGGCTCGATTTTAGAGACGTAGATTATGTCGCTATCTCGGGAATAGAGGAAAGAGGCCACCCGATCCGCGGCCGTGGTGGACATTCTTTCGATGTTCTCAATGGCGCTGTTGTTTAGGGCGTCCCAGGAGTCTCGCACGGCGATATTCTTTAAGGCGTCCCCCTGGATAGTGAATTGCCGCCAAGCTAAGCTGGCCAGGAGGATCAGCGGTATCACTTTGACTAATAGGAAGATGATGATCAGCTTAGCCCGCATGCCCAAATGGTTAGCGTAGCCCCAAATCCGGGTCGTGATGGAAAGCGGGCGTTTGATTTGGGCTGAGGGATTGGACATTATAAAATTAACCCTCTCCTAACCGGCGAAAAGACTAGATTACAGGAGTTTGGAGTGTCAATAAACAACAGTCAATGAAAACTAGTGATATTTTTAATAAATTCACTCGCTACGAGTTGATGAGGCCGATTTAGTTGTTAGAGGATGGGAAACCGAAAAACCGTCCCGAGAAGCCATAAAATAATAATCCTACCTAATTGGTCGGTTAATTTCAAGACATGGTGGACAATAAATTAGGGTAAAAAATTAAATCATGTTCGCGCCCCTGGGATTTTGGCGGGAAAAGCTAGTCGACAACCTATTGTCCTGGCAAGGCTAGACGGGCCGGCTCGCCAAATAAAGACCCGAGCGTTAAGTTTGAAGGCTTCGCGAAAACCCTGGTTTAAAGAAAATCGTCAAGTAAAAGAGTATTAATGTCAATAAGTTATAAATTTTGATTCTGGAATTATGGACTTTTCGCGAGACCAGCGAGTTTTGGGTGATTCTCCTTAGGTTAAGCTAAATTCTAGCAATTTCTAGGCCAATAATCTTCGACCAACCGCTACCGGACAGCCACGAGCTAAGTCTGGTGGACAACGTTGGGGATTAATTTTGTAACATTATAAGCCAATTGGCCGTCTTATGTCAAAAGATCACCCTAGCCTCAGCGCTCGCGCGTATTTTTTTTATCCGCGCTCAACGAAAGGCTCAGAAAATTAGGGTTCGCTGGGGCGACCTCTAACTAAAGATTTTGGCTGGGGGATTTTTGAATTTGATAAGCCAACTTAACTATAAAATACCGCGGACTAGCCTGGGGAACCAGATTTTCGCCCCGCGAATTTTTAAGGAATAAAAAGGATTAAGTTTTTTAGTTATTCAAAATTAATGATAATAATAATATTTGTTTTGTTACGAATTGGCAATAGTATTAATTACTTTCATGTATTAATCTAGAATTAACTAAGAAAAATATATATATCATTTTATATATTTATCGCTAAATATCTTAAATTAATCAAAATATTTTAAAGTAAAATAAACATCAGCAGATAAATATATGATTAACAAATCGTAAAATATTAATCTAATAAAACTAAATATTATAAGTAAAGTAATCTTTATTGATATAGTAAACTTAAAACATTAAATAGTTAAAATTTTATGTTAATATAAAACGTCTACATCTAATAATTAATATTATATTATAGTAGAATTATTTACTGTTAAAAGTATATAATTATCGATAACTATTGGCATTTATTTAGTTTAAAAATATCTAATGATTGTTTATTATTTATTTATATTTGTGGTAAAAAAAATTATTATAACCATTGCTTTAAATATTAATATTAATAAATAATATAGCGTAAAATCGTCTATTTTTTATATAATAAAGATAAATTATAATATAATTAATGTATTGTAGAATGTTAAATTGTTCTAATAGCTTAATTTGTTTCTACCACTCCCCCGAATTTCGCGGCCAAGCTCTTCCTCATTAAAATCCGCGGGTAATAATTTTTCGACTTTTCCGGCTTTGAGTCAAAAAAAACTTTGACCAGACTTTTTGACATTTCGGTCGATAAATTTGAACCTGATCTTAATTTTCCAACAAATTTGTTTCCCTTGGCGGAACGGTCTTAACTCATAAATGGCTAAAAAGTGGCCATTATTTGGGAAATTCGCGGGTTAGCGTTCTTGGCGAGCCGCTTTGGCCCGTTTCGTGCAAAGAACGTTAAAAAGTTCATATTGGGCGAAAGGTCAAACATTATTTAGAAGGTGATAGGCCAAAGTTGGCCACGCGATTCAATTTACACCCCATTTCGAGCCAAGGCCAGGGGGAGCGAGTTTGTCCGCCCGGAGCCTTAAGGCGCGTTTCGCCTAAAATTATTTTGGAGGTTTTATGTTTTTTTCTCTTGGCCGAAAAGCCATTATCGCCCTGGCGGTCATAACAATCTTTATTGGGAGCCGTTTAGCTTTGGCTCAGGAAACCATTAAAGTGGGAATTCTCCATTCGTTGTCTGGAACCATGGCCATCAGCGAAACGACTTTAAAAGATTCCGTTTTGATGCTCATTGACGAGCAAAACAAAAAAGGGGGCGCGCTGGGCAAAAAATTGGAGGCCGTGGTCGTGGATCCCGCCTCGGACTGGCCCATGTTCGCGGAAAAGGCCAGAGATCTTCTGGCCAAGGAAAAGGTGGCGGTGGTCTTTGGTTGTTGGACTTCGGTGTCGCGGAAATCGGTGTTGCCGGTGTTCGAGGAATTGAACGGCTTGTTGTTCTACCCGGTTCAGTACGAAGGTCAGGAGTCGTCTAAGAACGTCATCTACACGGGAGCCGCCCCCAACCAACAGGCTATCCCGGCGGTGGATTATCTTTTGGGAGAGGGGAGCAAACGTTTTGTTCTGGTGGGGACAGACTATGTTTTCCCGAGAACGGCCAATAAGATTGTTGAGGCCTATCTATTAAAGAAAGGCGTGGCCCAGGAAGACATTATCACTTATTACACCCCGTTTAGTCACTCCGATTGGCAGTCCATTGTCGCGGACATCAAACGTATTGGCGGAACCGGCCGCAAGACCGCGGTTATTTCCACCATCAATGGCGACGCTAACGTGCCTTTTTATAAAGAGCTGGCCGCTCAGGACATCTCGGCCAGCGCCATTCCGGTCATGGCTTTTTCCGTGGGCGAAGAGGAACTTTCCGGCGTCGACGCCAAACCTTTGGTTGGGCATCTGGCGGCTTGGAACTATTTTCAGAGCGTGGATAACCCGGCGAACGCCGAATTTATCAAGAAATGGAAAGCTTTTATCAAAGATCCCAAACGCGTCACCAACGATCCCATGGAAGCGACTTACCTTGGTTTTAACCTGTGGGTCAAAGCCGTGGAAAAGGCCAAAACCACCGACGTGGACGCGGTTCTAAAGGCCATCGTGGGTCTAGAGACCCCCAACCTCACCGGCGGGGTGGCCAAGTTACTGCCTAACCATCATCTGACTAAACCTGTCCTTATTGGCGAGATTGAGGAAAATGGTCAATTCCAAGTGGTCTGGGAAACGGAAAGCGAAACGCCAGGCGACGCTTGGTCGGATTATTTGCCTGAGTCGGTGGATTTAATCGCCGATTGGACGGCTCCGATTAATTGTGGCAATTACAACGGAAAAACCCAAAAATGTCTGGGCGCGGAGAAAAAAGCCGAAACCGCCAAATAAAGACCTTTTAACTTCCCATGGCTAACTCCCCATGGAGTTTTGGGCGCGCCCAAAAAACCATGGGGAAAAAAGCGCGCCGCGCGCGTAACGATATATTTAGATAAGGATTTAATGGTGTTTTTAGGCCGCTTATCCATAGCCAGTTCTCTGGCCCTCGCTTTATTGACCATGGCGTTAATGACTTTAACGTGGTCGGCTCGCTTAGGGGCTGGCGACGCGAATTCAGACGAGGTCTTTTCGGCGGCGGTGGTCAAGAGTTTAATTAGCTCCAAGGTCGGGGATCGGGATCTGGCCATCGCTGAGCTGGGCCGGGATTCTTCGCCCTTGGCCGGCCAAATCTTGGCGGGGTTACTGAAGGGCCGCTTGTATGTGGATCGCCAAAGTGGGGCTTTTTACTGGGAAGAGGCGGGGCTTAAGCTTTTGTGGCCCCTAGCGGACGGGCCAGCTCTCGAGGCGGCTCCCACCAACGCGCGCAAGGTGGCGGTCAATAACCGCCAACGAGAACTAATAGAAGGCCTTTTAAGCTTAAGGGCTCTGTTTGACGCGGACGTTAAAAATCGGCGCGTGGCCTCGGGAGCCCTCATTGGGGCGCCTAACGTGGATTGGGCGGTTATAAACGAGCGTCTGGCGGTGGAGACGGACGAACGGGTTTTAGACAACCTAAAAGTTGTCCAGGCTTTGGGGTCTTTGCGGGATCCACAAGCTTCGGCGGCTTCCAAGCTAGCGGCCTTAACGGAATTGGAGCGCCTTTACGCCCCCGCCGCCCAAGAGGATATCAAAGCCTTGGCCATAGATTCCAATCTAGAGCTAGCCAAAGCGGCCCAACGAACTTTGCGACTGATGGACGCCCGGGCCCAGCGTTTGGCCTTGGCCGAGACGGTCTTTTTTGGGTTAAGCCTGGGCTCGGTGTTGGTGCTCATCGCCATAGGCCTAGCCATCACGTTTGGGGTCATGGGCGTGATTAACATGGCTCATGGCGAGATGGCCATGCTGGGAGCGTACACGGTTTGGGCTCTGCAGTCGGTATGGCCGGGACAACCGGGTCTAGCTTTGATCTTGGCTTTGCCAACCGCTTTTTTGGTCTCGGGGATGGTGGGCGCGTCCATAGAGCTGACGGTCATTAAGCCTTTGTATCAAAGGCCCTTGGAGACGCTTCTGGCCACCTTTGGCTTGAGCTTGATTTTACAGCAAGCCGCGCGCAAGGGTATCTCCTCCATGAACGTGGCGGTGAGCTCCCCAGATTTCATGAGTGGGCAATGGGCCATTACCAACAATTTTAGCGTCACCCAAGGTCGGGTCATCATCATTGTTTTTTGTTTGTTGGTCTTCGCGGCCGTGTCTTTAATTTTGCGGAAAACCCGCCTGGGGCTAGAGATCCGGGCGGTCACCCAGAACCGGGCCATGGCTCGAGCTTTGGGGGCGCCTGCCTCGCGGGTGGACACTTTAACCTTCGCCTTGGGCTCAGGGGTAGCCGGCGTTTCGGGGGTGGCTTTAAGCCAATTAACCAACGTCGGGCCTAACCTGGGCCAGGATTACATTGTGGATTCTTTTATGGTGGTGGTCTTTGGCGGGGTGGGAAATTTGTGGGGAGCTTTGGTGGGTGGTTTGATCATAGGCGTCGCCAATAAATTCTTAGAACCCGTAAATGGCGCCATGCTAGCTAAAATCACCATTATGGTGGGCGTCATTCTCTTTATCCAGCGCCACCCCAAGGGGTTATTTCCCCAACGGGGTCGGGTGGCCTCTTTCTGAGGGTGGGTTATGAAGGCTTTTGATCAGGCTTTTAAAATTTTCACCCTGGCTTTAACGGTGGCGACGTTAACCATTGGCGTGGGTTGCTTAGGGTTTTCCGAGCCCCTGATCGCCCCCTCCACGGTGGGCTTATTAGGTAAGTATTTGAGTTACGCCATTTTAGCTTTATCCATTGATTTGGTTTGGGGTTACATGGGCGTGTTAAGCCTGGGTCATGGGGCCTTTTTCGCCCTGGGCGGTTACGCTTTCGGGATGTATCTGATGCGCCAAATTGGCGCCCTAGGGGTTTACGGCGACGTGAGTCGGCCAGATTTCATGGTTTTTATTGGCTTAGAAAAATTGCCCTGGCCTTGGCTCGGTAGCGAGTATTTTCCCGTGGCGATTTTGATGACGATTCTGGTTCCGGCCGCTTTAGCCTTGGCCTTTGGTTGGACGGCTTTCCGTTCGCGCGTGTCGGGGGTCTATTTTTCCATCATGAGCCAGGCTTTAACCTACGCTTTGATGTTGGCCTTTTATCTGAATTCTTTAGGTTTTGGCGGGAACAATGGTTTTACGGATTTTAAAAAGATCTTAGGTTTTGACGTCCACTCTTTGGGGATAACCGTGGCCTTGTTCGTGGCCTCGGCTCTAGTTTTATGGCTAGCCATTGTGGCTTGCCGACTGTTAGTGACTTCCCGCTTGGGCTTAGTGATGGTCGCCATCCGCGACCATGAGGAACGGGTTCGGTTCGCTGGTTATAAAGTGGAAAACGTCAAAGTCGCCGTCTTCGTTTTTTCGGCCATTTTGGCCGGCTTAGGCGGGGCTTTATACGCGCCTCAGGCGGGGATCATTAACCCCTCCTTGTTTTCCCCCATTTTTTCCATCGAGATGGTGGTGTGCGTGGCTTTAGGTGGGCGAGGTTCTTTGTATGGGGCTATTTTTGGGGCTTTTTTGGTTAATTACGTTAAATCGCGTCTGTCCACCTTGGCCCCGGATCTTTGGCCTTTCATTTTAGGGACGATTTTTGTCTTGGTCACCATTTTTGGCCAAGGCGGGGCTTGGGGTTTTTTACGGCGGGGCTGGGGAAAATTAATGGGCGAAAAGGCGGTTGGCTATGAACCCTCCAACTAAAGGCGATTGGGCTGTCCGGGCTTTGGGGGCGACCAGCTCCGCCCCGCTAGCCACGGAGGATAATCCGTTTAACCAACTCGTTTTGCCCTGGACGCCTAAGGCTCTGCGTCGGCGTAAGTATATCTTGCTTTTGGAAGGGATTAGCGTTGTTTTTGAGGGTTTTAAGGCCTTAAATAACCTTAGCCTAGCCATTAAGGAAGGGGAATTAAGGTGCGTCATCGGCCCCAATGGGGCCGGCAAAACCACCATGATGGACGTTATCACCGGCCACGCGCGCCCCAATAAGGGCGAGGCTTGGTATCGAGAGAATATTAACCTGTTAGAGGAAGATGAGGTTTTCATCAATCAAGCCGGGATTGGCCGGAAGTTTCAAAAACCGTCGGTCTTCCAATCTCTGACCGTGGGCCAGAATCTGGAATTGGCCTTAAAGGGCAAAAAATCCGTGTTTTCCACTCTTTTGGCCCGTTTAAACGGGGAAGAAGCGGATTTTTTAGCGGAGATCTTGACCTTGATAAATCTAGCCGATTTACGCGCTAGGGTGGCCGGCTCCTTATCCCACGGTCAAAAACAATGGCTGGAAATTGGTTTATTGTTAGCCCAAAAGCCACGGGTGCTGCTTTTGGATGAGCCGGTGGCTGGGTTAACTGGTCATGAGATCGACCGGACGACGGAGCTTCTTTTGAGTCTTGAGGGGCGTCATTCTTTAATAGTCGTTGAGCATGACATGGGTTTTGTCCGTTCCATCGCCCGAACCGTGACGGTTCTCCATCAGGGCTCGGTGTTAGCCGAAGGCGATTTAGCCACCGTCAGCGCCAATCCAGCCGTGGTGGAAGCCTATTTGGGGGTGGAGGCGTGCTGACCGTTAGCGACCTTAATCAATATTATGGTCAAAGCCATATTTTACGGGATGTCGCCTTAAATATTCCCCCAGGTCGTTGTGTCTGCGTCATGGGACGCAATGGGGTCGGGAAAACGACTTTGTTAAGGTGCTTAATGGGTTTATCGCCCATCCGCTCGGGCCGGGTCACTTTCGCCGGCCGAGATATCACCAAAGCCAAACCCGAAACCCGGGCGGCCCTGGGGATCGGCTACGTGCCCCAGGGGCGTCAGATCTTTCCCGTTTTGACGGTGGAGGAAAATCTAAAATTACCGTTGCCTTGGCGGCGCGGTGGTGGGCAAAAAATACCCGATCTGATCTATGAGCTTTTTCCGGTTTTAAAGGATATGGCCCGGCGGCGAGGCGGGGATCTATCTGGTGGCCAACAACAACAATTGGCCATGGCTCGGGCGTTGGTCTTAAATCCGACCACCCTTCTCCTGGATGAGCCGACCGAGGGGATCCAGCCTAATGTGACCCGCGACATCATTAACGTGGTTAAGCGGCTCGTGGCCGAAGGTTTAACCGTGGTGGAAGTGGAGCAGAAAACCACCGTGGCCCAGAAAGTTGGCGATCTTTACGTCATCATCGATCGGGGTCAGGTGGTGTCCGAGGGGAAGATGGGGGATCTAGACGATGAGACCATTCGGAGTCTATTGAGTGTCTAAGGGGCGAATTTGTCCCGCTCCGGAACTAGATCCGGGACGAGAAAAAGAGCTAGAGCGCGAGCCAGATCCTGAGTCGAATCCAGATCTTCTTAAGGATCGTTTCAAAGAATTAGCGACTGACCCCAGGCGAAGTCTCTCGTCACCGAAAACCCCTTGGCCGGCGCGCTTATCGGTCGAAGTGGAGCCTGGGGTTCGGGGCGGGATTTTAGGGCGAATATCTCGCCAAGGGCCTTTAACCGTCTCTCGGCCTTTTTACGCCGCCGACGTTTTGGAGCTAGCTCTGATCCATCCACCGGGCGGGTTAGTGGAGGGCGATGACTTGCGGGTGGATATTTTGGCCCGACCGGCTAGCCGGGTTCTCTTCACCACGACCTCGGCCCAGAAAGTCTATCGGGCCCGGGACTGGCAAAGTCAGTCGATTAACCTAACCGCGCGGGGCGATGGGTTGGAATGGTTGCCGCGCGAGACGATTGTCTTTTCTGGAGCTAAGGGACGTTTAAGTCTTTGGGTGGACGTCGAGCCAACTAGCCGCTTTATCGGCTGGGACTTAGTTAATTTTGGGGCCGGGGCGGAATTTTCCGAAGGGATCCTCATCCAAGAGTTAACGATTAAGCGGGCTGAGCGTTTAGTTTTTCGGGAACGGGCGCGCGTGTCGGGCGGGGATCGATTTTTACCCTCGGCTTTAGGTTATGGGGGGCGTTCCGTCGCCGCTAGCCTATGGGCCTTAGGACGGGCTGGAGCCAGCGATGAGGATCTGTTGAGTCAGGTCGCCTCAAAGGTTCCCCAAAACCAAAAAGGAGCTTTAACCGGGATCACGCTTCGTGGCGGGCTTTTGGTGGCCCGGTATTTAGGGTCTGCCATGGAGAGGGCCTGGGATTGGCTGGAAACGGTCTGGCGGGCCATTCGGGAGCTTTGGGGCGGACGACTTTTCCGGCCTCGGCTCTGGTCAACTTAACGCGCGCTCGCCATTTAGCGATAAGGAGAAGCCATGGATTTAACGCCCAGAGAGCGCGATAAATTATTGTTGTTTACGGCTGGACTATTGGCGGAACGCCGCAAGAATCGGGGCGTGAGATTGAATTACCCCGAAGCGGTGGCCTATATAAGTTTGGCCATCTTGGAAGGGGCGCGAGATGGCCGAACCGTGGCGGAATTGATGAGCTCAGGCCGCGAGCTTTTAACGCGCGCGGAGGTTATGGAGGGCGTGCCTGAGATGTTGGTTGAGGTTCAAGTGGAGGCCACCTTTCCGGATGGCACGAAGTTGGTCACCGTCCACAACCCGATCCGGTAGGCGTCTAAGGAGTAGATCATGATCCCAGGTGAGATAATCACGCGCCCAGAAGCCATTGTCATGAACCAGAGCTGGGGCTCGGTGGAGGTTTTGGTGAAAAACGATGGCGATCGGCCCATCCAGGTTGGCTCGCATTACCATTTTTATGAAGTTAATCCCTTCTTAACGTTTGAGCGAAGTTTGGCCTATGGACGACGGCTGGACATTTTGCCTGGGACTTCGGTTCGTTTTGAGCCAGGCCAAGCCCGGACGGTTCGTTTGGTGGATTACGCCGGACAGAGGGTGGTTTACGGTTTTCGGGGCGAGGTGATGGGCCCTTTGAGGGAGACAATCCATGTTTGAGGTGGAGCGCGCCCGTTACGCGGAGATTTACGGGCCCACGGTCGGGGATCGGGTCAGGCTCGCCGACACGGATTTATTTTTACAGGTGGAAAAGGATTTGACCATTTACGGCGAGGAAGTGTCCTTTGGCGGCGGCAAGGTCATCCGCGATGGCATGGGCCAAAGCCAGGCCGTTCGGGCCGCCTCGGTGGACACGGTCATCACCAACGTTTTGATCGTGGATGTTTCCGGTTTCGTTAAAGCTGACGTGGGGCTCAAAGATGGTCGGATTTGGGGGATCGGGAAAGCCGGCAACCCCGATATCCAGCCCGGGGTGGACATCATTATTGGGCCAGGCGCGGAGATTGTGGCCGGGGAAGGTTTATTGCTCACCGCGGGCGCCGTGGACACCCATATCCATTTCATTTCCCCCCAGCAGATTTGGGAAGCTTTAACTAGTGGGGTCACCACCTTAGTCGGTGGCGGGACGGGACCGGCCACGGGAACTTGCGCCACCACCTGCTCGCCTGGGGCTTGGCACCTGATGACCATGATTCTGGCCACGGATCGTTGGCCAGTCAATTTTGGGTTTTTGGGCAAAGGTAACGCCTCCACGGTTCCCGCTTTGCGCGAACAACTCTTGGCTGGGGCGGTAGGCCTAAAACTGCATGAGGATTGGGGTAGCTCCCCCGCGGCCATTGACGCCTGTTTAACCTGCGCCGAGGAGTTGGGGGCGCAGGTGGCCATCCATACTGACACGTTAAATGAATCTGGTTTTGTCGAGGAGACCATTAAGGCTTTTCGAGGCCGAACTATCCATTCTTACCACACCGAAGGAGCCGGCGGGGGACACGCCCCAGATATTATCAAGGCTTGCGCTCTCCCGAACGTTCTACCCTCGTCGACGAACCCGACCCGGCCTTTGACTATCAACACGGTGGACGAACACTTGGACATGCTCTTGGTTTGCCATCATTTAAATCCTTCCCTCCCCGAGGATCTGGCTTTCGCCGATTCGCGCATTCGGCGGGAAACCATCGCGGCCGAGGATATTCTTCATGATTTGGGGGCTTTGTCCATGCTCTCCTCCGACTCCCAGGCCATGGGCCGAGTGGGGGAGGTCATCATCCGAACTTGGCAGACGGCCCATAAGATGAAAGTCCAAAGGGGCTCGCTACCCCAGGACGCGGGAACAGGCAACGATAACTTTCGGATCAAAAGGTATCTGGCTAAGCACGCCTTAAACCCGGCCATCACGCACGGGATGGACAAGGAGATTGGCTCCATTGAGGTGGGGAAACTGGCCGATTTAGTCCTGTGGAAACCGGCTTTCTTTGGGGTCAAACCGAGCCTAGTCTTCAAATCAGGCGCGATTGTGGCCGCCCCCATGGGCGATATCAACGCTTCTATTCCTACGCCTCAGCCGTCTCTTTATCGGCCCATGTTTGGGGCTTACGCGCCCTGCTCCACTCAACTAGCCACCACGTTTGTGACTGAGGCCGCTTTGGACGATGGCCTCGCCGCCCTTCTCCAAGAAAAGGGTCTGGCTCGGCGTTTGACGGCGGTCGCCAACACTCGGCGTCTGGGCAAAAAGGACATGGTCTTTAACGACGCCACCCCGGTCATGGAAGTGGATCCGCAAACTTATGAAGTTCGGGCCGATGGGGAGCTTTTGACTTGCGAAGCGGCTAAAGTTCTACCTTTGGCCCAACGATATTTTCTTTTTTAAGTGGTGAAAGTTGTTCGCCGACGATTGGGGGCTAATGTTTTTAGCCAGTTCCGCTCTCCCCACGGGAGCTTTCGCTTGGTCACAAGGATTAGAGGCGGCGGCTGGGGCTGGGGTGGTCAAGGGGCCGGCCGAGTTAAAGACGTATTTAGAGGATCTGTTAATGGGCTCTTTGGCCAGTTTTGATTTGCCCTTACTTTATCGGTCTTTCGCGGCCGCTAAAAGAGAGGATGGGCCAGCCCTCATCGCTTATGGCCAATGGGTTTTAGCTGGTCGAGAGACCAAGGAGCTTTACCAAGCGGAAGTGGAAATGGGTCGGGCTTTGGGACGCTTAATCCAATCTCTGGGGGCTCCGACTTTTTGGGCGGGGACGGATTTAGGTTATGTGGCCAGCTGGGGGTTATTGGCGGCCATGGTCGCGACAAATTTAACTCCCCGGCGTTTGGGCCGGGTTTATGTCCACGGTTTTTTGGAAAACCAGTTGGCCGCGGCTAGCCGGGTTGTCCGTCTGGGTCAAACCGCGGCTCGCCAGATCCTTTTGGCTCTGGCATCGGTGGCGGAGGAAGCCACTCGGGTGGCGGAGGGCTTAAAAGACGATGAGATTGGCGCGCGTCTTCTGGGTCTGGCCATTATGAGCTCCTGGCATGAGACCCAGAATTCCCGACTATTTAGGAGTTGATTTTGCGTTCTGATTGTTTAAGTCCAGATGGCTTAGATAACGTTGGCTTAGGACGGGCTGATTTAGGTCAAGCCGGTTTAGGTCAAACTAGTTTAGGTCAAACTAGTTTAGGTCAAAATTGTTTGCGGGTGGGCGTGGGAGGGCCAGTTGGCTCCGGTAAAACCGCTTTAATCCAACTTTTGTGTTTAAAGTTAAGAGACCTCCACGAGATCGCCGTGGTCACCAACGACATTTACACCAAGGAGGACGCCGAGTTTTTGATTAGAAACCAGGTTTTGCCGCCGGAAAGGGTGGTGGGCGTGGAAACTGGCGGTTGCCCGCACTCGGCCATAAGGGAGGACGCCTCGATTAATATTGAGGCCATTAGTCAGCTTCTAGAGCGTTTCCCCAAATTGGAAGTGATTTTCATCGAAAGCGGGGGCGACAACCTCTCCGCGACCTTTAGCCCTGAATTGGCGGATCTTTTCATCTACGTTATCGACGTGTCTGGTGGCGATAAGATTCCCCGGAAAGGCGGTCCAGCCATCACGCGCTCGGATCTATTGGTTATTAATAAGACGGATTTAGCGGAACAGGTGGGAGCTAGTCTAACGGTTATGGAGCGTGACAGTCAAAAGGCGCGGGGCGAGAAACCGTTTGTTTTCACTAACTTAAAAACCGGGCGAGGGGTGGAATGGATAGTGGATTTTATAATTAAAGAGGGATTTTTGGCCGTAAATTTTTGAGGGTTGATTTTATTGCGCGTTAAGCGTGATATTTTAGGAAACAAGGTGGGACATGAACTCAGGAGACACAGCTTTTGTCATCGTTTCGGCGGCCTTGGTTTTTATCATGACGCCGGGCTTGGGTTTTTTTTATGGCGGTCTGGGCCGAAGGAAGAATGTCATTAACAACATGATGGCGTCCGTCTTTATTTTAGGCTTGGGCATGGTATTGTGGTTTCTTTTCGGCTACTCGTTGTCTTTTAGTGGCAACACTTTCGGGATCATTGGGTCGCTTAAAGACTTCTGTCTTAGCTCCCACGCTTTTGACGCGGTCTCGCCCTACGCCGATAATTTACCCTTTTTAGTCTTTGTGATTTTCCAGATGATGTTCGCTCTGATCACGCCGGCCATCATCACGGGAGCCGTGGCTGGGCGCATGAAATTTAAGGCCCTGTTCATCTTTATCGCGGCCTGGTCGTTTTTGGTCTATTATCCTTTGGCCCACATGGTTTGGGGCCAGGGAGGCTTGTTAGGCGGGGATGGGTTGGGCTCCATTGATTTCGCTGGTGGGAACGTCGTTCACATTAGTTCCGGGGTCAGCGGCTTGATTTTGTGCTTGATCCTCGGCAAACGCCATGGCTATGAGCGAACTTCTTACCGGATCCACAACATACCCTTTGTGGTCTTGGGCATGGCTTTATTGTGGTTTGGTTGGTTTGGCTTTAACGCCGGTAGCGCTTTAGGGGCCAACGCCTTGGCCGGTCACGCTTTTATGACCACCTCTCTAGCCACGGCCGCGGGCCTATTGTCGTGGATGCTCATTGACGTGGTTCGGAAACGTAAACCCAATCTTATTAACTGCTGTACTGGCGTCGTGGTGGGGTTGGTGGCCATCACCCCAGGCGCCGGGTTTGTGCCGGTCTGGGCCTCGTTTATTATTGGCCTTTCCGCTGGGCCAGTCTGCTATTATGGGATCATGTTGGTAAAGCGGAAATTGAAGTTTGACGACGCGTTGGACGCTTTTGGTTGCCACGGCATTGGCGGGATCTGGGGCGGCTTGTTAACCGGAATCTTCGCCGATCCATCGGTCAACTCCGCCACCGGGTGGTGGTTTGGCAACGCTAGTCAGTTTTTCGCTCAGGTTGGTGGTATCTTGGTTTCCATCGTCGTGGCCGTGGTGGGAACGCTGGTTTGCGTTCTCATTACCAAAGCCTTCACTGAACTCAGAGTTAGCCATCGGGATGAGTTAATTGGGCTTGACGCCTCCCAACATGGCGAGAACGCCTACCCGTCTTTTACGGGCTTGGATTGAGGAGGTAAAACATGACCGAATTAGCCAAAACTAACAAAATGATCAAGATTGAAGCCATCGTGCGCGAGGAAAAGCTCGAAGACGTGAAATTGGCCTTGAACGCCATTGAGGTCAACGGTATCACCGTATTTCAGGTCATGGGGTGTGGCGCTCAGAAAGGTTTCACCGAAAATGTTCGCGGCGCCGAGGTGGACGTGAGCTTATTGCCGAAGGTGAAATTTGAGATCGTGGTCTCTTCCGAGGATTGGGAGATGAAGGTGATCAAGGCGATCCAAGAAGCCGCTTTCACTGGCAAGATTGGCGACGGTAAAATCTTTAGTTACGAGTTGCGGAGCGCTATGCGGATCCGGACTTGTGAGACGGCCTACGACGCTTTGAACTAAGTTTGGTTTTAATTAATCTTTAATGAAAAAAGGTCGCCTAAGGCGGCCTTTTTTCATCCGATAGCCTCGCGGCACCGCTCATGGTTGGGAGAAAACATGTCGTCCAGGCCAATCCCAGGTCAATCCCAGCCGATTAGAAGCGACGGTAGATTCATTTTAGTTAGTCGGTCGAGGTGGATCCAAAAAAACACGCCAATCCCCAAAAATAGTTGATAGACGTTGATAGATATTTTTCGGTATGTTAATTTGGGCCTTGATTTAATTTTTGAGCTAAAACTACCTTCTTATTATTTATCATCTAACAGAAGCGTCCTAAACAGGGCATACATAATTACATATAATTAAATGTATTACGCGCTGATTTTGACTTAAAAACTGGTAAAATAATTTTTACATGTTTTTAGGTATTTTTATGTTTGT
>JAISYP010000011.1 GCA_031269825.1 Deltaproteobacteria bacterium
GTTATTGGCTTTCATTGAGCTCTCCTTTAGAACCATCCAAGGCCTGGTCCCAAAATAAATTTGTCGAACTCCCTGGGGAGGGGGCGGCCTGGGAACTCAAGTTCCAAAGGGCCTAATCAAGCTCGATCTATGGATAGAGTCAGCGTTAGGGATAACGCGCTCTTGATAATCCTGGATAGATAAGCGTTTTCGTAGTTTCAACTTCCTTACGCCTAATATAATCATCAATTCGGGATAATCAAGTCATAAAAGCTATTATTTTTAGTTTCATAAGTGTTGACACAAATTTTACGCTGTAATATCAATGATTTATTTATAATAATTTTTTATGTCACGATTAATTAATGATTTTCTTTAGTTTCAAATCTAAAACGCTTTTATTTCATAGCCTTCCGCGATATCATCCCATCGAATACCAGTGATTTAAGAGAATTCTATTGGCGATCCATTGGGTATTCCCAGTGGGCGGGTCAAACGAAGAGCTCCATTAAGGATCGATTGGGGGTAGAGAAGTTATGGGGAAAACTATAATTTCGCGGCGTGGCCTCTAGACGCGGGCTCAAGGGAAGGGCGCCAAAAAAAATCGCCTTGGCGGGCGCGCGGGCGGTCAGAGCGAAATTGATCGGCGAAGGCCAAAAAAACTAAAGGCCCGCGGTTATCGCTAAGACCGCGGTCTAATATTTAGATGGGCCAGAACAAAATATCTTAACTTGTGTTTATTTCACTAAAATATGATCTTTATATATTAATTAAGCTAAATTAAATTTTTATAGAATGGTCTACGGTCAGCCAGATTCGGCCAACGTTGAAATATTTAACGCCCTGGCCTATTGGAGCGCCGCGTTCTTGAATCCAACTTTAAATAATAACTAGTAAAATAATAACTATTTAAATTAAATAATAACAAGTTAAATAATAATTGGGCGGACAGCTGGCTGGTCAAGGGAGCGTGGTCACGGGGCGAAAAAACCTAAAAAAAATTGGCCCCATTTTTGAATACAGTAGCTCTTGACGGTCGCCAGACCGGCCAAATCGTCAATTGAAAGGCTTTCCCATGAACACCATAGATGGCCGAATTAACGGACAATCCGCCTACCAGCCCGCCAACCAAAGCCGGGCGGCTTGGCGGGAAGAGATGCTAGGGCAATTCCTTAACCAAATGCGGGAACGCCAACCGACCGAACAAACCAAGGCCAACGAGCCGCTCCCAACTCTACCGAAGACGGACAAGGGTAATTTCATTAACATTTATGTATGAAGTCCCTTGGCCTCGGATTGGTCGCCCTAAGCCAGGCTCAAACGCCTAACCGGGACGTTGGCGGCTATTTTTAGCCTGACTAACCCTAAAATATATGGTTCTAACCCAGATTAGCCAAAAATTGACCCGCTAACCACGGCTACCCTTACCAACGCCCGCCCGGCCTAGCCCGAGGTAGACTGGCCAGAGCTCATTTTTCGCGTTTTATGAGAATTGTGGGAACCACTATTTTCCCGTTCCGAAGCCACCTCAAATAATATTTTTAGCCTTTTTCTGGCCTCAGGATAAAAAAAATTTATTGACATATTTGTCCCATTTTTCGAAAAATAAACCGTCCTAATCGTCAATTTCAGCCTTTTTACCCCTATTTTTTTACCCTTCGCGAACAATTCGTCAAAGAAAAAAATTGCCATCCATCTCCCATATGAAGTAAAATTGGCTCATGTTCTCATTTTTTAAAGATGGGGCGCGCCGAGACCTTTGGCTTTTTTTTCGCCTCTGGCCTTTTCGGTTGGGGATCCTTATACCCTGTCAATAAATTGTCCCCATTCGCGACCCATAGTAAAAAAATAGTTGAAAATAAAGAAGATAGATCCCTGGCCTGAAGGACTGGCTTTCCTTTTCTGGCCAATACCGCCAGCCAGCCCTTTAAGGCCGGTTACCTCTCAAGGAGACATATTTCCACCATGACCAATTACCAAAAATCCAACGACGCCCTAGGTATCGCCAACCGCGGCAACCCAGCCGAATCCGGGCTCTGCACCCTCTGTCGTAGCGACTGCCAAGGCCGCTGCGAAGTTTGGACTTCCTGTTTGAAAGGCCGGGAACTGCTTTACCCCCGGGATTTCGGTTCCACCGTGGCTGGGGCCCTGAACACCGCCCCCGCCGGTCTTTCTTACAATAGTTTAAGAATTATGGGGCCTTGTTATGGCGCCCACCAGGCTCCACCCTCGGCGGCCAAAGGGGACGCCCTTTTTACGGAAGTGTCTCTGGAAACCAGTTTTGGCGCCAAAACTAAGACCAAATGCCGGGCTCCCTACATGGCTGGAGCTCTCGGTTCCACCTTCATCGCCGCCAAATACTGGGACGCCATGGCCGCTGGTTGCGCCATCTGCGGCGTGCCCATCGTCATTGGGGAAAACGTGGTCGGCGTGGATCGCGCCTCGGAAATCAAAAATGGCCGTATCGTGAAAAGCCCGGAAATGGATCGACGCCTAGCCTCTTATCTGAAGTACTACGATGGTTATGGGGCGGCCATTGTCCAGCTTAACGTTGAGGACACCCGCAATGGGGTGGCGGAGTACATCGCCGAACATTATGGCGATAAGGTCATCATTGAACTTAAATGGGGGCAAGGGGCCAAGAACATCGGCGGCGAAATCCAAGTTAAAACCATTGATTACGCCGATTTCCTCAAAAATCGTGGCTACCTGGTCGATCCCGACAGCTCCCAGCCCGAAGTCCGGGAAGCCTATAAAAACCACTCCATCAATGGGTTCGCCCGCCACAGCCGCTTAGGTTACACCAACTTATCCTCTTGGGGCGAAGTTCGGGAAGCCTTCTTAAAGCAAGTCGCCTATTTAAGGGGCCTGGGTTATAACCGAATCTCCCTGAAAACCGGGGCTTATGGCATGGAACCTTTGGCGATGGCCATCAGACTAGCCACGGAAGCGGAACTAGATCTGTTGACCATTGACGGGGCTGGCGGCGGCACGGGCATGAGCCCCTGGGACATGATGGAAAACTGGGGCGTGCCTTCCCTTCTTCTCCATTCTAAGGCCTATGAGTACGCCAATCTTTTGGCCGCCGATGGCCAGAAAGTCGTGGATATCTCCTTCGCCGGCGGCTTCGCCAAATCCAGCTCAATCTTTAAGGGCCTCGCTTTGGGCTCGCCTTTCGTTAAACTCATCTGCATGGGCCGCGGCTTAATGATCCCAGGCTTTTTGGGCTCCAACATTGAGGGCGTCTTGAAACCGGCCAACAAAGAAAAGGTTCACGGCAACTGGGACGTTTTACCCGCCTCCGTCACCGCCCACGGAACCACCGCCGAGGAAATCTTCGCCTCCTACTACGATGTCCAGAAAAAAGTTGGGGCTGACGCCATGAAAGAGATCCCCTTTGGGGCCATCGCCATGTGGGGTATGCTCGATAAACTGTCCGCCGGTCTCCAGCAACTCATGGCCGGAGCCAGAAAATTTAAACTGACCGGGCTCGACCGTTACGACATAGCCGCGGCCAACCGGGAGACGGCCAAGGAAACCGGGTTACCGTTTGTCACCGAGCTAGGCGACGAGACCGCCAAGAGTATCCTTAGACAAAAATTCTAAAGCTCTAACGATCTCTTTAACTCCTCTCTGGGCCGGAATCCTTCGTTTTGGTTTCCGGCCTTTTTAGGAATTTAACCCTAGCTCGTTTCTTAATAATCCTCTCGTCCCCCTAGACCATCAATAAAACGTGGAATCAGGGAATGATCCCTAGCCGCGATCCATTGGCGTCCATTGACCATGGCTCTTTTTAGAATATAACCATAAGTTCCCAGACCACGCTTTTTTTCCACTTCCGTCGCCGATTTTTTGACCTAGCCTATTGATTTTACTAAAAAAACACGTATCCTAAGGTTGTCTCCAAAAACCGCGTTTCCTATTTTCGTGGATCTTTAAAATATTTTTCCGTAATTAATTTTAGAAAATTTCCGACAATCTCATATTGTATCGGAAAATAGCGTATTAATACGTTTAAATTCGTAATTATAACGTATATTACGAAAATATAATCCTTGATTTATTGGTTTTTTGGATCTAAAAAATATTCATGAAAAATCGAGATGACGATCGCGCCTTTGTCACGGCCTTTAAAGCTGAAGTTAAAAAACGCGGTTTTGGGGCTCAGACTGAGTTGGCCGAAAAATCAGGCGTCAGCAAAAGCCTTATTAACGATATAATCAATGACCGAACCTTTGGGAAGGTCAAAACCCACCAATCCCTAGCCGCGGCCCTAGGTTACCAGGACTTTGACATCTTCTTGGAAATGGGCCGCAAACTAGCCAAGGAAGAGCAATTCAGACAGGCCCGGCTGGCCTCCGTTAGTGGCGAGAGCCAGTGGAGTGGGGAAGTTCCCAGCTTGTTGGAAATCCTCATTGAAAACCGTTCCTTAAGGTTGGAGCTGGAACGGATCCGTCAGGAACTAGAATTCTTTCGAACCCAAGGCGGAAAATCCGACAATCCCGCCTTTCCACCCCCCAAGACGGCCAGCGACGCTCAGGCCAAATAATTTTTCCCGTAAATTGGCTTTTCCGCTCCAACTAGACCGCCCAGGGAACGCCCGCTTCTTTCCGCTCAACAATATCATATAATTTAAACCAAATTATTTTTAATTAGTCTATTCAAACCTGGGGAAAAATTTTTATTTTCAGTATTTTTGTCGTATTTTCCGGGAATATTGACGTTAAAGTTCCGTTTTTTTTGGGTTTCAGCGCGCTCTCGCGATTCTGGAACCGCGGATCAAGAGCCAAAATTCGCCACCTTCTCCAAAAACTTATATCGATTTTAAGGGCTCATGGAAATTCCCTCCGCCTGGAATCATTGGAGACAAAATTAACGCCTTAGAGACTTAATTAAGCTCAATAAAAACAATTTACCATTAATCAAAATATTTGATATTTAATAACGATTAAAGATTTATTATAAGCTTTATCAAATGTTATTACTTATTTAAAACATAAAAATAAGTCGCGGTAGGAAGTGCCCTTTCGGACACCCCCCGCACAGATCCCTGCGAGCGGAATTACCGCTTATGGGAAGTCTTTAATAAAGGTATCCCAATTTGCCGGACTATAGAAATTTTCAAGCATGGATTTTCTTGGGCCGACCTCTTGGCCTCTTTGGGCTGGCCTCTTCAGTATTTTTCTTGGGCCGACCCA
>JAISYP010000040.1 GCA_031269825.1 Deltaproteobacteria bacterium
CGCGAAAAGGCCAAAATTCAGGAATCTTAATTTATAAGTTACTGAAATTAATACTTTTTTACTTGATGATTCCCATTAAACTAGGGTTTTCGCGAAGCCATCAAATCCTCGTCTCAGAGAAAACCCGCTTGGGCTAGGCTTTCCAGGGTCAGGCCTGGGGTTTGGTCATTAGAGGTGGAAGCGGGCTTGGTCAGGAGCCTTTGGACGTATTTAGCCAACAGATCCACCTCTAGGTTCACTTCGCGCCCAGGGGCTAGATCCACCAGGGTTGTCCTGGTTAAAGTGGCCGGAATAATAAAGACCGTCAAAAAGTCGGCTCCTACCTCATTGACGGTTAGACTGACGCCATCAACGGCGATGGAGCCTTTGCGGACAGTTAAGAGGGCCAGCTCCTGGGGTAGAGAGATTTCTAGCTCCCGGCCCGCTCCCTGGGGTCGGACGCGTTGGACTTGACCCTGGCCGTCCACGTGGCCACTGACCAGGTGCCCGCCTAAACGATCGTTAAGCTTTAAGGCCCGTTCCAAGTTGACTTGGGTAACTCGCCCCAAAGTGGAGCGGCTTAAGGTCTCTTGGGAGGCGAAGGCCTGGAAGGTGGCTTGGTCGAACTTTTCCACGGTTAGGCAGACCCCGGAGACCGCCACGCTTTCGCCCAGAGTTAAAGCCTCCGCCCAGGCGAACTGGGGTTTTATGGTGAGGACACTACCACCGGGGGCGGGGGCGCGGGTGGCGATGGCGGCTTTGCCTAGGGTTAGGCCAGTGAACAACGGGTGAGCCTCAAGAGCCTAAGGCCGGTGGATCCGGGGCAAAGCCGCCCGAGGGTCGGATGATTAAATGGATGTCTGGCCCTTTGCGGCCGATTTTTAAAATATTGGCTCCTTGGGCTTGGGAGATAGATTCCAAACCTAAGCCGTCCACCATGGAGGGAGCGTCGCGACCGCCTAAAAAGATGGGGGCGAGGAAGATGTGGCCTAGATCCACCACTGGTTCCGCCACTAAGGCCGAAAAAGCCAAGGTCGCCCCAGGCTCAATGAGGACGGACTGGATATTGGCTTTCCCCAGTTTAGTCATCAGATCCGTTAAGGACAAAAGGCCGTTGGCGTTTTTAGCGATGGGCCAGACTTGATGGCCCATGGCCTTTAAATTATCTTGGGTCAGGGGATCGGCTTCATCGGCGCAGGCCACCACGGTAGGGCCACCAAAATCGGGGTTAAAGAGCTTTAGGGTTAACGGTAGTTTTAAATGGGGATCCAGCACCACGCGCCAAGGCTGACGGTGCATTTTCCGTTTGCCCCAGGGGCGAGCCGACAGTTCTGGATCATCTTTATAGGCCGTGTTACGGCCGATGAGGATGGCGTCAACGCCGGCCCGGATAATGTGGCCAAAATTTCTGGCTGGTTTATCCGTGATCCAGCGGGAGTCGCCCAGGCGGGTGGCGATCTTGCCATCCAGAGAGGCGGCGGTTTTTAGGATGACAAATGGTCGCCCGGTGGTGGCCCATTTAAGGAAAAATTGGTTCAACTCCCAGGCTTCGGCGGCCATTAGGCCCCGATCCACCTCGACGCCTGCCGCCTCCAAGATAGCCGCCCCACCGGCGGCCACGGGGTTAGGGTCGTTGATGGCGTAATAAACTTTTTTGATCCCCGCCTTGACGATGGCTTCCACGCAAGGTGGCGTCTGACCGTAATGGGCGCAGGGCTCTAAGTTCACGTAAAGATCCGCCCCTTGGGCTTTTTTTCCAGCTTCCAAAAGGGCCATGGCCTCCGCGTGGGGTTGGCCGGGGCCTTGGTGCCAGCCTTGGGCGATTAGGCGATTTTTTTTCGTCACCACCGCCCCGACCAGGGGATTAGGCGAAACCAGTCCCAAACCCCGCCGGGCGAGCCGAATGGTTTCTTTCATAAAATCCAACTGTTTGGGCGTCCAACGACTCATGGCGATTCCTTCGCGGGCAATGGGGGTTAAGGCGATAGCCTTATCAATATTATCACATAGTTTAATTGAAAAATCAAGCCCAGCGATTAACCTATACTAAATTATATGTATTATAGGTAATTATAAATTAATTTCTATATTTAACGTGTCCCAGGTCTAATTTCATGTCCATGTTTTATATATAGATCTATTTACGCCAAGTATTCAAAATTTTGGTGAAACAAGTTATGTCGAGTAACAATTTTTTCGGTTGACCATTCTATAGAGACCCAAAAAAACTCGATGGGCTATTAATATGGTCTCCAGCCAAAAAAATAATTGTTGACCCATTAAAATAATTGAGTATAATTATTTCGCTGGTCTGATTAATTACGTTCAATGTCAATCAAAACTGGGGGACGCCCAGTGGGGGAAAAACGATGAAGTGCCTGTTTTGCGGGGAGCTGGAAAATAAGGTCATCGACTCTCGGCTCACCCGGGATTCCTTGTCAATCCGTCGGCGTCGGGAGTGCTTGATCTGTGGCCGACGCTTCACCACGTTCGAGAAGGTTGAGGAGCAGATTCCCATGCTCGTCAAGAAGGATGGCCGCCGGGAAATCTATAACCGCGAAAAGCTTCGGAAAAGCCTCGTCGTCGCCTGCCAGAAGCGTTCCGTTTCGGTGGTCGAGATCGACGCCTTCATCGACCAGTTTGAGCGGCAGTTTCAGGAAGGCAATTACCGGGAAATCCACACCTCGGAAGTGGGCGAGCGGGTGGTGGAGTTCCTGCGCCTGACCGACCCAGTGGCCTACGTTCGCTTCGCCAGCGTCTACCGTCAGTTCAAATCCTTAGAGGATTTTAACCGGGAGCTGAAGGAACTGAACGTGACCGTGGATCAAAACGGCCCGCCGCCCAACACCCACATCAATTAAGCCCTTTGGGGGGCGATTAGGCCTAGACGGAGTGATTTAAAGGGGGCTAGTCGCTAGGATTATCTTAATCCGAAAACGATAGCCGCTGGAAAAAGTCTATTTGGTCTCTAAAAGTCTAGTCGTTCATTTTAAAGTCTAATCGCTCTCTAGAAGGCTAGATCTGTATTTAAAAACAGAATATCGCTCTATAAACACGCCTAAAGGTTAGACGGTTTAGTCGTTATTGGCCAGCTGGAATGACCCGTCCCAGGTTACCAATATAGATCTAATGATTTCCCTAACCTGGTCTCGGATCGCGAGCGCTCGCTCTAGGCGTCTAGCGGGGCGTCTCTCGGGTATTAAAACGTAACTTGTTGATTTTTATAATTATTATAGCTGGTTATAATTATTATAGTCTAGTTGGAAAAATAGACTTAAAATATAAAATTATTAAAATCAAGTAGTTAAGCGGGAAAATACTTATAATCCAACCGGCTCCTAGAGATCCGCTCATCGTCTAACTAACCCAACTATAATCTATATTTTTGGCGCTTTGGGCCCCTCGAGCTTTTTTCCCCGGAAAAAATTTCTTGACAAAACAGTGGCGTTATGGTGATATCATGGCCGCGCGAGCGGGATTTTCCTGGACGGGCCTTTGTTTTCAAAATGTTCCGTTGTAGCTGATTTTAGGTATCAAAATTCCAAAAATTTAATAAATGAGCTTGATTTAAATATAAATCATTTGATATGGCTTTATTGATAAATAAGATTTTTGGGGATGTTTAGAAGATTTGGCTGGGGACATTAAGGTCAAGGGGTCACGCGTTTTTTTGTGTTGGTTATGTTCCAGGTTACCTTTAACCTAACTGATTTTTCGGGCCGCCCATGAATTTGGTCGTTTTTTTGGAATTCGCGCCATGCCTCAAGTCCTCATTGAAGATCTCAACCCCAAAAATCTTGACAAGCCTTTTAAAGAACGGGCTAATATTGATGAATTGGTAGACGTCACCTACGAGATGGCCAAAAAAGTTCTCCCTTTTTTGGCGAGTCGGAAGATTCCTCTGACGCCAGACAATTATCGGATCTTCTATGACTATTTTCTGTTATTAAAACCGGATCTGTCCAAAAGGGTGGATGAGCTTTTGGGGGCTAACTGTCGTTTTAGCCCAGAAGTGTCCGAGGCCATTTTCCGAGAATATTATCAGAAAGAGGAATCCGAGGCCGCCAACCTTGAAAAGGTCAGTGAGCGCATCACGCGCGCCTCGGAGACTTTAAACGCCAACTTGGGCGCTACCCTTGACAATACCAGCCATTTTCGTAAAATTTTAGCCGATACCGTTAGTCAGATTAATTTGACTAAAGTCGATGACTCTAGTCTAAAGAATATGGTGGATAATCTTTTAGAAGAAACAGTCACCGCTCTGACGAACCAAAGCGACTTGGCCTCGCACCTGGAAAAAACCCGTCAGCTCGTCGCCTCCTTAACCAATGAGTTAAAAGATCAGGCTCGCCTAGCCAACATTGATGAGCTAACCCAGCTGTACAACCGCCGTTTTTTTGGTAACCGTTTAAGTCATATCCTCTTGACTGGCGGCCGCGATCAGATTTTGAGCGTTTTGATGTTTGATATCGACCGCTTCAAGGTCATCAATGACACCTGGGGCCACAACATTGGCGATAAAGTCTTGATGCTTTGCGCTCGAATCATCAAACGCAACGCCGGGGAAAACTTTATGGCTGTCCGTTATGGCGGGGAAGAGTTTTTGATTTTGTGCCCAGGCGTGGATGTTAAAGCCGCCCTGGCCCTGGCCGAAAGCGTTCGATCGCAGATAGAAACTACCCAAGTCACCATCCGGGGGGCGTTAATTCCGGTTACTCTCAGCGGTGGGGTTACCCAGTATAAGATGGGGGAAACCCAAGAAGATTTTATTAGTCGAGCTGACAAGGCCCTTTACCAAGCTAAGGCGGGCGGTCGCAATCAGGTCAGGGAAATTTAGATTAGCTCTCCATTCTTGGTCGGGCTTTTGGGGAACCAAGGAGAGGGCGTTTTTTTAAGGAATTGGTTTTGTTGCTTATTTCCGTAAACCCAGACAATCCCCAGGGACGCTTGATCACTCGGATAGTCGATATTTTGGCGAAAGGCGGCGTCATCGCCTACCCCACCGATACCCAGTATGGCTTGGGCTGTGACTTAGGTCAGAAAAAGGCCATTGAGAAGATTTATCGTCTCAAGCGAAGAAGCCTAAAAATACCATTCAGCGTGATCTGCGCCGATTTGACCCACATCTCCGAGTACGCTCGGGTTTCCAATTTCGCTTACCGGACGTTAAAGCGTTTATTGCCCGGACCATTCACGTTTGTCCTACCCGGTAGCCGTCAAATGCCCCAGATTATGCTTTCCAAACGTCAAGAGTGTGGCATTCGAGTGCCCAAGCACTCCATCGCCTTGGCTCTAGTTAAAGCCTTGGGTCGGCCCCTCATTAACACCTCGGCGCGTTTACCGGAACAGCCGTCGCCCACTGGGGCCAATGAAGTGGTGGAACTTTTTGGGAGCCAACTGGACGCGGTCATTGATGGCGGTTCTGTCCCGGGTCTACCTTCCACTTTGGTGTCTTTGATTGACGATGATCCCATAATCTTACGTCAGGGGTTAGGAGTTTTTTAAAAGCCACGAGTTAAAGGGTTGACTCTAATAAATAATGATGGCTAGGCGAAAACCCTATTTTGAGGGAAATAGTTTGAGGGAACTAGTTTAAGGGAAAATAGCCAAAGTAAAAAAGTATTAATTTCAATAACTTGTCAATTAGGCTGCTTGAATTTTGGCTTATCCGCCAGACCATTAGATTTAAAGGCCACTCTAATAGATTTGGATATTAGCCTGATAAACGGTGAAAAAACTAAGCTTCGTCTTTTTGGCGGGTCATGGCCAGTTTGGAAAAATCGCCATCCATTCCGCTCTTAACAATTCTTAACAACCCGCTCTTAACAATGATGGCCTGGCGGATCCACCAGGTGGCGGTAGGTCAAAAGATTGGTCGCCTGTCGGTGGTTGTCGTGGTCAACCGCCTTCCAAAGGCTGGATAGCTCGCGTCGATTAGATCGCGAAAGCGAAGTTTGGCCTGGGGGTAGCGTGGGCTCATTGGATAATGATCCGAAAATGGGCCTTCTATAATGTTTGGGCCTGGTAATGGCCGATGTCTAGGACAAGGTTGTGGAGTTAAGCTGGGGGCATCGGTCGGTCAAGGGATGTAGCCTAGAAATGGTTCCAAAACATTGGGGCCTGTGGGGGAAAACTGGATCGCTAACTTTGTCCTGGGCGGCGGCCAACCTTCCTGGTGGCTTCAGCTCAATGTTAGCCATTGGGGATGGGCTTTTGGTGAACTGGCGAATCTAGTCCTGTGAATGGGCTGGCCAGGTTTGGTGGAAGCGGTTAACAAATCTTAACTCATCGATTAAGTTCGGCCGAGCCCAGTTATAGGCCATAAGTTTGGTGAACAGAGCCGAAGGTCAGTCAATATTTTGGTTGGCTGGCGCGATCCATAGTTTTAGGAGGATTGGGCTTTTTTTGACCGTTTATCGAACCTCTCCCCAAGGCTTATTAAGCTGGGGTTTTGAGCCAGAACGGAAGCGACGGTCGCCGTGTCCTCAGCGTCCAGCTCTGGGAACGAAATTCGCGCCGAAGCTAGATTATGGCCTAGTTCTAAAGCGCTGGCCTGATAAACTCCCGGTTTTGGGGAAGACGAGGATGGATGGTCTTAGCCAGTAGGGGATCTGTTTGACGGCGCGGGTCTGTTAAGTTCGCGACAGAGGTTGGCGGCGAACTTGGGCGTGGTGAGGTCGATAGAGTGATTTAACGTTACTATTTTGTCCCAACTGATTCGTTGAGCCTACGGTTCGACCACAATACCCAAGGCTAACCCTTGGTTAGCCTTGGTCATTAATATATTAGACTCTTTGGTAGTTATTTCCCAGATTTTTCATCTTAAATTTGATTTTAAAAGTCGTTTAAATCGTCGCCCAAATCATCGCGGCGCTCGTTATCCGGTTGGAATAACCCTTGTTTCTGGGGATCAGACGGTTTTTTTAGAAAAGAGCTTTAAAACGGGATTTAGTCAAAGACTGTGGTCGAGGGGAGAGCGAAGAAACATCAAACCAAAAAATCGAGCCTAAAGATCTAAGCCTGGAGGAAAAGTTTTTATTTGGTTATCGCTCCCGGATAGATGACCATTCCTTTAGAACGCGGGCGGGGAATCCCCACTCAAAGGCTAAGACGTTAAATAACCTAACGTATTATATCATATTGTGGTTAAAAAATTAGTAACCGTTCACATTGGTCTCCCCCAGGCCAACTGACTGGGCCTCCAATTCTCCTTCTTGATTTTATTCTATCCTTCCAATACTAGCCCATTATAGCCCCAAAAAAATATTTTCGACTGTGTCTTGACTTTTCTAGGTTAAGTAACTATAATTTTGGTTCATGGATACTTCTATCAGGCTATCTCATTCATCTAATGATGGTCTCGCGAAAAGTCTAAAATTCAAGAATCCTAATTGATAAGCTGCTGAAATTAATACTCTTTTATTTGATAATTCCCCTTAAACTAGGGTTTTCTCGAAGCCATCATCTAATAGCTTTTCCAGGGCAACCTCAGACTCTAATAGCCCTCAGCGTCCCCTATTCCCTCAGCCAGTTATTCATTCAAGTTTGATGAAACCTTCTTTGGCTTGTCTAAGTTCTTTAGCTGGTGGTGATAACCAATATACTGATGATACCAATGACGCTAAAGCCAACTTACCTTCTAAATTGATGGCTTCAGAAGCTAACCTAGCCGAAGCGTTGGCTTCAATCCAGGATTTAACCAAACCGATACGCGGATCGTTAGCTTCATAAGAACGACTTTTAGCTAAGGTCGCTCGTTTTAGAGCTAATTAGGAGTAACTTTGGAGCTAATCCATCCAAATAGATGGGGGAGAAAACCGGCACAATAGAATGGCGAGAAAAAATTTGACAGCCCAAAATTTAAGAAATAAAATGTAATAAAATTAGGTTTCCATATCATGAAATTTTGAATTTCAGGGACAAGTTACTGGTTTTTTTTAAAGGAATAACTCGGTTGGCGGGTGAGATGGGAGAGACTGAGACAGCTCGGACGGGAGAACCGTCCAGATTTGTCTTGGGATTGGGAGATAGAGTTAGGCCCAATTAGATCCCATAACCAATTTCGCGCTCAGTCGTGGTCGTGGAACCAAGCGGCGCGGTGGAGACTGCGCTAGTTATTGAAAAGGAATGATTCTTCTAAAAAGAACTATAAATATTCTAGAAACAGCGTTTTAATTAGCTAATAGACAGCATAACCTTACATCATCTCCTAGTATCAATGGTTACTCGACTCTGTTGATGGAAAGCGACCTGTGGAATATCGGTTGGTTGATTAAGATATCAAGATAAACACGTTTGGAAGGCTGAAACTCCATCTTGGATTGTCCAATGAAATTCGGCCGGAACTGACAAGTTTTGGTAGTTTTACTCCAGTGTTCGTGGAACTCCAAACTCTTAAGTTTTAGCTTTTTACGTTGGCTTGATGGCCAAACTTTTATCGTTTTTCATAAGGCTTCTCCAATGAAACCTTATGGCCGCGCGTCTATTTTATTTTTTACGGTCTTCATTGGTCATAAATCGGTCTAAGATCACGCGAATTCGGATTTTCGGTTAGTTTAGGGAAATCTTAATTTATGGACTTTGGATGGTGTCATCGTTACAGCCGTTACTACTCTTTAACTACATTAAAGCCTAGAGTGGGCTTAAAACTTCTTCGCTGACTGTTGGACAAGAATTAGGGAGGCTGTGTGTGGACTGACCGGAACGCTCGGTAAACAAGGTTTGGTCGGGGCTATTTAGTCGCGATTTAATTCGCGAAAGAACCTGCCCAGCTTAAGGTTTCCGACTTACCGTTGAATAACGCCGCCTAAAAGTCTAAGTCGGATATCAGCGCGATAAAACTGTTGTCCATATTGGATTATTGAACTTTTCATATATGGAATTTATGAAGAGTTACTGGTCTAAACTTGAATAAGACGGTGTTATAACGTTCAAGCTAGCTAGGTAGTGGAATTATGATACGCTTTGAAAATTATATCAGTAATTCCTGGATAAATGGCCAGAAAATGTTGGCATGGTTCTTGCTCTCTCTCTTTCTCTCTCTCTCTCTTTCTCTCTAGTTCGTTAAAATTTTCTTTAATACATATTTTTTGCGCTCAAATAATAGTTATTAATATTTTGTGTTCTTTAAAAGGCATAAAATATATAAATAATATTATTGAATATATATAAATATTTATTATATAATAATATTTTATATTAATAAATATTTAATTAAATTATTAAATTAATATAAAATAATTTTTAAATAGATATTTAATGTTCTTTATTTTAAATGTTAATATTTTTTAAGTAACAAAATGGTATATAGATGAATATTTTAAATAGATACGCGCTTAAAAAAGAATATTATATATTGAAGCTAGTAGGGCTAGTATTGGCTCTCAATGTAGTTTTGATATTGGACTGGAGTAGAGAGCATTTGGCTCAGGCGGGGACAATTGAAAATGTCTCTATCTACAACACTACTAGCGAAGATTTTGATC
>JAISYP010000105.1 GCA_031269825.1 Deltaproteobacteria bacterium
GAATTAGGCAGATTTGTATTTCTACTCGGCCGAACTTGGATGAAGACGGTAGAAGAAGTCAGAAGGCCCGAATGACATGGGAGAAATTCACCCCAATAAGTAAACAATGGCTACCGGCACCAGTCACCGTGCGCCCCTGTCCAAATCAAAGGTATACACGTCCGATCCAATTGAGGAGCCCTGTGCGGTAGTCCCGCTCGCAGGGATCTGTGCGGGGGGGTGCCCGAAAGGGCACTTCCTACCGCGACTACAATAATATATTTTATTAAATCATATATATAATTTTTCATACTCAAAATTATCTAAAATTACATTTAATATTTAACATGTAATAGCGATTATCTGCCTTAATATAGACTTTAAGACTAAGTAATTTATTGAATCGCGCCTGATTGGCTTGTTATTAATATGAGATGGAATGGATCTGGATTGTAATGGATACGCGCGTTCAATTCTGATATTATCTCGCGTTGGCCGTCTTATTGTCGTCCGCGTTAAGTCCGCGCCTAGTCCAGGAATAGAAGTTTTGGTGGTCGACAAGTCTAGAATATCCGACCCAATTTCCATCAATAACAAACCAAATATCACCCCTAGACCAGGAATAGTTTGGAGGATGTCAAGTCAATCTACGCGACGGAGCGATCAATATTGATAAAAATATTAAATTTTTGTCTTGATATATTTTTAGATTTAACGCGTTAACACTATAATTAATTATAAAAATACATTAAATTCTTAATTTTGCTTGACAATTAGAAATTTAAGCGCAATCTTTGGAATCCGCTCTCGGTCAGTGGCTGGTCGTGATTTTATAAGCCCGCCCAGGTTATCACTGAAGTCAGGATATTTGGCGCGCCGACAGAAAAATGATAGGATAAAAAACCACTTTTTGGAGGTCTTTTGAGGTTTATGAAAAAGGTCCTTGTCGCCTTATTGGCCCTTTGCCTCTTCAATTTATTGGCCAGCCCCCCGGTGACCTGGTCACAATCGGCGGCGGTTACCATGGCGTATGATTTTGTCGCCGCTTTCACCTATTCTGGCCAAACGGTCAGCCCCGATAGTGAGGTTAGTCTGGAAATTACCCTCCAGAACTTAGGTCTGCGGGGCGATACCTTTGATTTTGAGATAACACAAGCCCCTGAAGGTTGGAGTACGGAAATTTCTCGGTTCAGTTCTTCGCTGACGGGCGTTTTTCTAGCCGCGGAGGATCGGGCGTCGCTAAACCTATTGGCTTGGCCTCCCGAGGGAACAGAGGTGATTCCCGAGGGCGAGTATCCGTTGGCTTTTAAGGCCACTAGTCGGAATGGGGGCAAAAGCGTGGAATCGAAAACGGTTCTTAAAGTGGCTAACCGCAAAAAGAGCCTCCAAGCTTTGACCATCACCACTTCCTACCCAGAGATTAGCGGTCCCAGCGATGGCCGATTCGCTTTTTCCCTGGATATTAAAAATAATTCCGCTGAGGACGCTCTGGTTAACCTTATCGCCACCGTTCCCCAAAGCTGGGAAGCCTCATTTAAACCAGGGTATGAGGAAAAACAGATTTCCTCCATCCAGGTGCCTAAAAGTCAGAGTCGCTCGGTCACTTTGGATATTAACCCCGTTTACCAGGCCGAAGTGGGCGACTACACCCTGAAGGTTAAAGCCGAAACCCCGGCTGGTTCCGCGGAAACGCCCTTGATCATCCACTTGACCGGCACCTATAAAATGCGGGCGGTGACAGCCAATGAACTTTTATCCATGGCCACCGAAGTTGGTAAGCCGGTGACCGTTAGCCTTTATGTTTTGAATGAGGGATCGGCTAACCAGAGAGAGATCACCTTCATGGCGGTTAAACCTGATAACTGGAAAGTGGAGTTTAAACCCGAAAAACTGGTGGATTTGCCTGGCCGGGCTAATCCCTCTTTGGTGGAGATGACCGTGACCCCGGCTCCTAACGCCCTAGTGGGCGACTATGGTTTGGGGGTCAGCGTTCAAGGTGAAAAAGCTCAAAGCGCCTTGGATTTTAGAGTCACGGTGCGGGCCAGTTCCGCTTGGACGTGGGTGGGCGCTGGCTTGATTATTTTAGTGGTTGGGACTTTGGCTTTGACCTTCCGAAAGTTAGGTCGACGATAGACCATCGCGGTGGATCTTTATAAAGGACAAACATGACTCGCCTGTTGTTATGGATACTCGGCCTTTGGGCGCCTCTTCTGTTTTTGGTGTCTTGGGGGTTCGATTCCGCCTGGGCGGTGTCACAGAAAGAAGAGTTGGAGTTGGGCCGACAGGTGCATCGGCAGCTGGCGGCCCAAAAGGTTCTTTTTAATGATCCCACGGTTGACCAGTATTTGCGGCGTATTTCCAAACGGCTCCTTAAGGTGGCCGGCCCTTTGGCCCATCCTTTCCACTTTTACGTTATCCAAAGCGATGGATTGAACGCTTTCGCCGTGCCAGGCGGTTATATCTACATGCACACGGAGACCATCATTAGTCTCCAGAACGAGGGTCAACTGGCCGCCATCTTGTCCCATGAGGTGGCCCATATCACCTCGCGTCATTTCGCCCAAAGGCAAGAGGCGGGTAAAAAAGCCTCCATCGCTTCCCTAGCTGGGGTGTTGGCTGGGGCTCTTCTGGCTGGTGGCGGGGGCGGCCAAAACACTGGGGCCCTGGGTCAGGCCTTGATGCTTGGGTCGGTGGGCGCCTCGATTCAGGCTATGCTAGCCAACTCCCGGGCTGACGAGACTGAGGCTGATCGCAAGGGCCGCTCGTACATGATCAAGGCGGGCTACAACCCCCGAGATATGTACGGGGCCTTTAAGATCATGAACGAGCGTAGCTACCATTTTTCTTCGGCGATCCCCAATTATTTACGCACTCACCCAGGACTAGCCGCCCGAATGGCCTCCACTTTTGGGGATCAAGCTGACCAAGCCCCCTCGCCCCCGGATCCAGGGTATGAGGCCATAAAGGATCGGGTTTTGGCCTTATCGGCCCAACCCCGCCGAGCCCGGAGCGTGTTTCAGAAACGACTGGAACAAAACCCCAACGACGCCTCGGCTCTCCACGGATTAGCGATGATCGCCGCCCGTGAGCAGAGTTTGACCCAAGCCAATGAATTATTGGAAAAGGCCCTTAAGCTGTCCCCAGCCAACGCCGAATATCTCGCGGACATGGGGGATCTATCTTTAAGGCGCCGAAAAACCCAAGACGCGGTCACTTATTATGAAAAGTCCCGTAACCTTAATAAAGGCTTGTTGTCCACCCTTGGGCTAGCTAGAGCTTTTGAGTTATTGGGTAAAAACAAAGAAGCCGCCAATTTTTACGATCAGGCCGTGGATATGGCCGAAGACGACTATCCCGAGGCTTTGGAGCTAGCTGGCCGTTTTTTTGGCCAGATTGGAGAGATGGCTAAGGGTCATTACCTGTTGTCTCGGTATTTTGGGAACGTTGGCCAACTTAAGCAAGCCATTTTCCACTGTAAAACCACCATCAACGACCCAGCTGGGGGGCGTTACAAGAGAACTTGCGAGCAATACATCCGGGATTACGAAGAGATTATGAAAGAATCCAAATGATAAAGTTAGTTTTTTTACCAATAAATTGTGGATAAATTTTAGTAAATTGTATTTGATAACCTAAAATTAATTCTCGGACGCGGTTATATTGAAAAGAGCCTTCGTGGTGGACGATATTTGTCGCGTATTATATAGTAGTAGTAGTAGTAAAGTTCGGGATTTATGGCTCTGATTCGATAATCAACGCGACTGGTCAGTGTCGCGAGCCATTCTTGGCGAGCGACGCCATATCCGTTTGGTTAGACAAGTGGAATTTCCAGGCGGCTGATTTTGTTATCTAGAAATTTGAGTTAACCGCAAATCCCACGCCAATTTTTACCACAGAAAAATATTTCAACTACCTATAGATCTATAATAAATAATTTTCTTGATTAATTACATATAATATTTTTATGATAATAATTAGATAATCATATAAATAATTTTTTAATTACATGGGTATAGCGATCACGTGAGTAAATAAATTTTTCCAGCAGTTTTAAGCGATCACGTGAGGAGCCTTATATTTCAAAGGGAAAATAATTTTAGCTTGTTTAGCGGTCTTACCATTTGGCACATTTTTTGCTTTGGTATATTCAAACAGAGAACTCCGATAAGGATGTTCCGCTCTTGTTGTTGTTGAACGGGCACT
>JAISYP010000106.1 GCA_031269825.1 Deltaproteobacteria bacterium
AGTGCCCGTTCAACAACAACAAGAGCGGAACATCCTTATCGGAGTTCTCTGTTTGAATATACCAAAGCAAAAAATGTGCCAAATGGTAAGACCGCTAAACAAGCTAAAATTATTTTCCCCTTGAAATATAAGGCTCCTCGTGATCGCTTAAAACTGCTGGAAAAATTTATTTCCTCACGTGATCGCTATACCCATGACTATAAAATAAATATATAGTCCAAAAGATTATTTTTTGTCTATAATGGATCAGTATTGGAAGGATAAAATAAAATCAAGAAGGGCAATTGGCGGCCCGATCAGATCAGTTGGCCTGAGTGAGCCCGCGGCGAACGGTTACCTCTTAGAGACGCGGATAAAAGCTCGGATTTTATTAATTTTCTGAAGATGATCGTCAAGATGCTCGTCAAGATGATCGATTAAAAAACGTCTCCACTGGACGTATTAAAGTAATATTGGACAATCGCTCGGCCTACGCGTCAAAATAGGGCGGAATTTTTCTCTCCAGCCGCCTTAGGCGTTCTGATTTCGCGCTCATCCTAAAACATGGCGCGAGGCTAAACCGGAGGCAAGATTTTCGCCAATTTTCCAGAACGCGTCTTAAAGGCGCGCAAGCTCAATCTAAGATGAGTTGAATTTATCGACCGATATAACGTTATATCAGGCCAATTAAAAGCGTTGGAAGTATAAACGTTGAAAGTATAAGATAGATGAGATAGCGGCTTAATACGCCAGCTATTACCGAAGGGAGCCCTAGCGAAATTGTTCACAGTTTTTTTGATATTCATATTTATTTAACTGTTTATAGCTAATTTAGTTAGCTATAGTTCTTTAGTCACGGACGCTTTTTAGTCTTTACTCATTTTCCACGACCGGCTTTAGTTCCACGTCATTGAGCCGGGCCAACTCAAATAGCCAACCCAAATTGGCCGACTTGGCCTTAATCAAACTTTCTGGGCCTTTAAAGGGCTCCATCCAAGATAAAAAGACCAGTTTGTCGCCAATATTTAAGACACTGGCCGCGATTAAAACTTCGGATTTGAAGCTATAAGGGGTCATGTTCGTTAAAACCGTGAAAGAAAGCGAGCGATCTCGCTCGTCAAATCGACCGGTCTCATCGCCGGTCTGGTAGGAAAAATCCAAATTCACGCCCAGTTTTTCTTTGAGCTTGGTATTGGCTTTACGCCCAAATATCCAAGCCAAAGGCCTGGTATTGACGGCTAGGCTAAACCATTCGCGATAACGACTTTTTTCCTTATTAACGGCCTTTAAGTCGTATTTTTTCTTGTCCATGCGCGTGGGAACGGAAATGAGGGCCAAGCGCGGAATTTGACGGCCTCGCTGGTTGGCCATACCTTCGGCGAAAAATTGGAAAGCCTCGGGTTCAGCGTACAAGCCTAAAACGCGTAGCTTAAAACGCTCTTTCATGGCCTCGACAAAAGCGTCGGCCGCGGGAACCAGGCCATCGACTTGGACAAGATCCGATGGAGCGACCAGTTGAACCGTCAAATCGCCCACCTGGGCGAAGGACGGACTGTCCGGTTTATTTTTTCCCTCTGGGGGTTTGGCCCAGGCCACTAAGGAGAAGGTTCCCCAGACCACTAAAAGGGCCAACCCCAGGGCCAGTATTTTTAAGGCGTGACTCCAAATCGCGCCCATCGCGGTGTCCACTGACAAGCTATTATCCTTTTTCCCCCGTTTTTGTTCGGGGTTCCCCAAAAGAGTCATCCAAAATTGAGCGAGCCAACTGTCAACCCCCAGCCCGAACCCATCCCCTCGCCAGAAGGCGAGCCGTTAAATGGGCCAACTCACCTCTTTAGACCATCATTACTGGGGAGTTGGTTTCTCTTTCTCGGCGCGCTTTTAGGGCCAGCCATTATCGTCTTAAACCGAGATCCCCAAGACCGAACCGGTCTCTGGCTCGGGTTGACCGGACTGATGGTGGGGTTGATAATTCATCGTCTGGGCCTATCATATCATTTTGATGGGTTAAAACTCCAAGTTCACTCTTGGTGGGGTCTGGGCCGAACCGAGAATTTAGCCCTCGTCGATCTGGCCCAGGCCAGCGTCCATTACAGTTTTTCCTTAAGGTTAGTAGGCCTAGGCCACTTGTATCTGACCAGTCGACAACCCTGGGAAAGTGGAATCACGCTCCTAGCTCAAAGACGACCAGAAGATTTGGCGGCGAGCTTAAACGCTCTGGCTAAGGCTAGTCAAGGCGCTGAGACCGCTCTGGCCAATCCGAGCGTCGATCCGGATCCCAACGCTTGAGGCGGACTTGAAAATAAAACAGGATTATTATCGGATCCTAGGCGTGACCACCACGGCCACATCGTCCGAGTTAAAAAAGGCTTACCGCCAGTTGGCCATCACCTGGCACCCGGATCGTAACCCCAGTTCCCCACTAGCCGAGGAACGCTTTAAAGCCATCTCCGAAGCTTACGCGGTCTTAAGCGATCCAGTCAAAAGACGACGTTTTGATCAACTAGGCCCGGAAAAATTTAGATCCGAGTTCAACAAACAAGATATTTTCCACGGATTTGAGGTCAACGACCTCTTCAAAGAGTTTGGGCTACCCTCCGCCGAAGAGGAATTAAAAAGGATCTTAACCAAAAAAAGCGCCCCGGCTCCCGATCCCCTCCTTTGGCGAGAATTTTTCGCCGGGTTTGGTCAAAAACCCGAGCCGCGGATCCGAAGCGCCCCTATGGCCGTGGATCTGACCGTAAGTCTAAAAGAAGCCGTGTTTGGGGCGGAAAAATCCGTCCCCCTTGGAGCCACGTCTGGCTCCCCCCAAACCGTGGTCAACATTCCCCAAGGCTCAACCCATGGTCAAAAATTAACTTACCGGGGCCAAGGCCCACCCTTGGCCCCGGGTCAAAAGCCGCGGGATCTGGTGATCACCTTGTCCGTCCAACCGGAAAAAGACTTTTTTCGGCAAGGCAATGACCTATTAACCGCCATCGATATCACCCAAAAAGAACTTGATCAGGGAGGGAGCCCCATTGTCCAGACCTTGGATGGTCGCCGCCTCAAGCTGACCGTCCGCCCTGGCGCCCAACCGGAAACTTTGTTACGAGCTCCAGGGCTTGGGGTTCCTGGTTCCAATGGGGCGTTGCTTATCCGGTTAAGACTTAAAAAATAGGCCAGTTGGCCCAAAATCGGGAAAAACTTATGTACAAAGGTAAAACTCTTTGCGCGGTGGTTCCAGCCTATAATGAGGAAAAGCTTCTCCATTTGGTGGTGGAGACCATGCCCGAATTTGTGGATCATATCGTGGTCATCGACGACCAAAGTAAGGACAACACTGTCCAGGAAGCTGAGCGCCTAGCCGCCCTTAACCAGCGAGTGGTTCTTCTGCGTCACGAGGTCAACCAAGGGGTGGGCGGCTCCATCGCCACTGGTTATAAATGGGCCCGCGATCACGACATCAACATGGCCGTGGTCATGGCTGGGGATGGCCAGATGGATCCCAATGATCTCCCCGCCTTGTGCGATCTGGTGGCCGAAGAGGGGGTGGATTACTCCAAGGGCAACCGATTAGTTTATGAGGAAGCCTACCGTCTCATCCCCAAAGTCCGTTTTTTTGGTAACGCCGCCTTGTCTTTTTTAACCAAAGTGGCCTCTGGGTACTGGCACATAGCCGACTCCCAAACCGGCTACACGGTGATCAGCGAAAGGGCCTTAAAAGCCATTGACTGGGATCAGATGTACAAACGTTACGGCCAGCCCAATGACATCTTGATCCGGTTAAACGTTGAGTCCATGACCGTCCGGGACGTGCCCATAAAACCGGTCTACAACATCGGGGAAACCAGCGGGTTTAAGCCACGGCAAGTTCTTTGGCCCATCGCCAAACTCTTGACGAGGATGTTTCTGTGGCGGTTGTGGAAAAAATACATCATCCGCGACGCCCACCCATTGGTTCTGTTCCTGGCTCTGGGGGCTCTTCTGATGGTCATCGGGTTTTTGTTCTTTCTTAGGCTCCTCTACCTCTGGCCCACTCAAGGCCAAATGCCGGAAATCACTTTGATTTTATCCCTTTTCTCCTTCACGGTGGGATTTCAGTCTTTCCTTTTTGGCCTGTGGATGGACATGGACAAAAACCGCCATTTACGTTGAATTGGCTAGAGTAAAGTTAAAATGACCAGCTAAGAGGGTTTATCTTCTTGGCTGGTCATTAGTAACTCTTTAAACAATAAATATTATAATAATATCAAGATTATAAAAATACTTTTACCTGCTTCTCTGTTTATTTAGCCTTAGCCACTACCCCGGATCCCTGACCCTGATCCGCCGCCAACTTCATTCCCTTAATCCGGCCCCTTAAGTTTATTCTAGCTTTTTTTCCGAAAATCAAAGAAGCTAACCCAGCCCAGCGGGGAAAATATCCCAAAAATCGCCCATCGCCGCGCCCCAAAAAGGGCCAATCTCTGAAATAACTCGCGAGCGACCGCCACCACGTCACCCGCGGAAATTCAATATCATCAGTAACTATCATTGAAAGAACATCCTCATTCAAATAACCCAATATTGACCAAGCCAAATATTTGATCTTTTCAATCAACATGACGATATTTCAAAATTAATATAAAATGAACAACAAAATTATAAACATATCGCTAATATTTAGCGCCGAGGAACTAGCCAAGATATTATTGATGGCTTCGCGAAAATCCTAGTTTAAGGGAAATCGTCAAGCAAAAGAGTAATAATTTCAATAACTTATAAATTAGAATTTTTGAATTTTAAACTTTTCGCGAGACCATCATTATTAAAAAATTGCCCTATGGAGAGGTGACCAAAATTCAAATTGACCTGGCGCTATGACCATCGAGCGCTGAAAAAAAAGCTTGGCGACTAACGAAAAAAAAGTATAATCACAAAAGTATTGGCGTCGCGCGGGATGACTGGTGGAATTTTTTATCATTTGGCTTTAACGCTTTTTATCGCGAGGTAATATTAACCATGCCTGAATTACCTTTAAACATCCAAAGCTTCAGAAAAATTAGGGAAAATGGCCTCCTCTACGTCGACAAGACCAGAGACATTCATAGACTGGTTACCAGTTACAGGAATCCTTTCCTCGCCCGTCCCCGTCTTTTTGGCAAAAGCCTGCTTCTGGACACCATCG
>JAISYP010000070.1 GCA_031269825.1 Deltaproteobacteria bacterium
TCTAAAAATAACACTAATAACAGCCAATATGTGCCTTCGCCCAATAATACTAAGATAAAACGTAAAAGAGGGCGTCCTAAGGGAAGTAAAAATTTATCATAAAAATTGACAAGTTGAAAGTAACGAATTTTTTAGAATATAAATTGTTCAAAAGAAAAGAAAATAATATTGGCATAAAAAATGCTAGAGTAAAATTTTTCAGTCGAAAAATTAGGGGAATTTATAGATCGAAAAAAAATTGAGAACTACGGATCATTAATTTTTTTAATTGTCAAGATTTTTTTAAGAAAAATGAGCCCGGCCACTGAGGATTTAAAAAGTTAATAATATGAGTAATTATATAATAAATACTAGTTACTTTGTTAAATCACATATAATTTATACATCAATAATGTTTCTGAAAAAAAATTACCGTTTGGCTTGCCCCCCAAAAAATATTGGCGCTAAAAATAAAGACGGCCAGAAGGCCGTTAACGCGAAATAAACCCAGAAAAACGACCGATCTTAACTTATAACTTATAACAAGGACTGACTTGTACTGACTTGTAACAATGACTAGTGACTGGCGTTCCTGGCCTCGGTTACGCTGGAAAACTCCAGTTCTCGCCCACCTTTTGGGCCTAGCCTGGCGCTAATCCTATCTGTCCGTCACATAGTCAGGCGATTCCTCAATTTTCTTTATAAAAAACCGCCGCTTTCAAGGATATAGTCAAAAAAATCGTTTTCGCGACCTAAAAAACTGGAACTTTAGGCAAAATAATAAAGCCCCCGCGCCGCCCTTTTAAAATTAAAGTCACGCCAGGGTTTGGCCGCGAAAGATGGGTTAATTAGTCCCAGCCCAAAATCAGAGTTAAGCCGCCCGGCTAACCTAAGTTTTGGTCAAAATATTAAAAAATCACGCCTTGAAGTCAAGGAGCCATTGGAGTTATAATTAAAAGTTCGGAAAACGGCCGAAGGGTGACCAGGATCTTGGTCTTGGGATTCTTAGACATATTTCTTTTTTTTTGATACATAGTAATTTTTTTACCCCTAAGCTGGGAACCTAGTTTACCAAGAACCAGCCCGAGAACGCTCGAGCCAGATCCATTATTTTTGGGGAGTCACGCTTGACCACTCGCCTCGCCATAACCCCAGACGCTAGTTTTCATGAACTGGCTCCCGCGGCCGAGATCCTCTTAAACGGGGGCTTAATCGTTGGGCCAACCCAATCCTTTTACGCTTTTATGGCCCTGGCCGATAAACCTCAGGCTTTGGAAAGAGCGGCCCGACTCAAAGTGGGTCGGGCTATTGAGCATCCATTTTTACTTTTGATTGACTCTATTCCCCGGGCCGCCTGCTACGCCCGGGAAACCAGCGAAGCGGCCAAACCGCTCATGGACAACTTCTGGCCAGGACTTTTAACGCTCCTTTTCGTCGGACACAAGGGGCTTCACCCCTTGGTTCTGGGCAAAGCTCACACCGTGGGGTTGCGGGTCGAAGGCCTGGAACTAATCCGCCGGTTGATCCGCTTAGTCGATCGGGGCGTCACTGGCACCAGCGCCAACCGACACGCCTCCCCCCCGCCCACCACGGCCGACGAAGTTTTGGCTGAGTTTGACGGGAAAATCGACCTGATCATCGATATTGGGCCCACCTTTGGCCAGGCGTCTTCGACCATTGTGGACGTTAGTGGCGCCCAACCCTGGATCTTCCGCCAAGGGGCTATCCCTCGCGCGACTTTAGAAGCGGTCTGTCCTAATTTAAAATAAACAAATAGCCTCAAGGTGGTTTAATGGAAGCCTTCGAATGGCTGGGCCAAGGGCTTGGCGACTTGATCGATTTTATTCTCCATATTGACGTCCACCTGGATAACCTAGTGGACAAATTCGGTTGGCGAACCTACTTAATCTTGTTCGCCATTGTTTTCTGGGAAACTGGGGTCGTGATCTGCCCTTTTTTGCCCGGCGACTCCTTGTTATTCGCCGCCGGGGCCATCGCCGCTCGGGACGGCTCGCCTCTATCGCCTTGGACTTTATTGGTGGTCATCATCGTGGCGGCTTTTTTGGGGGATACCTTTAATTATTGGATCGGCCGGATCATCGGCCCCAAAGCCCTCAACCGCGATGGCCGCTTCCTAAAACGTAAATATTTGGATAAAACCCGAGATTTTTACGAAAAATACGGAATTTCCACCATCATTATCGCCCGATTTGTGCCTATTGTCCGCACCTTCGCCCCCTTTGTGGCTGGGGTGGGCGCCATGAGGTACCCCCGCTTTTTGCTTTTCAATTTTATCGGCGGGGCGAGTTGGGCTTTAATTTTCATTTGGGCGGGTTACTTTTTTGGGGGCCTACCGGTGGTGCGGAAAAACTTCACCATGGTGATCATGGCCATCATCGTTTTATCGATTTTACCGATGATCATTGAATGGTTACGACATCGTCGCCAAGCTAAACCCCTGGCCGTCCAACTGGACGCGCCCACCCCACCAGTGGTTGTGGAAGAAAAAACCGAGTAAACCTAACGCGCGCGCCGGCGAGATAGACCTTGGCGAGATAGACCTGCGACACAGACCTAAAGGCCATGGTGGCCTGGCTTAATAATTTTTCCGTTTTTAACGCTCTTTTTTCGGCTAGCTCCAAAAATAATGGATCCAACTCCTATAATGGAGCTCCTTTTAATAAAGATAGCCGCTTTTGGCCGTCTGGCCTTTTTGAGTTGATTGGGTTATGGACTACAAAAACACCTTGAATTTACCGAAGACCGATTTTCCCATGAAAGCCTCCTTGGCTCAAAGGGAACCGGCTTTTTTGGAAAAATGGCGCCAAATGGGCCTTTACGAGCGGCTCCAAGCCCGAGGCCAGGGTCGACCGGCCTGGGTTCTCCATGACGGACCGCCTTACGCCAATGGCCATATCCACATGGGGACGGCTCTCAACAAAATCCTCAAAGACATTATCATTAAGCGCAAGATCATGTCCGGTTACGCCTCCCCTTACGCGCCGGGCTGGGATTGCCATGGTCTGCCCATCGAGCACCAAGTGGAACAAAACTTAGGCTCCAAGAAAAAGGATCTGACCCGTTCGGAAATCCGCCAACTCTGTCGCGCCCACGCGGAAAAGTTTGTCGACATCCAGTCCAAACAGTTTCAACGCTTAGGGGTGTTGGGCGATTGGGCCCATCCTTACCTCACCATGAGCTATGAATGCGAGGCCATCATCGCCCGGGAATTGGGCCAGACGGCCTTGGATGGACGCCTCCACCACAGCCTCAAGCCCGTGTTATGGTGTGGCCAATGCCGGACAGCTTTAGCCGAGGCCGAAGTGGAGTACGCGGACGTTTCTTCGGACTCCATCTACGTGGCTTTCCCTTTAATTTCCGAGCCTAGCCCGCTGGCCCCCCAACTGAGCGGCCAAAAAGTTGAGCTCCTCATCTGGACAACCACGCCTTGGACCATTCCGGCCAACCTAGGGGTGGCTTTCAATCCCACCTTAACCTACGCCGCTTATAATTTAGACGGACGGATCCTGATTGTCGCTAAAGCCTTGGCCGCCAATCTCTGGCCCAAATTTGGGCGCGGCGAGGGCGAGGAAATAGCCGAAATTAATACCACGGCTCTTTTGGGCTTAAAAGCCCGCCACCCCCTTTATGATCGGGAATCTTTGGTGGTTTCGGCCCATTACGTGACTTTAGAGCAAGGCACGGGCCTGGTGCACACCGCCCCTGGCCATGGTCGCGAAGACTACGAGACGGGACTAGCCCATAATCTACCGATCTTATCGCCTTTGGATAACCAGGCCCGTTTCACCGACGAGGCGCCGGAACTAGCCGGGCTAAAAGTTCTGGAGGCCAACCCCCTAGTCATCCAGGCGCTGAGCGAGCGCGGGGCGCTATTAGGCTCGGAAAAGATCACCCACTCCTACCCCCACTGCTGGCGTTGCCGCAAACCCGTGGTCTTTCGGGCCACCCCCCAGTGGTTCATCAGCATGGAGGAAAAAAACTTAAGACAAGAAAGTCTGAGGGCCATCAATGAGGTGGCCTGGATTCCCAAATGGGGCCGGGAACGCATTTACGGCATGATCGAAAACCGCCCGGATTGGTGCGTCAGCCGCCAACGCACCTGGGGCGTGCCCATCACTATCTTCTTCTGCCAAGATTGTGGGCGCTGGCTTTACACCCCAGCCATCCAAAAAAGACTTTTTGAGTTGATCCAGGCCGAGGGAGCCGACGCTTGGTTTGAGAGGCCGGTGGAGGATTTGTTGCCCGCCGGGGAAAAGTGCGCCTGCGGTTCCCGAAATTTTAGGAAAGAGACCGACATTTTAGATGTCTGGTTTGACTCAGGCTCAACCTTCGCCTCGGTTCTGGAAATGAGGCCAGAACTACCCAACCAGGCCGATATGTATTTAGAAGGCTCGGATCAACACCGGGGCTGGTTCCACTCTAGTTTACTCTTGTCGGTCGCCAATCGTCGCCGCGCCCCGTATCGGGAAGTTTTGACCCATGGCTACGTGGTCGATGGCCAGGGCCGGAAAATGAGTAAATCCATCGGCAACACCATTGAGCCGGAATCGCTCATCAATAAGTTTGGGGCGGATATCATCCGCTTATGGGTGGCCGCGGAAAACTACCAAGATGACATTAGGCTATCGAACGCCATCCTGGACATGTTGGCCAAGGCCTATTTCAATTTCCGCAACACCATCCGGTTCATTCTCGGCAACCTTTATGATTTCAAAAAAGAAAACGCCCGCGCCTATGACCAATTGGATGACCTGGATCGTTACGCCCTTCACCATCTTGGCCAATTGATCGAACGCGCGGACAAAGCCTACGCCAGTTACGCCTTCCATGACGTCTATCAACTGGTCAATAAGTTTGTTGGCCTGCTTTCGTCATTGTATTTTGACGTCGTTAAAGATCGGCTCTACACCTTGGGCCCCCGCGATCCACGGCGTTTGGGCACGCAAACGGTCATGAGCGAGATCCTGCCGGCTTTAACATTGATAATGGCCCCCATCCTGTCGTTCACGGCCGAGGAAATCTGGAGTCACCTTGAGCCTGGCGAGGATAATTCGGTTTTCCTGGCCGACGCGCCCAAAGCCAATCCCCAGTGGTCACGACCAGAGCTAGCCGCGGAATTTGAGCGCCTCATCGCCATTCGGGATCGGGTTAACAAAGCTTTGGAAGAAGCCCGGCGGGCTAAACTGATCGGCTCGGGTTTGGAAGCCATTGGCTACCTTACCGCGCCAGCCGCGGATTACCAAATCCTTAAAAAGCGCGAAGATTTGCTTTTGGAATTTTTTATCATCAGCCGCCTGGAACTGACTGAGGGCCCGGAACTGACGGTCAGGATCGAAGTCAGCCCCGATCCCAAGTGCCCGCGCTGCTGGACGCGTCATCCCCAGACGCCAGCCGACCAAAGCGGGGTCTGCCCTAAATGCCAAAAAGCCTTGGCCGACCGAGACTTGGTCGAGCCAGAATTGACTGAGTAAAGATTAATCGGACATGTCATATCTGGTTCTGGCCCGTAAATATCGGCCACAAACTTTTGAGGATCTCACCGGCCAAGAGCAGGTTCGCCAAACCTTAATCAAAGCCCTGAAAACCGGTCGAGTGGCCCACGCCTACCTTTTCACTGGTCCCCGGGGCGTGGGGAAAACCACGGCCGCTCGACTCCTGGCCATGGCTCTATCCTGTAAAAGCGAGGTGTCCAAACCCTGCGGCGTTTGTCAAAATTGCCAGGAAATTCAAAATGGGGAATGCGTGGATTTGATGGAGGTGGATGGAGCCTCCAACCGGGGCATCAACGAGATCCGCGGGTTACGGGACACCGTCAAGTATTTGCCGGCCAAAAACCCTTACAAAGTCTACATCATTGACGAAGTTCACGCGTTAACCAACGACGCTTTCAACGCGCTGCTCAAAACTTTGGAAGAGCCGCCCGATCATGTTATTTTTATCTTCGCCACCACGGAGGCCCACAAAGTTCCCGCCACCATCCTCTCGCGCTGCCAACGCTATGATTTTAAACGCATCCGCGCCGAGGACATCACCAACCGCCTCCTTAAAGTGGCCGAAATTGAAAAGATTGTCGCGGAGCCCGAAGCCCTCACCATCATCGCGCGCCAAGCGGAAGGCGGTTTACGGGACGCTCTGGGCATGATGGATCAGGTGATCGCCTCGGCCGGGGAAATCACCACCGCCGCCGTGGATCAGGCCCTCGGCCTGATTAACCAAAATATCATCAGCGAAACGGCCAAAGCGGCTTTTAGGGGGGATACGGGCGCCGCTTTGGATCTGATGGAAAAGGCCTATAATTTGGGCTCGGATTTTCGCGAGTTAGCTATCCGAGTGCTGGAATGGGTGCGAGGGTTAACCCTATATAAGGCCAACGCGCGCGCCGCCGAAATACTGGATCTGACGGAAAAAGAATTGGCGGAATACCAAGAGTTGGCCAAGGAAATGTCGCTGTCGCTTCTCCACCGGCATTTTGAGGCCTGGTTACGCTTTCAGGGCGAATTATCCAGACACCCCCAACCGCGCTGGTTAATGGAAGCCCACCTGATCAAACTTTGCCAAACGGCCCCTCTAACCGATCTCGCCACCTTGAGCGCTCGGCTCACCGCGTTATTGGAAAGCTCCCCGGAGCTGGTTAAAAAGAACCTGGAATTACTGGCTTTGGAGGCCAAAACCACCCCAACCGCCCCGATTCCCGTCGTCGCCACTAAAGCCATCGCCGCCCCCGCCCCGTCGACCAAGCCAGTGGCCGCGCCGGTAGCCCCGCCCCCCCCAACCGTTCCCAGCGCGGTCGACATTAAGCCCGCTGTCAAAGAACGACAAGAAGAACAGGTAGCGGCGCGGCTAGAAGAACAAGTGGAAGAGCGGACGCGCCCAAAACCGGGGTTAGACTCAGAACCTGGGACAGCCCTCGCGCCACGCGAAGACGAGGTCAAACCTACCGCCGAAACCAAGCTAGAAACCGAGCCCCTCGCGCCAACCAATTTAGCCCCAGCGGCCGCGCCCCCAGTACTTCCCTCGCCGTCCCAGGTCAAAGCGCCCATAAGCCCAAGTCTGGCCGACGACAATGACGGGGAGGATGAATACGCGGATTACCGACCGCCCGTGGCCGCGCCCATTAAACCCCAGCTCTCCGAAGACCAGATTAAGGCTCATGTCAACAGTCTCAAAAACGATCCCATATTTTTGGCCTTTAACGCGGTCATTGGCGGCTCGATCATCACTTTTAATCAACGAGCCAACCCCATCAGTCCCATGCTCATCCCAGAACCAGTCGAGGAGCCGGATGAGGGCTCTGAGTTTGACGACAACCCGGCCAAGGAGGCTCAGGTCACGGAAGAAACGGATTAATTTCTAGACCGCGTCAAAAGAGCTCAAAAGGCCAAAAATTCGGTCTACCCAGCCTACCATAGCCGACCCAGAGTCAGCCCGTTAAATTTATAAAAATCATTAATAAAATCATAATATTTTAATTTATATTCTTCTTAGCGCATGTTTTAACCTTAATCAATAAGTTCGCTCTATCCTGGCCGTCTCTGGCTAAGAGCTTGGCGTCCTGAGCCATGATGGATTTAGCTTCTGATTTTATCTTCAATCGCCTCCTTTGATCTCAACCACAAAATATGCTAATATTCAAAACTATATTCGCTTGTAAATTATAATAATATTAATTAAAAATTTAACAACAAATTAACGCTATAAATTTACTATAAATCTTTGATAATTAAAAAATTAGCTCTGTAATAGACCAAAATTCCTGTAATTTCAGCCTGTTAGCCTATTAGCCCCATTAAAAAAATTTTCCTGTCCAAATCGGGTTAAAATTATACCTGGCCTGATCGATTTCGTCCAGACCCCGGGCGCTATTTTCCACCAGCCCGCTAGACTTTTCGCTTTTAGGAGCTGTAGTCGCCTAGACCCCCATCCAATTTATCTAACTGGCTCTTGATTTTTTCGTGAAATTGGCCTATTATATATTTGATTTTAATCCTAAATTTACTTTGACCAGCCATCTGGCCTGGATAATACTCGGATGGATAATACTCGGATGGATAATACCTGGATGGATAATACCTGGATAATAAAAAAATAGCCCCATCGACCGACCGCGGCCAAAGATCTTTGAAGAGGAATCAACCTTAAACATTTGGATCACGTCAAATTTCTTCCCCACGCCTTTAGACGTGATTCGACGCCCTACGGAACGAACTTTTTTTCATGGCTGGAGCTAACCCTGAAACTGGGCGAAGGCGAACCTTAGCCCCTGGGCGATCTTACCAATGGAGAGAACCAAATCATGTCCGAAGAAAGCCACCCCCCCATTGACCAGGAAAATTTGATCCAACAAGCCAAAATGATCCGAGATCAGGTTTTAAAAGCCCAGGAAACGTTCCACAAAAAAACCGCCACCGCCACCGCTGGTGGCGGCATGGTGACGGCGACGGTCAATGGCCTCAACCGCCTCGAGTCCATTAAAATAGATCCCGAGGTGATCAATCCCAATGATCCAGACATGCTGGGGGATCTAGTCGTGGCCGCGGTCAACGAGGCCATGTCCCAGATCCAACAGCTAATTCTCAAGGAGACCAGCGACATCACCAGTCATCTAAGCGCGAAATTTTTCTAGACCACCGGGCCTTTTCGCTCGCCAAGTATCCCTCTAAAAGCCCCATCGGGCGTTAGAAAAACGGCCATGAAAGCAGCCGCGAAAGCCCAGCTCATTAGGCGGGACAAAAACGTGGACAAAAAAGACCTTAGCCAGGACTGGATCGCCTTCAATCGCCTAACCTCGGTTGAGTTGACCGCCAAAGAAACGGCTGTGGCCGCGCGCCCCAGTCGCCAAGATCTGGAAGAAAAACGCGTCCTGGCCATCCACTGGCACCCGGAATGGATACCTTTGGAATTGATCGACCAGCGGACGCGGAAAGCCTTTCCCATGGCCGAGGATCGCTTAGTCATCCCTACCCAGCACAATCGGCTGATGAGCCTAGATGGGTGGACTGGGGTGGAAGCCGACGCCTACTCCCCGGAATATGGGCTGAAAATCCAATTATTAATCCATTTGCGGAGCCAGCTGTTACCCAAGGCCACCACCCTGGCCGCGATGATGGAACGAACTTTTCGTTATCGCGCCCTGCAGTTATTGGACATCCTGGAAAATATCATCGCCCCGGACGTGGCGGTCAAAAATGAGATCAAAAAACAGGGCTTTTCCTCGGACTCTATCCATTTAGCCCAATCGCTAGCCCAACGGCTCAGGGATATTATTGAAAAAGCCGATCTAGGGGATTCGGAGCGAGCCGAAATGCTCAAAAATAGGTTGCTGCCCGATTTTATGGCCGCCCGGGGCCAAGACTACCCCCCGGCTCTATTGGATCGAGCCATGGCCTTAAGCCGCCTAGTCAAAAGCCAGGTCAAACGACGCCTAACGCCCAGCCGCTTCCACACTGTCCGGGAAGTGGTCGAGGAGGCGCGCGGTTTGGGGGCGGGGGTGGTTATCCCCCACCCGCCTCAATTTTGGCCCGCCCTGTTGGATGATTTGAACGTGGACGGTTGGGAGGTCTGGAACCCCTCAACCCCCAACCACACGATTTTTCTCATTGAGACTTTAGCCCGTCAAAAAAAGGGCCAGCGTCCCCTTCTGGCCTTTATGGGCGACGACACCCATATGTCCTCTAAAATCCGGCCGGATCAAAAGTCTGAGGAGAAAAACAACCTTGACCGGGAGATTGGCTTCCAATCGCCTTGGCGAGATCCTCAGGTGATGGCGGCCTTAAAAAAAGCCGGTCAAAGCCGGGACAGAACCATGGACGAGTACCGCGCCCGACTAACCTGAACGGAAATAAGCTAGGGCGCGCCCAGATAACGCGACCACCAGTCCATACTCGGGGCCTTTTTTATGAGTAAAAACCGTTTTCACTTCAAACTTGTGACCGATCCCCTTGACGTGAGCCGTTATTTGGAATCCCTAATCCAAGGCTTTCAAGACCGGGAACTGAGTTTATCCGACCAGAACCATCAGATAGTCCTCCGGCCCGCCGAGATCATGGAATTATCGGTATGTTCCACCCGTCGCAAAGGGCAAGTTAACCTAACCTTTTCTTTAAGCTGGGCTGAAACCGTGGCCCACAAACAGCTTAGCCTAAACTTCGATAACTTAAACAACGACGCCCCGGAAGCGTTGGCGACGGAAGAATCGAGCCAGAAACCCACGCCTCTAGACGCGTTTGACCAAGCCGCGCCTCCATCTCAGACGCCCCAACCAGCCGATTCCCTAACGCCTTCGCGTCAAGAAAGCGACCACGAAGATGCCCCAATTTGAGGATATCAAAGACGGCGTCAAGCTCCTAACCAGGGAAGTCCTCCAAGTGGCCATGGAAGCCCGGGACATCCTTTTCAAAAAGGATCCCTCCAAAAGCCGGGGTCTATACAACCGCGTCGCCTACGTCAACACTCAGGTCGCCTTGGTTCAGAAAGAAACGATGGACATGGTTTTCACCAGAACCAGCCCAGCTAAAGACAGTCTCTTTTTGCAGGCCATGTCCTCCATCGCCTCTCGTCTGGATCGCATAGCCGATCTGCTGTTAAACCTCGATGGGCAGGCTGGTTACTTGGTGGACGTGGGCTTTTTAAAGCATTATCGACTGGAGGATTTTTTTCAAGAAATTTTCCGCGGCCTAGAATTGATCCACCCGGCCATCGAAAAGCGTGACGTGGGGCTGGCCGTGAAACTTGGCCAAGTGGAAGAGCGTTTGGACGCCCTTTACGCTGACCGTTTCGCCCGGCTCATCGGGGAATTTAGTAATGGTGGCGGCCCCGAAAACCTGGTCACCACCTTGATGATCATCCATTATCTAGAACGGGCTGGGGATATGTTGTTGGAGATCGGGGAAAAGATTATTTATTTCATCATGGGGGAGAACATCAAGCTAGAGCAATTTAAAGCCTTAGGCGCGGGACTTAAGGCCACTGGTCAAAATCTAGAGCCAGGGCGACTAGATTTTCGCTCCATCTGGGGCGGGCGCTCTGGTTGTCGGATCGGGGTCGTGGGCACCCAGGAAGGGGAAAAACCGGTTCTTTTTAAGCATGGCCCAGCCTTTAAACTGACCATGGAACGGGAAAACCTCGAGCGCTGGGCCACTTTGCGGCCAGGTCTGACCCCCCAGGTCAAAGCCTTTGTGCCGCATCGAGAAGGTCAAGAAGCGGCTCTGATTCTGGAATTCATCCCCAGCCGAACGCTCCAAGCTTTTTTCCTGGAAAACACCCCTTTGGAAGCTCTAACGGGCCTAAAGCTGGCCATGGAAACCATGATTGGTCTGTGGCGGTCAACCAAGGAAGACAAACCCACCCAAGCCGGGTTCAGCCGTCAAGCCGAAAGCCGTTTGTCCGAGGCCACCACGCTCTATCCCCAGTTGATGAGCCAGTATGGCGCCCTGGGCCAACTAAACATACCGCCTTTGGAAAAGCTTTTAAACCAAGCCAAAACCTACGAAGCTAGTCTAAAGGCCCCTTTCACCGTCCGGATCCACGGGGATTTCAACCTATCCAATCTTTTATACAACCCCACCACTAGCCGATTACATTTTATCGATCTCTACCGCAGCCGAGAATCGGACTATATCCAAGACATCTCGGTTATGCTGGTGTCCATCATTAGACTCCCAGTCTTTAGCGTCCCCCGGCGTTGGCAACTAACGCAGGCGGCCCTGGAAACCGCCCGCCTAGCTGACCAGTTCGCCCACGAAATGGGCGATCGAGAATATGAGGCGCGTCTAGCCTTTGGCCTAGCTCGCTCCTTTGTGACGAGCACCCGTTTTATCATGAAAGAACAATTGGCCGCCCTATTTGTCGCCCGCGCCCGCTATTTATGGGACAAACTGGTCGGTCATGGTCAAAAAGGCTTAGACTGGGCTAGTTTCAAATTTAGCCGGGAAATCTTAAACGTCCCCGCGGAAGGGCCTGTCCACGATATTAACCCCAAACGCCGCTCGGACAACGCTCGCTCCCTGGGCCGGGCTTAAAAACGTTCCCCGAAAAAAACCCCGAACGCGGCCTAAAAACTAAGGCCGCGGTCAGGGGGTTGTTCAAGGCGTCGTTAGGGGATCTTGTTTAAAAGGCCTAAAAAAACCTTAGCCAACCAATTTGGACGTGGCCTCGGCGATGGCCAGTTCCTCGTTAGTGGGGATAACGTGGATCTTGATGGGGCTGTCGTCGGTGGAGATCACCCGGGGCTCGGGGGAACGGACAGCGTTCTTTTTGGGGTCTAGCTTAAGGCCAAGGCCTTCCAGATCCTGGAGAATGGCGGCCCGCATGGAGATGGAGTTCTCGCCCACCCCAGCGGTGAACACCAAAATGTCCAACCCGCCCAGAACGGCCATATAAGCCCCAATATACTTCTTGACCCGATAAGCGTAGACTTCCAAAGCTTGGGCGCAAAGTTTATCGCCTTTGTCCGCCGCGCCCTCCACGTCCCGCAGATCCGAGGAACCGATATTAGCTAACCCCAAGACGCCGCTTTGCTTATTGAGCAGGTTGTCGGCCTGATCCGGGGTTAAACCTTCCTTCTTCATAATCTGAAGAATCGCCGTGGCGTCCACGTCGCCGGAGCGGGTGCCCATGATGACGCCTTCCAAGGGGGTCACGCCCATGGAGGTGTCTTGGCACTGACCGTTCTTGACCGCGGCCAAGGAAGCCCCATTGCCCAGGTGAGCGGTGATGATCTTGAGTTTGTCCAGAGGACGGCCATCCAAAATCGCCGCCGCCTTGGCCACGTAGGCGTGGCTGGTGCCGTGGAAGCCGTAACGACGGATACCCTCTTTCTCATAATACTTGTACGGCAGGCCGTAGAGATAAGCCCGAGGCGGCATGGTGGCGTGGAAGGCCGTGTCGAAAACGCCCACGTTGGGCACGCCTGGCAAAACCGCCTCACAGGCCTCAATGCCCATCAGATTATGGGGGTTGTGGAGGGGGGCCAAGACGCCGCATTCCCTGACTATGTTTTTCGCCTCAGCGTTCAACAGGATGGGTTCCTGGATCTTTTCCATGCCCTGGACGATCCGATGGCCAATAGCCTTGATGTCGGACAGGCTTTTCAAAACCCCGACTTTGGCGTCCAAAAGACGCTCGGTGATGATCTTGACCGCGTCTTTGGGGTTTTTAACCGGAACCCCGCCTTTGACCTCTTCGCCACGATGATTGGCATACTTCATGGTGGTGCCTTCGATGCCAATCCGCTCAATGAGGCCCGAGGCCAGAACCTTTTTCTGGTTGGCCATGTCGAAAATGGTGAACTTGACGGAAGAGCTACCGGCGTTGATAACTAGGATAACCATACCTACCTCACTTGGAGAGTTTGAAAACCAGGCGAATAAAGATTGGGCCAAGATCGGGCCACTAAAAGCCCTTGACCAAAGGAAAAATCAATAGGATCCTGGGATTTTAGCCTTTATAAAGCCCAGGGTCAAGATTTTTTTCGCGGGCTGGGCGGAATAAAAGGCTGATTATTGGCTCCCTGTTATCCATCCAATGGCGACCTAAGAAACTAAGGAGAGCTAAAAACTAACTACATTACAGTTATATCGCGCTAAATCGCCTATATTATATTGGTAATTATTTTTTTAAGTATATTATTTTAAGCATACTATTAACTAATTAAGCCACAAGCGAGGGTCAAACGCGGGGGCGGCTTCTTTAATTGATTATAGGTCAGCGATTTGATCCTAATACATTGGGGGCCGCTTCGATTTACCTAACTCACCCCGCCCCTTCTGGAGTGGTTGAAAACTTCTGTTATAATAAGTTAAGGTTAAAAGCTAGCGAAATAATATAAAGGATCTATTCTATCACCACGTCTATCACCACGGAGCCCAACCATATATGCCCGACCTAATCCGTTGCCCTTGGGCCTTGGCCGACCCTTTGAGCCAAAAATACCATGACGCCCAATGGGGCGTCCCTAACCATGACGATCGGGAGCTTTTTAAATATTTGAATTTGGAAGGCCAACAAGCTGGTCTGGCCTGGATAACTATCCTCCGAAAAATGGATACTTTGACCGAGGCGTTTGACGGTTTTGATCCTGAGATAATCGCCCAATATGATGAGAGTAAAATCGACCGCCTTCTACTGAATCCAGGCATAATCCGTAACCGCCTAAAAACGCGAGCCGTGGTCAGTAACGCCAAGGCGTATTTAAAGCTCCTGGAAAATGGCTCCTCTTTGGATCAGCTGTTGTGGGCGTACGTGGATGGAACCCCCATAGTCAACCATTGGGCGGCCGGGGAAATACCGCCGAGCTCCACGCCACTGTCGGATCAAATTAGCCGGGATCTAAAAAAACTAGGTTTTAAGTTCATCGGCTCAACGATCATCTATTCTTTTCTCCAAGCCATGGGGTTGGTTAATGATCACTTAGATTGTTGCCACTTCAAAAACGGCCCTATCCCCATCAAAAGCGACGAATAGGCCGCTTGGGACTAAGCCAGCCCCGCCCTAAAGACCACCTAATCACAGCCCAGACATATACTAGACAATAGACTCAACCACGCCCCGCCGCCGCTTAAGCGCCCAGACGCTTTGGCCGGGCGAGCCGCGAAGATCCGCCTAAGCTCTCGGCCAAAAAAAAAATCGGGCCACCACCGACCCGATTTTTAACTAAAAAGACTATAGGTTAGTCCATCGCTCACGTAGTGGGGATGGCGCGGGACAACTCCAAAAGAATTTTTCGGCGGAAATAATTTAAGCTAGACAAAAACGCGATCAAGCACACGGCCGCGAAAGATATACCTATGATGGCCGAAATAGTGAAATTTAATCCAATCCCCTCGGGAGCCACGCAAATATAGGTGGCCACCGTGGCGCTCATAAAAGTGGCCGGTAAAGTCACTAACCAATGGAAATTGCCTCGGCGCACCACATAAGCGGCGGCTGACCAAAGCATGACCGTGGCCAAGGTCTGGTTTGACCAACTGAAATAACGCCAAATAATGTTAAAATCGATTTTACAAAGAACGGCGCCAATAAGGAACAAAGGAATCGCGATGAACAAGCGTCTATTGACCTTGGATTGACCCACGCCCAACATGTCAGCCACTATTAGCCGAGCCGCCCGAAAAGCCGTGTCCCCAGAAGTAATGGGGAGGACAACCACGCCCAATATAGCCAAAACCCCACCAATCTTGCCCAACAAAGCGAAAGACACTTCGTTGACCACGGCGGCGGGACTGCCACCAGATATCAAAGCTTGGCTCAAGGCCTCAGGGCTTTTGTAGAAGGTCATGCCCACCGTGGCCCAAACCAGGCCAATGATCCCCTCCGCGACCATGGCGCCGTAGAATATCAACCGCCCGTTTTTTTCTGACACCACGCAACGAGCCATCAAAGGCGATTGGGTGGCGTGAAAACCGGACAGAGCCCCGCAAGCGATGGTGATAAACATCATCGGCCACAGGGGTAAACCGGCCGGATGAGAGTTAGCGAAGACACTCCGGCCTTCCTGAATGGCCCAACCATAGAAGTTGTAGTCCTTGACAATGAGTCCACCAGAAATACCAATGGCCATGATCAACAAAATCGCGGCGAAAAATGGGTATAGTTTAGCGATTATAATGTCAATGGGGAGGATTGTAGCTAAAAAATAGTAAGAGAAAATCAAAACTAACCAAAAATTCAAATTAGCCCAACTTGGGGATAAATTGGTCAAAATACCGGCTGGCGCGGTCACGAAAACCACCCCCACCAAAACCAGAAGAACCAAAGAGAAAATCCGCATAAAATATTTAAAAACTACGCCTAAAGTGTGACCGACCACTTCGGGGATAGATGTTCCGTTATAACGAAGGCTAAGCATTCCAGAAAAATAGTCGTGGACGCCGCCAGCCAAAAGGGAACCAAAAACGATCCACAAAAGGGCTGATGGCCCATAAAGGGCTCCCATAATAGGCCCAAATACCGGCCCAACCCCAGCTATATTCAGCAACTGGATCATGAAGATCTTCCAAGTTGGCAACGGGACGAAATCAACGCCATCATTAATGGCGTTAGCGGGGGTAGGGCGCTTGAAATTAGGGACAAATAATTTCTCGGTTATTTTCCCGTAAAACACGTACCCTAGAATCAAAACGGCTACTGATATAAAAAAATAGCCTAAAGTGGGCATATAATTTCTCCTGTTTGGAACAAAAAGGAAAAAAACAAAGTTAAAACGAAGAGAGGATTGACCAGTAAAAAATAGGAAAGAGTATCTGAAAGCTAATCTAGGATAACCACCAGGCTTGAGGAACCATCAGACGTGGAAAACCATCAGACATGGAAAACCATGAAAAGCCACGGATATTCTGGCTGGCTTGGGATGATCAAAATTTTCGCGCCAACTAATGGCCCGAAAACGACTCCTAAACCAATTTCGCTAATCCACTGGTCAAACCATTATACCTTCATAAGTTTAAATTTTTCAATCCAATGGTGGGGAAAAACTTCAGTGATCATGCCTATAATATTATTTGAAAGTAGTAATTTTTTACAACAATAAGAATTATATTAGCTTACTAAAATCATATATTTAAGATTATATATATTTTATAATACAAATAAGTATAAAAAAATTAAATATAATTTTATTAAGGCGATTTAATTCCTTTAGCCTTTATTTTGATGGTCTCGCGAAAAGTCCAAAATTCAAGAATCATAATTGATAAATTATTTGAATTAATACTCTTTTACTTGATTATTCACAATAAATTATTGACTTGTCAAAGTTATATATCTTTAACGATAGTCTATTTACTGATGATTTGATAAAAAATATATATAAATTAATAAATTAAGCCTAAATTAGCTAATATATTCTATTGGCTATGTTAATGAAGTAAATATTGAAATTTTAGCTTAAATAATCGATATTTATATTCAACTAAATGAGCTGGACAATAAGGCTCTTGGCCAACTTTTGTCAGGCTCTTCGCCAGTGTCCAGCCAGCCATCGCCTCACCTTATGACTTCATCCGCCTAAAAAGGATCCCCTGGGAAAAAGGCCTGGAAACGCTGGATAAAGACCACCCACCCAAGTTCCAGGAAAAGGACAATCGCCTCTTTCTCCACGTCAATCGCGCTAAAACCCCAAAAAATACCTCCCGCGGCCCCAATATTGGCCCAATTTAGGCGTTTACCAACCCCAGCTCTCTCTTACCCTGGCCGGACGATTTCTTGAGCGATGAAACCAAGCTAGCTCCGACCGTGGCCTCTAATCTCATTGATGGTAGCGGCGCTTGTCCTTATTATGAAAGCCAATCATGGTTCTTTTGTGGCCAACGGGGCCGTCTGATTGGCCTAGCTCGACCCATTAACCTGGTAAAAGAGCGGTCTGCCCGATCCGCGAAAAAAATCCTTTCGGTTTCCACCAATTCGGCGTAGGCGGTTCCGCTGGCTGGCCAAGTTAACCTTGATGGCTTCGCGAAAAGCCTAGTTTATGGGAAATCGTCACCTAAAAGAGTATTAATTTCAAGAACTTATCAAATAGGCTTCTTGAATCAGGGACTTTTCGCGAGACCATCAACCTTGGGAAGGCCAAACTCGATAATTTAGCTCCTACCAAAGTATAAACGCTTGGGGAACTGGTCTGAATATTAGGTTTTTCAAATATATAACTATTTGATTTTAATAAATAAATTTTGAGCCCAACATTTAAATGATTATAAAATTCAACTAGTTAGATTTAGAAACTGACAGACCATTAGAGCCCCAAGACTGATGGCGGCGAGAAACCCTAGTTTAAGGGGAATCGTCAAATAAAAGAGTATTAATTTCAATAACTTACCAATTAGAATTCTTGAATTTTGGACTTTTCGCGAGACCATCAAGACTAGCCTGGTCACCGACTAACCGTTGAACATAAGGCCTAACTAGCTCTACTATGTAGTTTTGATCTACGAAATCGGCTCAAATAAAAATTTGAACTTTTTGCGCTGGCATCAACGATAAATTAGTAAATACTTTAGTCGAAATAAAACAGACTTTAGTTACAAAAGATAATACTTTATTTGAAAAGTCAAATTTTTAGTTACTAAAAATAGACAATATTTTGGTCTATTACGCCAAATTTAATTTTAAACAAGGCTTTTACGATATATAAAAGCTAAAAAAATAAAATTACAGTTCAAGACAGTCAAAGAACTAGTTGTTATGAATGAATAATGTTGGCTCTAGGTCGTTAATATATCTATAACAATTATTTTCTAATTTATTTAATATATATCATTTTATATATTTTTACTACCACAATTACTTGATCATAATAATTTATTAATTTAGGCCAATTTCTAGCTTTTTCAGCTTTTATAAAATAATTATAAAATTTAACTACTTACGTTAAGAACCCGTCAAACTTCTGCCTTGGTCTGTCGTCAAAACCGCGTACAGCTCGGACGACCGGCCACGCGCGTTAATAGACTTTGCCTTAAATCCTGGAAGCGACTTGGGCGGCCGGCTAAAAATCGCCAGGCCGCCCCAAGGCTTTAGATCAATTCCCAGTGAACTTGAACACAATTAGGCCGCCCGGATTCCTCAGGATCTTATCTGGTTTTCCATTTTCATCAATAACATTACCGGAACTGTCAGTGATAACATAGATCGACCGACCATCGGGGCTTATGAGAACCTGACGGTAACGATTCGCTGTGTGGAAATACTTAGAAACATCGCCTTGAATATTCTTGGCGTCGCCACTTAGGGGTAAACGGTAGATAGCCCCGTTTTTAAGAGAACTGATCAGGATGGAGTTTCGCCAGGCCTTAATCGGGCCATTGGCGGGATAATAAGCCAGGCTAGAGGGAGCGATGGTTGGCCAGCCAAGATAGCTCAAAGCCCCGAACGTGGGGTCTTTAAAACTGTAAGAGTTGGCGACAGTGTAGAAAGTTCGGACTGGTTCTTGAAAATCCTTCCGATCCCATTTCGTCTCTTTTTCCACCGGCGTATCGGAGGGCAAGTAGACGTCGGGCTTAACCTTTTCACATTTCGAAACTTTCGACCAGTCGATATAACCATAGGCCTGGTCATCCTGATAGCCAGCGATCAGCGGCCAACCATAGTTACCGCCCGCCACCAACAGGTTAAGCTCATCATCGGAGGATGGGCCATGCTCAACTGAGTACAACCGCTGGCCAATAAAGACTAGTCCCTGTGGATTACGGTGGCCATAGGTGAAGACATGGCTCTTGACCCCATTGAGGATGGGGTTGTCAGTCGGAACGCCGCCATCAGGAGCCACTCGCAGCGTCTTGCCGACATAGGCCGAATAGTCTTTTTTGGCCAATTCTTCCGCCGTAGGCAGCCTTTGAGCCTCGTTGGGCTTACAGCGGTTAGCCCCCTGGTTGTGACCAAGGTCACCTTTGGTGAGATAAAGTTGGCCATCTGGGCCGAAAATCAGCCCACCGCCTTGATGATCACTACCGGCCGGTAGCCCCACCAGGACATCTTCTGGGTTGACCAATTTTTTAGTCGCGGCGTCATACTTATAGCGAACTATTTTATGTTTTTCGCTCGTTCCGTCCAAATAAGTGTAATTAAGGTAAACAAGATTGGATTTTTTAAAATCAGGCGCCAAAACCAAGCCTAACAGACCCTCGTGTTGGGGCCCCTTTTTGATCTGAGGGATTTCCACCAACACCGTCTTTCGCCAACTGACCGGATCCACGTCCACGACTCTCTGGCCTTCCCGCTCGGTGATCCAGATGTGTCCATCTGGCCCCCAAACCATCGCCCAGGGAGACTCTAAACCGGCCAACGCGACCTGACCCACAAATGGCTCAAAGGTGGAAATTTCGTCATTAGGGGCGGCTAAGGTCGGAGCCGCGGTAAAAAAGACGAAAAGAAAAACCCATCCCAAAAACCAATTTTTTTTCGCGATCATACATAATCTCCTTAACAAATAATTGTCATCTATTCGCTGAAAAAAATCTTATAGCAAAAAAAACAAAAACTAAATATTATAAAAATAAACTGTATAGAAAATAATAATAAGCTTATTAATAAAAAACTAAAATTTATTAAAAGACTTAATACAATTATTAAATAGTTAAATTTCATCGTTATATTTATTACTTCAAATTTTCCAACGAAAAAATATATTTATATTTCTTTAGTCTATTAAAATTAATATTTTAAACTTTTAAACTATAGATGGCGAGTTTGGTTCCGATACGCTGGGGCAAGGTTCATACAAAACGACAAACGTCTGGACTAGGGCACGTGAAAACTAAAAAATTGGCTAACGTTTATCTCTTAAAAATTACAAAAAAAATAGACGCTAGTGGTAAAAATATATAATAAAGAATATTTATCTATATTCAAACTTAAAAAAACTATTTAACCAATTTTAAGGATAAAAATCCCACTCTTTAGGAGAACCTCCGACAAGTCATAAACAACTTTTTATCTAATTAAGCCGCTTTTCTTGGCTACTCTCCCTTTTGACTTAGCCTGGCCACGCTCTAGCTTACTCTGGCCCTGATTTATCAGGGGATTTAGTCCCTCGACGCTGGCTATCCTGAGACTCAATTATCCGCCAGGCCAATTCCATGACCCGGTCGGCGGCCTTAGCCCGAGACGATTTTTTCTCCGTTTCCGGCGGGTTAGTTTTCTCCATTTCCGGCGGGGTGAGGGGCGACTTTTTGTCTTTCAGACGAGGTTTTTCCGGAACACTTCCAGGATTGGACGGTGACTGGTGGAGTTCCTCGGGCTGGTCTTTCAGACCGCTTAAGCTCGGAACTGGAACCACGCGGGCGGTTTTTTCAGGTTGGCGAGATGGGACTGATTTCTCCACCTCTTTGTTGGCGTTAACCGAGGAGCTGGGCGCCAGCTTATCAGAGATATCGCTGAACTTGAAAGTTTTTTTAAGGACAGGCTTTTTAGGGGCTGGATCCGGTTTGGAGTCGGGTTGAGGAGCTAAAGGACGCGCGATGGGAGCCTTATTTTGAGCTTTGGTGACGGTTTTTCGGGTTTTTTCTGATTTTTGGGGTTTTTCCACTGGGCTAGCCTTCAATGGGGCCAGTTTTTCGGTCGATAAACTCTCCACTTCCGATAATCGCGCTTTAGCCGCCCCTTTGGCCGGAGAACTCGACGAGCTCGGAGCTGGCACTAAAGTAAACGAGGAATCCCGCGGCGTTGACGGAGGCGAGGCGGCTGGGGCCCTCTTCGAGGGCGTCGCCTTCTGAGGCGCGTCGGCTGGCGGCGCGGCGTTAAAAGTATCCAATTCCACGCCAAAAATGTCTTCCAGATCGCCGCTCAAACCAGCCTGATTGACGACCCCATCCAAAGCCGATAGATGATCCACGCCCGCGTCCAGAAGTTCGGCCGGATCCACGCCCCGCAATTGAAACAAAAGTTCTGGGCTGTTGTCCAAGCGGTTACCCAAGGCGTAAAAAACGGCGGCCACATGTTTACACAGACCCGCCCAGTCAGGGCAAGAACACTTATAGGATATCTCGCCGGTTAAGGGAAACATGCCGTTCACCGGATGACTAACCACGGCCATCACCTCGGCGGAAAACTGCCCACACAAAAGCTCCACCAAGGTCGAGATCTGGCCCTGGCAAAGTTTTTTGATCTTTTCCCATTTGGCGGGCGACAAGGGGGCGACGTTCATCTCCACCTCGTACAACTCCGACCCACTAACCAAAGAGTAGATCCGGCCCGCCGACAATTCCAGATGACAGACCGCGTCGTTCATGACATAACTGCGGCCCCGAGACAACCGGTTGGAGTAATCAGCCTGCCGCTCAAAATGCTGGCACCAGCTTTTGCCCCAAAAACTCTCGGCGATCTGACGACCGGTGACGCGAGCTGGCAACAAGTTCTTATTCTGTTTCATCAGGCTCTTGACCAAACGATGGGCCTTAGCCTGCCTCTGGGCCACCGAGACATAAGGTTTACGCCACCACATGGGGCACCTCCGCGAATTTAACCGCCCATGGTAGAGCCAAGTTGATCCAAGCCAACAAAACCTAAGGTCAGCCAAAATTGGCGCCCTTGACCTCGCCTTGTTGGGCTAAAACTTCATTTGACCAGTTTTTTGGGAGCGTATGGTTTGGGCCTCTTCTATAATAAAAAAACTGGCGAGCCTAATCCCCTTCGCTGGCCATTGGTCAATCGCGCTTTCCAAAAAAGCTTTTCCGGCCTAGATCGGAACGTGGCCTCAAATAACCGCCCTTTCCAGATCCAAACTGATCAAATCTAACAACGCCTGGTCATCCATATTGACGATGTTGACCTCGCCTTCCTGACCTAAAACTTCATCGGCCAGGTTTTTCTTTTCCCGAAGCATTTGATCGATCCGCTCCTCCAAGGTGCCACGCGTGACACACTTGTGAACCAGCACGTTCTTTTTTTGGCCAATGCGATAGGCCCGATCAGTCGCTTGATCCTCAACGGCCGGATTCCACCACCTATCAAAATGAATGACGTGCCCAGCCTCCGTCAAATTTAAACCCGTGCCCCCAGCTTTTAAAGAAAGGATAAAAAAGGGCGGCCCATTGTCCTTCTGGAACTCGGCCACTAACCCCTGACGTTGCCTGACTGGGGTGCCGCCGTGCAAAAACAAACCCGGACGACCAAAAACTTCTTGTAAACACCGTCCCAAAGGCTCAATGATCTCCTGGAACTGGGTAAAGACCAAAACCTTATCCTGTCGCTCGGCCATCTCTTTGGTCAATTCAATGAGCCGGGTAAACTTGCCACTGCGCTCCGAAGACCAATCCATGTCCCCGGTCAACTGGGCTGGATGATTGCAAAGTTGCTTGAGCTGGATCAAACATTGTAGAACCAAGCCACGACGTCGGAACTGATCCTCGTTATCCATAGAAAAATCTAACAAAGATTTTTTCAGGCGCTCGACAATCTGGTTGTAAATCTTGGCCTGGGCTAAGCTTAGCCAACAATGAACCGTAGTCTCAGTCTTGTCTGGCAGATCGGAGATGATGTTCTTGTCAGTCTTCAAACGCCTCAATAGATAGGGCGAAATGAGGCGTCGCACCGGCCTATACTGATCCTGAGATCTTTTTTCCAAATGGTCGATCACGGACTTAAATTTGCGGGCTGAGCCTAACAAGCCAGGATTCAAATAGTCAAACAAAGCCCAGATGTCCAACAGTCGATTTTCAATGGGCGTTCCCGTTAAAGCTAGGCGCGCGTGGGCTTTAATCTTCCGGACGGCCCGACTTTGAGCGGTGGCGGGATTCTTAATGGCTTGGGCCTCGTCAATGATCACCATCCGCCAATCATGCTCACTAAAAAAATCGATTTTCCGACCCAGAAGAGCGTAACTGGTCACCACTAAATCGCTATCCAGCAGAAATTTCGGTTGCCTCTCCCAGAAAGCTAATTTTTCCTTGGGCGTCTCGGAATGATGAAAAATAGACAGTCTCAAATCTGGGGCGAACCGCTCGGCCTCTTGACGCCAGTTGGCCAATAATGAGGCCGGAGCCACCAGGAGGGAGGGTTTTCTTTTCTCGTTACGCTCGCGATCCAACAACAATAAGGCTAATACCTGCATGGTTTTGCCCAACCCCATGTCGTCGGCCAAACAAGCCCCCAGTCCCAAGCCGCTTAACAGCGATAGCCAAGCCAAACCTTTTTCCTGGTAGGGCCTTAACACGGCTTTCAGCTCCGGCGGGATAAGCGTGGCTTTGGGTTGCCGGATTTCCCTCAGTAATTCCGACAACGCTCGCCCAGCCTCAGCGTGCACCCATTGGCCAGAATCTTCCCTGTCCTCAAGCTCTTGTTGACCGCCAGTCGCGGCCGGATAACCAGCGAGCAGCCGCATCGCCTCAATGAAGGATAAGCCATCTTTGTTTTGGGCCCGAGCTTGAGACCAATATTCCAGGGCCTCCCGCAACTTCTGGTGGTCAGCGGCCAGCCATTGGCCCTTAAAAAAAACCAACTGTTCCTTAGAGGCCAACAACTCCTGAATTTCCTCTACGGTTAGGTTCTCGTCACCCACCGACATCGTCACGTTCCAATCCACTAAACTGGTCAGGCCAAACATGGGAGCTGTTTCCTCCCCAAGCGTTAGCTTGACCTGAACCGGGGAACGACGACGCCACCAATTGGGAATGCGCACCATCAAACCGCATTCCTCCAGGACAGGCACATCCATTAAAAACTGGTGAGCTTGGGCGATGGTCAGTGACATGGGCTGGTAGATGGAGTTGTCTTCCACCATCGTCCGCACCCATTTAAGCTTTTCCGCGGCCTGACTAACGGGGCCCAATAGACGCGCCAAGGTGGATTTGTCTTTTTCCCCAACATATTGTTTGAGGGCTTGGTAAATAGGTTGGTGTCTCTCCCCGCCCGCCTCGGACAACCCCGTGACGTAGGAGATCATAAAAGCGAAAGGTCGTTGTGGGTTATTACGATTTTCAGCCAAATGAAAAGCCAAACGAGCCACTGTCTGCCACAAAGGAGCCCTTTCAGCTAAAAATTTGGCCAGATCCCCGGCGCCAGCGGCCTTAACCTCCACCCACTCGGTCATTTTCCGCCACACTGTCTGGATTAATTCCTCGGAGAGGTACTCGCCACCGCGCATGGGAGGAGCCCCCTCGACCCAGCCGCGGGTCAACCGCCCCGAAGGCCAACTCAAAGCGGACACCGGTTGAGAGCTAGGCAAGCGACACAGGCTAAAAAGAAAACTCTCGCCAATCCGCCGCCAAAACCGCGTAACTTGGTCGCCTTCCAACTCCCGTCGAGCGGCCATGTCAAAAATAATTTCCCGCCAATCGCCAGGACGGTCAGGGAAGATGAGGGAACCACGGGGGGTGAGGGTTATCGAGTCCAAAGAATTAAGGGCGTCATTGGATCCGGAGGCGGCCAGATTCGTCAAATCAACCTCGATACATGATAAATTACAGCTATACGTGATATTATAGCTGGTTAATGAAAACAACAAAGATGAAAACTAATTATTTAACGCGAAAAAAACTAGAACAACCCAAATAAAAAACAAGCCATTCTACCGAGCTCGGACTCAAAAGTCAATACTTGGGAACGCGTCGCCAAAAAAAGCCAGATATCGCGATCACCCCAAACGCGGCCTCCCCCGCCCAGGTTCCAAAAAATGGGATATCCACAAAAGTATAGCCATTTATGAACAGTTTGACAAATAAATGATGGCTGTCAAAAATTACTTAAAGACTTTCCAGCACCCAAATGAAAACTCAGGATTGATTTTAAAGAGTTTTATCCAAAAATCAAGATAATTTTTAGTCCATAATATTTATCTGTTCAAATATCTCGCGCGCTATTACTCTGGAATCAAGTAGTCGAAAATTAGCCATATTTTATGTTATATGAATTTATAATAATATATAATTATCTAGTTATTAGAATTATATGTTATTTTATTTATAAATATCTTTTTTTTAAAAAATATTAACTTTAAAAAATAATATTAATTATATAATATATATATTTTTTTATTATTTTATTTAACCTTAATTAAACAAATAAAAGCAAAAAAATAAAATTTTTCGTATTTAATTAACATAAAATAAAATTTAAGATTATCATATTAAAAAAAGAACTTATTTTGATCTATTGAATCAATTAAAAATAGATTATCTAAATTATATTATAAAATAATTAATAAATCAGATATTAAAATAATAAAACAATGATTTAATCTGTAAAACACACATTTAATGCGTAAAAATATAGTTCTAACTATCAATATAATATTTTAACAATAAATTAGCTATTATATTATGTTAATAACTTTAAATACATCAATTTTACTTTAATTAAGCGTTTAGATGAACATTCAGATAAAATTGATGCCTTCGCAAAAAGTCCCAACCTATGTTTGAGCAGTTTTCGTCTACCAAAACTACTCAGTAGGGGTAATTTTCGTCTACCAAAACTACACAAGAAACTTACTTAAAATAAAGTTACCTGTTTCACGTGAAACAAACGCTTTTCCTCTTGACAAAAGCTTCCCTAGGTATTATAATATACTCTGTTA
>JAISYP010000097.1 GCA_031269825.1 Deltaproteobacteria bacterium
TGACGATTCCCATTAAACTAGGGTTTTCGCGAGACCATCAAATCTGACTAATTTTATCTCCCTAACGAGCGCGAAAATATCGCCAAAATAGGCTCCCAGTCTGTCGTTGAACTTCACGGCGTATTGACGTTAAATAAAACAATCGACTTTCTGACACTTGTCCATCTTATCGCATATAGTAGTTCTTAAATTAACCCAAACAATTTTTAAATAAACGAGAGAATGAATTGTGATGATCTTTGAATAGATATACAATTTCTTTAACTTTCATGGCGCGCGTATAAGATGTTTAATGAGAGCTTTACCAGCGGACTCAGTTACGTAACTCCTAATAGACAACTATTTTTTTATTTTTTAAACTGATTTATGTTATTTTATTATTTAGTTTAATAATATCTTTTATAATTGATGGCTTCGCGAAAACCCTAGTTTAAGGAAAATAGTCAAGTAAAAAAGTATTAATTTCAATAACTTATAAATTTTGATTCTTTAATTTGGGACTTTTCGCGAGACCATCATAATTGATGGCCTCGCAAAAAGGCTTAAAATCGAAAAATGATGGCTTCGCGAAAACCCTAGTTTAAGGGAAATAGTCAAGTAAAAGAGTATTAATTTCAATAACTTAGCAATTAGGATTCTTGAATTTTGGACTTTTCGCGAGACCATCAAAAATAATTTTTTTAACTCTTTGATATTAGTACTCTTTTTTTTACTAAATTTCTTTAAACAGGGGTTTTCGCGAAGCCATCATAATTAATAAATTTTTAAAACTATCTTGATATTTCACCAATAAGTAAATAAAAGCCGTCATTGGAGTATTTTAAATCATTAAACAATTATTAATCCAATTATTTAGATTAAATAAATTTTTTAAAAAAATATTCTTCACCGAAATCATTGATATAATCCGATAAAAATAAAATTAAGCGTTTAAGCTTAAATTATTTAATCTAAAAAATCCAGTTTTACTACACTCCTTGCAGCGATTACTTGTTCAAAGGCTCTGGGGCGTCTGACTTTCAGTCTGGATAATTCTAGAATAAGTCAGTAAAAAAATTTTTATTCACTATATTTGACGCCATGTTTGACACCTTCGCAAAATTTACCAACCTATGTTTGAGCAGTTTTTGTATACTAAAACTATATAAACACCTACTTACAAATAAGTTACCTGTTTAACTTAATATAAACGCTTTTTATATTGATAAAAGCTTTTTTAAGTATTATAATATAGTCTATAAGATCTGATATATACTGTAGTACCCAACAAAAGATAACCATTTGATAATATGCTATTCTTTTAATCCTACTTAAAGCTCCGTTAGCGATTCCATCAACACTAAAGTATTTGACTAAATCAACTTAAGTCATATTAACTCAATGGTCAAAAAAACTTTTTAATTCAAATATTTTGATTGATCAGATTAATTAGACCATTATTTTATTATTTTCATATTATTAAAAAGTTTTATACTTTATTAAATAATTATTATAAGTAAAATATAGATTAAAACACTAAAAGATAACTTTTTAAGTAAAATAGTAGCGTTACCATCTATTAACGACGCTACTCTCTCCCATTGATGACTTGATCGTTATTTAGCTAACTTGATAAGATTATTCAAATTATTTTTCTATAGATATAGCTAAAATAGCAATATAATAATTAAATAAGTTCTAAATTTGCTTCGTTTTAAGGAAGCCAAATCTTTGGCCTGTCTAAAAGAGACTAAAACTGGCGATGAAAACCAACCAGAGGATTATTCGCTTCTTCTGGCCAGAAAGCCTTATAGTGGTTTTTTCCAGTCTTAAGCCCCCCAAACCAGCTTTTCGATAACAACTAAAACGCTCGCCAAGACTATAATGACCGCCTAATGACCAGCGGACGCCACGGATCCCTCATGATTTGAGGGTTAAACATAAAAAAACAGCGGCGGGGATGAAAAAAAATTTGCTAGTTTTTTTTTTTTCTGGTATATTCCCAAGGTTATATTGAGTCAGGGGCCCAGACCAGCCTGTTGTGGCTTTTTGGGAACCAAAACGCTCCAATCCAAGGCAGGTTTTTTATGCCCAAAATGAAATCCAACCGCGGGGCGGCCAAACGCTTCCACGCCACGGCCACTGGCAAGGTCAGACGCTACAAGGCTTACGCCCGTCATATTTTGACCACCAAGACGGCTAAACAAAAAAGGGGCCTACGGTCTCACGCACTGGTGGATCAGACCAACTTAAAATCCATCGCCAAACTTTTGCCCTATTTGGGCTAACTCCCGTTAACCCTGGCCAAGCTGGCGATTGTGGCCAACTTTGGGCTTTATCTATAATTAAGGAGCGAGGCCATGCGCGTCAAAGGCGGCCTAGCGGCTAAAAAAAGACATAAGAAAATCCTCAAGATGGCCAAGGGGTTCCAGGCTGGCCGTCGTATCCTCTACCGTAGCGCCCGGGAAGGCGTGGAAAAAGGCCTGTGTTACGCGTACCGGGATCGCAAGGCTCGCAAAAGGGAGATGCGCTCTCTGTGGATTATCCGCGTGGGAGCCGCGGCCAGGTCTTTGGGCCTATCCTACTCTCGGTTGATTGACCTTTTGAAAAAATCCAACGTGGAGTTGGATCGCCGGTCTCTGTCCGAGTTAGCCGCCCGAGAGCCAGAAAATTTTGCCAATCTAGTCAAAAATCTCCAAAGCCAAGCGGCCTAACCGCTAGGGCTAACCATTAAGGCTATCCATCAGGCTAACCACCATAGCCCCGTCGGATCTTGCGGATTTTGGTCTAGTTAATCCAGTTAGGGCCAACTTAGGGCTTTAAGTCCGCCAATACGACCAAAAGCTTGTCGGCCGCCGGGACGCCCGGCGGCTTTATTTATGATCCAGTCGCGCGATATAAGAGCCAGATCATTAATAATAGACTAGCTAGCCGCGGCCGGCGACACTGGCCTGAGGTTATCTTTGGCGAAAATAGAACCTGAAGAGCTAGAACTCGAAGCTAGAACTCGAAGATTGAACTCATGGAGAAGACAAGATGAGCGGCCTCCTGGAAAAAATCGTTTCCATCCAAAACTCCGCCCTCCAGGCTTTTAATCAAGCCGCCAATTCCCAAGATTTGGAAAAAGCCCGCGTGGAGTTTTTGGGAACCAAGGGACGGCTCACGGAGCTGACTAGGTCGGTGGGAACCTTGCCGGCCGAGGAACGCCCCCAGGCTGGTCAGGCGGCCAATGAGGCCTTAAAAACGACCAAAGCCGCCCATCAAAAAGCTTTGGAACGGATCGCGGAAACCAAATCTCAAAAAGCGGCTCTAGACGTGACTTTACCTGGCCGTCGGCGCCCAGTCGGGCGCCAGCACCTCATCAGCCGAACCATGACGGAGATTTGCGAAATCTTTGAGCGGTTGGGATTTACGGTGGTGGAAGGCCCGGAAGTGGAGACGGACTATTACAATTTTGAGGCGTTAAATTTTCCGGCCGACCATCCTTCCCGGGACATGCAGGAGACCCTATTTGTGGGCAATAAGCTCTTGTTGCGCACCCACACCTCCCCGGTTCAGATCCGGACTATGGAAAAACGTCGGCCGCCGGTCTGGATTGTGGCCCCTGGCAAAACCTACCGCCGCGATGACGACATCACCCACTCCCCCATGTTCCATCAAGTCGAGGGCTTGGTGGTGGACAAGGGAATCACCATGGCCGACCTTAAGGGAATCTTGTCGGCCTTCGCCACCAGCTTTTTCTCGCCAGACACGGCCATCCGCCTCAGACCCAGTTTTTTCCCCTTCACCGAGCCCTCGGCGGAAGTGGATATCGCCTGCGTCCTCTGCGGCGGGCGAGGGTGTCGATTATGTAAAGGGAGCGGTTGGCTGGAGCTTCTGGGCAGTGGCATGGTGGATCCAGCCTTGTATAAGTTTGTGGGCTACGATCCTCGGGAAGTTAGCGGCTTCGCTTTTGGACTGGGCGTTGACCGGGCGGCGATGCTCAAATATGGCCTATCCAACATTCGCCATCTTTACGAGGGGGATCTCCGCTTTCTAGAACAATTTTAGCTATAGTCATTGATTTACAGTCTTTAGGTGACGATCGGGCTATTTATCTCAGATAATTAGCCCTAAACGCTTTTATTTTATATATTTAAACATTTCGCTAAATCTGATAGCCTAGTGAAAAGACCAAGAATAAAACTTTCAATTTTTAACGTCTTAAAAAAGTATAATTTACTTAAATTATTCTTAAAATCAATTTCCATCTTACAATGATCCCCCCTAGCCCAAGGTCAGTCGTTAGCGTCCACTAATATTAGCGACAATCTAACCTAAATACGCTATACTGATTTGGCCAGTAGGGGAGCTTTTGGGCTGAGATGGCTTTAGCCAAACCCTTCGAACCTGACGCGGATAACGCCGCCGGAGGAAACTGCCAAACCACCAATTGACCTTTTGGCTGTTTTCTCAACCGGGAAAACAGTTTTTTTTTGGGAGGGAGTTACGCCATGATCGTTAATGGTCAAACGATTAAGTTGGACAAAACCCGGCCCTTATCCGAGGTTTTAGCCCTTTGTGGTTACGACCAGGCTTTGGTGGCCGTGTTAGTCAATGACCAGGTCGCGCCCCGGAATCAGTTCGCGCTCCTAGCGATCCAGGATAGCGATGACTTAGAAGTGGTCGCCTTTGTGGGGGGCGGTTGATGACGCCCGTCACCTGGGATCCTTTTTTTCTGGGGGGTCGCCAGTTTCACAGCCGCTTGATCCTCGGTTCCGGCAAATACCCCCTCCCCCAAATCCGGGAAGTGGTGGAGGCTGGATCCCCAGACATCGTCACCTTAGCCCTGCGCCGGGTTAACGCCTTAGGACAAGCCAATATCTTGGACTACTTACCCGAGGGCAAAACCTGGCTGCCCAACACCTCGGGAGCCCAAACGGCCCAGGAGGCCCTAACCTTGGCTCGTCTAGCCCGAGAGTTAGGCTGCGGCGATTTCATCAAGATCGAGGTCATTGTTGACGCCAAATACCTGTTGCCAGACAACGAGCGCACCTTGGAAGCGGTTAAGCTGTTAGTCGCCGATGGTTTTGTGGCGTTACCTTATATGACCCCGGATCTGGTCATCGCCCGGAAAATGGAACAAGCGGGGGCCGCGGCCATCATGCCCTTAGGGGCGCCCATTGGCAGCAATAAAGGCTTAACCACCCGGGAATTGATCCGCTTGATGATCGCGGAACTAAAAGTTCCGGTCATCGTGGACGCCGGGCTGGGCCGACCCAGCCAGGCTTGCGAGGCCTTAGAGATGGGAGCCTGCGCGGTCATGGTTAACACGGCCGTGGCCACGGCCGAAAACCCCCCCGCCATGGCCCGCGCTTTCGCGTTGGCCGTCCGAGCTGGGCGCGAAGCGTATTTAGCTGGCCTAGGGCCAGTGTCTGAGGCCACCGCCTCTTCGCCTTTGACCGGTTTTTTAAAAAGCGAGCCAGACCCGACATTATGATCATAACGGACTTAATTGAGGCCATAGAACACGCCTTGGCCTTTGACTTCGCGTCAATCACGCCCCAGAAAGTGGAAAAAGCCTTAAACCAAGAGCGACTTGAGCTGACCGATCTGGGGGCCTTACTGTCCCCAGCCGCCGAAGCTTACTTAGAGCCCATGGCCCAAAAAGCGCGCCAATTGACCAAAAACTTTTTTGGCCAGGTCATTACCCTTTTCACGCCCTTATACTTGGCCAATTTTTGCGTTAACCATTGCCTATATTGCGGGTTTAACCAACGTAACCCGTTAAGGCGCGGAGCGTTATCCCCGACGGAAATCGAGCGGGAGCTGGCGACTATTAAGGCCCAAGGCTTTCAGGACATCCTGTTATTGACCGGCGAATCCCGCGGTCATTCTGGGCCAGACTATTTGGAGGCGGCGGTTAAGCTGGCGGCGCCATCTTTCGCCAGCGTGGGCCTAGAGGTTTATCCCCTAAAAACCCCCGAGTACGCTAGACTCCAAAAAGCCGGCGCGGATTATGTCTGCGTTTACCAAGAGACCTACCAACCCCAGCTGTATGACCAAATCCATCCCCAGGGCCCCAAAAAAAATTACCTCTGGCGCTTGATGGCCCCAGCCCGGGCTCTCCAAGCCGGCGTTCGGGGCGTAGGGCTCGGCGTTCTCCTGGGGTTAGGCGATTTTCGGGGGGACACGCTGGCCATGGCCGTCCATGGTCAATATCTAGCCCAAATGAGCCCAGCCGCGGATATCGCCTACTCCATCCCTCGTTTAAGGCCCACCCCGGGAACGAGAGCCGAGTTTGGCCAAATCAGCGAAAAGGAGCTCCTGCAGATCATCTTGGCCCTCCGGATCTTCAGTCCTTCCTTTGGTCTGTCTTTATCCACCCGGGAACGAGCCTATTTTCGAGACCACGTCATTGGCCTGGGCGTCACCCGGCTATCCGCGGGCGTTAAAACCTCGGTCGGCGGGCATAGCGGGCCAGACCAAGGCGACGAGCAATTCCTAAAATCCGATGACCGCGACGTTAATCAGGTGAGCGAGGCCATTATCGCCCGGGGGCACCAACCGATTTTCCATGACTACGCCCGCCCATAACTCACCGCTTGTCTTAGTGACCGACCGACGTCTTAGCCCCAGGCCGCTTGGGGAACAGGTGGCCAAAGTGGTGGCCGCGGGCGTGGGGCTGGTAATCCTCCGGGAAAAGGACGCGTCGGAAGAAGAGCTATTGACGTTAGCGTTAAAAGCTCAACAGGCTAGCCTATTAACTCGCCCCCAAAATTCTAATACCGCGATTCGCCTCATCATCAACACTAATCTTACCGTGGCCGCGGCCGTTAAGGCTTACGGGCTCCACCTCCCCTTCGCTAAATTAAACGCCCAAACCGTCCACCAAGCCCAAAAACTCGGTCTCAGGGTGGGCGTCTCCGTCCATAGCTTAGAAGAGGCCCAAGCGGCGGAAAAAGCTGGGGCGGATTGGCTCATGTTGGGCCCTATTTTTCCGACCAACTCCAAACCAGGACACCATGGTCTTGGCCTTGAGTTTACCCGAGCCCTAAAAAAACGCCTCACCCGGCCCTTGTGGTTAGTAGGGGGGATTGAGCCCAGCGTTATCCGCGCCTGCTTTCAAGCCGGGGCGGATAAAGTCTGCCTGCGCTCTAGCCTCATGGCGGCTCCGGAACCGAGCGTTTTAATCAACAAACTATTGTTCGAGGCCCAACGCGATTAGTCAAAAACGCCCTGCTCAAAGATGAGACTGGCTAAATTTTAAGCGCTTTACCTAAAACCCCCGGGGCCAGTCTATTAGGACTCTAAAAAAAACGCCTCGCCAAACCTCGACGCCTAGCCAGCGAAGTTATTTAGCGAGGGCGTTTTAATGAGCTAATCCCTTCGCCAGTTGTTTTTTTCTGGCTTTTCAATGGGCTAGTTGATTGAGCGGGGCCAATTGGCTTAAAAGGGCTAGCTAAAGGCCAAGGGCTCTCATAAACTCCCTATACCCAATATCTTCATCTTGCTTTTTCATGGCCAATAAGGCCGAGGGAATATCCGCGGCGGATTTAAGGCTATTGATGGCCTTGGCGGTTCTTCTGGTGAAAAAAGCCGTGGGAACCAAAAAGTTCAAATCGCCTTGGACGGGCTGAAAATATAACCGATCGTCATACACGACGGCGGGCAAAAATAAGCCTTGCCGGGCAAGTCGCGAGAAAACCCGCTCTGGGTGGGGATAGTGGTTAAAATTTTTGTTCAAATGGGTGATGTCGCGGGGCTGAACGCCCTGGAGCCGGAAACTTTCAATGACCACGTCGCGACCCAAAACTTCGTCATAGGCGCACATTCCGCCCTTAATGGGACGCTCGGGATGGTTGGCGGTAATCTCCATGACCATGCCATAGTCTTTTTTACCGAGCTCAATCGCCAACCCCAGGGTCTCCAAATCCAAAGCCTGGGTCAGATAATCCAGATCCTCGACATTTAAGGAGACTAGATCGACGAATTCGGTTAACAGTTGAAAAAACTCGGCTTGACTTAAATAATGTCTCGTCGGGTCGTTAACCGTTCGCCGAAATAGTTGGCCATCCATAGTTTTCTGCCAAGCCATGGAGCCATGGTTGTGAAGACGGTGGGGGGAGGCCAGATCAAACTCCCAATCCTGGCCCGCTTCCCTTTTTAGCCCAGGAAAAGCCGCCTGGGCCATGAATAACCAATTAGCGGCGGGCGCCACCGAGCCAAAGACGGCCAAAGTCTGTTGGGCCACTTCATCGATGGCGTCCTCGGAAGCCACCACCAATAGTTTCTGGCGGCCCAGAACGGTTAAAGGCTCCAGTCCCGCCGCCCGGGCCAATTGGTCAACCTCAAAAAAAAATCGCCCCAGACGTCGAAGACCCAAGCCCAAATCCGCCAGATCAGATTGATCCGATTGACCACACTGGGGAGAAAGATCCGACGGTTTTATCAGAAATTTAGGGCCTAACCCCAAACGCGCGCCCTCGCCAGCCGCCGCGTGTTCCCAAAAAATCTGACCGGCCAGCGCCGCCGCCCGCCCCAGTTCCTTTAAACGAGGCCTATCGGGTCGCGATTCCAGGATTTGGACGGTTCTGGGCGGCGAAAGACGGCGAGTCTGGGGATAAGCGTTAATTTCATCCAATGAAGCGGCCACAGCCCGGGGATGGGGATAGGCGGCTAAACACGTCCGCGCCCAAAGACGACAGCTTTGGGCGTAGGCGTCAAGATTCGCTGGAACCAACTTAGTCACTCCACCAAAGTTTCCTGAAAAATAGCCATGGCTTTGGCTACGGCCGGGCAATTTTCGCTCAATACGGAAGTCGGTTGGCCGGCTTGGTCGGTTTCGTAGATGTTAAGATCGTCCGGAATGATCCCCGCGAGAACCATGTTTTCCTTTTGGATCAGATCCAGAACATCCTGGGGAACTTCACCCCGAGCCCGATTGAGGATCAAATACTTATGCTTAATGGTGATCTTTAGCTCGTCGACCAAACGCCAGATCCGAACCGCGGCCGTGAACCCCCGACGAGAAGCGTCGGAGACCACGTAGAAAATATCCATATACCGGGAGGTCAAGCGCGAGATATGTTCCATGCCGGCCTCATTGTCAATCACCTGGTAAGGATAGTTTTTTAAGGTTCGGTCTAAAACGGCCGCCAAAATTGAGTTGGCCGCGCAGTAACAGCCTGAGCCTTCCGGTTGCCCCATGACCACCAAGTCGAAATCGTCGCCCTCGACAATGGCCTCCTGAGTGCGCAACTCAATGAGGGTGTCCTTGGTAATGGACACGTTGCCCACGGAAGATTTCATTTCCTCGCGAGCCTCCGACAAGGTGCGATCATAAGTCATGCCCAGGACGTCGGCCAGGTTAGCGTTGGAATCGGCGTCCACGGCCAGGATTGGCACTTTCCCGACTTTGGCCAGGTAACGCACCGCTAGACCGGCCAAAGTGGTTTTGCCAGTGCCGCCTTTGCCGGCCATGCCAATGATTAAAGACATATCAAACTCCTTACATATTCCAATGACCCCTTAAGGCCACGCTATCGCTCGATTCAAAAAGGCCGCGCGGGCCAACCCTCAAAAAGACAAATTTTTGGGGGTTCGAGGAAAAGGAATCGCGTCTCGAATGTTGGCGATCCCAGTCAACATCATGATGAGCCTTTCAAAACCAAGGCCAAATCCGGCGTGCGGAGCCGAGCCCCACCGACGGCTATCCAAATACCACCAATAGGGAGCGGTAGACAGGTTAAGTTCCGCCATCCGGGCCAACAGGACATCGCGCCTTTCTTCCCTTTGGCTGCCCCCCACCAGTTCCCCCACTTTGGGAACTAAAAGATCCATGGCGGCCACGGTTTCGTCCTCGTTGACCCGCATATAAAACGGTTTAATGGCTTTAGGATAATTATAAATAATAACCGGCCGTTTAAAATGCTCTTCGCACAAAAAACGCTCGTGCTCGGTGGCCAGATCCGCGCCGTAAGTTGGCTCGAACTCAAACTGGCGGCCCGAGGCGCGTAAAATATCCACCGCTTCTCGATAGGTCGCCCGCGGGTAGTTCGAGTCCACCAAAACCCGCAGTCTCGCCAATAACCCCGGTTCCACAAACTTATCAAACAGAGCCAAATCCTCGGCGCTTCGTTCCAAGGCGAACCGAGCCACTGACTTGATCAAAGCTTCGGCCAGATCCATGTCATCCGCTAAATCCGCGAAAGCCATCTCCGGCTCGACCATCCAAAACTCGGCCGCGTGCCGAGCGGTGTTGGAATTTTCGGCCCGGAAAGCTGGCCCAAATGTGTAGACCCGATCTAAAGCCAACGCCAAAAGCTCCGCCTCCAGTTGGCCCGACACCGTTAAAGCCGCGTAACGGCCAAAAAAATCCGAACTATAGGTGGGGTCGCTGGCCGGATCTTTCAACGTGGTGACCTGGAACATCTCCCCGGCCCCCTCGCAATCGCTACCGGTGATGATCGGGGTATGGACGTAAAAAAAACCCCGCTCCCGGAAGAACTGGTGGATGGCGAAAGAGACCTCGCTCCGAAGGCGAATCATGGCCCCATATTTGTTGGTTCGGGGCCTTAGATGGGCGATTTCCCGTAAATACTCGTCGGTATGCCTTTTTTTCTGGAGCGGATAATCCGAGCCACTGGCTCCCACCAAGACAAGCTCCAGGGGGGCCAGCTCCCACTTCTGCCCCTGGCCCGCGCTAGGGATCAAATTACCGGTTAGAGCCACCGCCGCGCCTGTCCCTAAATCCTTGACTAAATCAAACCCCTGGCAAGATTCGGTAACCACGACTTGAAGGTTGGCTAAACACGAGCCGTCGTTAATCTCCAAAAAAGAAAACCCGCGGCTATCGCGTCTGGTTCGGAGCCACCCCTTGACCAAAACCTCAACCTGAGGCGAGGTTGAGCTTAAAAGCTCCTTAATTCTGGCCCGGGGCCGACTCGTTAATGACATGGGGACAAACCTATTTTGGCGTTATGGATTAGTAAGGCCGAGGGGATTCCTGGCGTGGCCCGAAAAGCCAAAGCTTATTATAAAACAAATATCCGTAGAAAACAAAGACAGAAAAACAAAGACAGGCCTTTAGCCCAATTGATTCGAATTAGATTATAATTATTCTTAAAATAATCTATTAAGAAAATTTCAGCGCCGTCCAGCCCCTTAGTCCGGACGTGGTCTGGTCAATTGACCAACCATCTTAAAAGGCGTGGGGCGGGAAGTCTGGCCATAAAGGCGCGATTTATGATAAAAAGGCTGACAAATGGGCTCTCAGGGGCCAAAACCTTTAAACGTCTTTTTTTGGTTAATTGGGGAGGGGCGAACGTGGTATTTCCCTGTGGAGCGGTCATCAACGCCCTGGTCATCGTGGCTGGATCCAGCGTCGGGCTTTTGGTTGGTAGCCGTTTGCCGGAACGACTCCAAACCTTGATCTTCCAGTTGTTCGGATTATGCCTATTGGCTATTGGCCTAAAAATGACTTTGGGCGACACCAACATCCTCATCGTCATCCTGTCGGCGGTTTTAGGGGCCGCGACTGGGGAATTATTCCGCTTAAGCCAAAGGTTGGACGCTTTGGCGGAACGTCTGAAGAAAAAAGTTAATTCCCAAAACCCGCTCTTCTCCCAGGGCCTGGTCTCTGGGTCAGTCATGGTTTGCGCTGGGGCCATGGCCCTGGTCGGCTCTTTTGAGGAAGGTCTAGGTTTAGGCCGAACCACCGTTTTCGCCAAAACCATGATCGATTTTTTCGCCACCTTGATTCTGGCCTCTCGGACTGGGGCTGGCGTTATTTTCGCGTCCGTGGCGGTTCTGGTCTACCAAGGTGGCTTGACAATCCTAGCCGCTTTCTTGTCCCCGCTCTTAGGCCCAGCCATCAATTGCCTCCAAAGCGTGGGCGGGTTATTGGTGATGGCCATTGGCCTCAATATGCTAGGGCTACGACCGGCTATTAACATCTCCAATAGTTTGCCCGCCATCCTTTTCGCCGCTTTCTTGCCATTGCTCATGGAAACCCTTGGTGTCTAAAACAACCTAACCGTTAGCGGGACGACGGTTTTGGAGAAAGCGACCTCAGGCCGTGACTTGAGTAATAATTGGACAAAGAGGCTTGGCGGGGTTTTCACTCTATTTGGGCTCTAAATAACTCTCTGGGTTCATCTTACCCAGATAGATACCTATGTGAAAACCATTCCTGCCCCCTGACCCATGACGGAACAACTGTCGTTTCGGGGTCAAATCAAAAATAATTATATCAATTATCTCATTTTTCTATTGACTCGCGCCTA
>JAISYP010000143.1 GCA_031269825.1 Deltaproteobacteria bacterium
AAGATATATTGGCCAAAGTTGAACGGGCTAAGTCTGCCCTGGCCGCGTCCAAGGCTCAAGTTCAGGGGAAGCTCTTTTGATTGATAAAGGGTGAACTGATTTTAGCTCCAGTACACTAGATATTAAGTTAAACTTATTGAGCCAGGGCTTAAGAAAGTTGGTGGGGGATTCGTTGAGATCCGCCTAAAACAGCGGGAGTTTCTATTATTGAGGTCAGATTTCTGGCGCGGGTGAAACAAAAAAGGCGGGGGAGCTTTAAAGTCGACTGGCCACCAACCACGACCAATGGTAAGGTTTGTCCACCACCATCTCCACCTGTCCCTGGGTTCGGCGATCCAGGACAAACTCCGTCCTGAATCCGCGCGATTGAAAAAAAAGACTCACCTCGTCTTTACCCCATTGGTTCCAATAACCCTTGAGGTGGTTAAAACCCTCGTCCAAATAACCGTCTGGCTCCCAACGGATGGTGGTGGTTGGCCCAAAATTATCCCTAATGACCAAAGCCTTCACGCCCGCGTCCACCAACCGATCCAATGGCTCCCGAAAATCCGGGCAAAAGGTCAAAACGTTAATGACCACCGCCAGCTCAAACCGCCTCTCCCACAGATCCTCTACGGCCCCTAAAAGGATCCTTTGGGGATCCAGACCCAAGACCTCGAACGCTTTTCTGGCCCGCCCCACCATCTTGTGGCTAGAGTCTAGGCCAAAATAATCAACTAATAACCCTCTTTTTTTTAGGCTGTGATAAAAATGAGCCCCGCCACACCCCACATCCAGTAACCTAGGCCGGGTTAAAACGAGCTGGTTTTCCGGATCGCCCCCGAAAACCGGTTGACCAATAAAGGGCGCCAATAGCTCCGCCCCTTGGGCGGCCGCGTCCATCTCGGGAACTTGATCTAGACCGCGGGCGTAAACCAGCTCCAAAAGCCCTTGGGCGTGTTCCCAAATGTTTAGCGCCTCTTTCTTCATTCTTAAGAACCTGGCGAAGATTCTGGGGAGGGAGCCGCTGACGAAGTGGGCGGGCTCGGTTTGGCGCCCGCCTCCGTAAACCCTTGAGCCAAAGCTTGATTTAAGACCGTCATGACCTTCTCGCGCCGAGTTTTCATGGTCGCGTCCAAACGCCCCACGTCGGCTTCCATGATCAAATCGCCGGGCCCCAAAGTCGGATCCGGGATAAATTTGATCTTCACCAGACCATCCATGAGACTTCGCGTCTCCGCCTGGGCCGCTTCTAATTCGGCTAAATCCGCGGGACAAATCCTAAACAAGGCCTCATGGGCCTGGCTTAAATAACCCACGCAAGCCTTAAAAGCCCCCGTGGCCAAACCTTGACCGTTTTCAATCTCCCGGTTGACCATGGCCTCGGCCGCTTCCACGGCCAATTCCACCATAAACGGCCCATTGGCTTCCCACAGGCCCGGCCACAGATCATTAACCTTGGCCAAAGCCGCCATTAGCCCCTTGACTTTTTCCAAAGCGAGCTGTCGACCCTCGGTTTGACCTTTCGCCAAACCTTCCGCGTGGCCCTGGGCTTGGCCCAGGGCTAGGCCTTCTTTTTTCCCCGCCTCAGTGGCCGCCAGCTTTTCCTTAGCCGCGTCCTCAGCCCACTTTTCTTTTTCTTGGTCAAAGGCGCTTGTTCGCTTGGCCAGTTCCTCTTCTCGGGCCTTAATATCGATATCCTGAGTCGCGAGTTTATCTTGAGCCGCCTGAAGCTCGGCTTTTAATTTTTCAATTTCCGCCTCATAACTTTGGGTTCGCTCGCGCGCTTTTCCTAGCTCCTCGGCGTTAACCTGGGCCGCCGCCAAGATCCGCTCGGCTTCGACTTCGGCCTTTTTTTTGACCTCTTCGGCCTGGCTTAACCCTTGTTGTCGTAGTTCCTTAGCCTCCAGCTCCCACCGCTTCTTGGCCTGATCTTGAAGTTCCTCTCTCTGACGCTCCGCCGCCACTAGCATTTCCTGAGCCTTTTTCTCGGCTCGTTCCAGGGTGTTAACAATACGCTCGTCTTTAACGTCTAGCTGGCTAAACTCATAGGTCTTTTCGGCCAGCGCGTGGCTGGCCTCAAAACCTTGACTCGTGGGTTTACCTGGATCAAAGGGGGTAAAAAGATAACCGAGCGAAGGCTCGGCCCGGTTGGGCGGGTGAGAGCCAAGATCATTTTTCTCAGATTTAGTTTTATCTGAGCCAGCCGCGGCGGGCGGGGTCAGATCCGGCGGTTGGGTGGGCTTAACCTTAGGCGAGGCGGACTGGCCAGGCCTTTTGGGCGAAAAATCCTTAAAATGCCCCGACTCGCCCCGGGGGGGCGGGTTAAAGGACTGACCAACATACGTTTCCGCCCGAGCTTGGCTCAAGGCCTCGGCCGCGGCCTGGTTTTGGGGGGAAAATCTTTTAAACAAACTGATCCCCCTCACCCTTGCCAATGACTATCTTGCCCTCGGCCTCCAACTTTTTGGCGGCCCGCAAAATAGCCTGCTGGGCCTTTTCCACGTCGGCCATCCGGGTTGGTCCCATGGCTTCCAAATCTTCGCGAATCATGTCGGCGGCGCGCTCGGAAAGGTTGGAGTAGATCTTTTCCTGCATGGCTGGGGAAGCGGCCTTTAACGACAACGTCAATTCGTCGTTGTTGACCTCCTTTAAGATCGTCCGAATCGAGCGGTCGTCGACGTTGATCAAATCCTCGAACACAAACATCAATTTCCTGACCTCGTTGGCCAAATCGCCCCGCTCTTCGTCTAGCTTAGTCAAAATGGCGTTTTCCGTGTTTTGGTCAACCTGGTTCAAAATCTCGGCCACGGTGCTGGAGCCGCCAGCCGGTCGGCCACCAACGGGACCCTGGGCTTTGATCTCTTCCCGCAGCACTTGCTCGACCTCATCCAAGACGCTAAAATCCACCGGCTCCAGATCGGCGATGCGTAACATAACGTCCTGCTGGAGCGGCTCAGGGAATTCCGAGATGATCTGGGCGCTTTTGCCGGGATCTAGGTGGGCCAGAACCAAGGCGATGGTCTGGGGATGCTCGTTGCGGATAAATATACCCAGGGATTTGGCGTCAATATTTTTGATGTTGGAAAAAGGCACTGGGGAATTGACGTCCTGGATGAGGCCGCCCGCCCGATCCCCATCCAAGGCCCGGCCAATGGTGTTTTTAAAGAAATCGTCGCCTTTTATCCTTATCTCCCCCGGCTCGGTCAGCGTTTGGGTGAACTCGTACAAAACATCCTGGATCTGACTGGGGGAGACATTCTGGATCCCGGTCATGGCCCGGCCCAGACTTTTGATCTCCATATCCTCCAGTTCCTTGAAAATGTCCGACGTAAAATCCTCGCCCATGGTCAAAAGAAAGATGGCCGCTTTTTCTGGACCGCTCAATTCCTTGGGAATAGGCTTATTGTCGTCACTGGCCATCTTGTCCCTCCGTCGGATTGAAGCTTAGGCGGCGGGCGAAATTTCGCCCTAAAATTGACCTCTCAAGATTAACCTTGAAGATTTTACCATAACCCCAGATTGATGGTCATTAATGACCATCTTTCTATTTTTCCCGCGCCTCGACCAAAGGTTTTTGCTCAATCCACCGTCTTAACAAGTTCACCGTCTTCTCCATGTTCTCCTTCGCTAGGGGCATGACATTGTCGCGGTTTAATTGGCCATAGGCTAGACGTTGGGCCTCCTCTTCCAGTTCCTCTTCCTCGACTTCTTCTGGGGACTCATCCTCATAACTAACTAGATCCACATCCTGCCCAGCCGGTTGTTCCGGGATTAAGGGCTCTTCGGGGGAGCCACTAGCCAAGGTGATGTCCACCCGCTCCCGGGGCGGCAGCGGTAAGGGTAAGCTATCCCCCGAGCCCCCAGGGTAATCCGGCAACACCGCCTGTTCCGAGCCACTGCCAATGGGCTCCACCTCTTTTTTTAGCCAATTGAGGATGGGCCGGATAACAAACAAGAAGAACAGGATAATTAATAGTAAGTTGATGAAAGGGCGCCCAAATTCCCGGAGCAGATCCAAAATAAAGATCGCCCAAACATTGACCGTTTCCTCGCGATAAAACTCTAGGCTACTGACCGACACGCTGTCCCCCCTCGCCTCGTCAAACCCGATAATGTCCCGGATGGCTTGACGGAGCATCGCCAGTTTCTCCTCCGGTAAGGGCGAGAAAACCCTGGTTCCATCCTCGGCGATGTTAAAAATGCCATCCACCAGGACAGCCACGGAGATCTTCTTTAAATCCCCAGAAGCCGAAACGGTCTTTCTTTTAACGTTGGTGACCTCATAATTGGTGGTCTCCTCGGTGCGCGAGTAAACTTCCTGATTGCCGCCTTGGTTGGCGTTCTGACGATTAGCCGTGCCCAGCTCATAGGTGGCGTTGGGGATGCCGGCCATGGCCCGGCCGGGCCCCGTGGATCGCTCTTGGATTTTTTGCTCGCTCCGAACCGCGGTTCTTTCTGGATCGTAGATGTCCTCGCTCATGACCACTTCCTTCAGATCCAACTCGCAATTGACCTGGGTGGTGGCCTTGTAAGGACCTAGCACTCTTTCTAGCATGGCGTTGACCCGGTTGGCCAACTCCCGCTCGTAGGCGCGTTTTTGTTTTAACTGGTCATCGCTCAACATACCTGGTTTTTGGGAGTCTTTGCTCCATAAAAGCCCCCCCTCGGTGTCGATGATGGAGACGTTTTCCGGTCTTAACCCATCAATGGCCGAGGTTAACAGGTGGACAATCCCCATTAGTTTGAGTTTTTCCAACCCAGCTCCCCGGCGCAAGGTCAAAACCACCGAGGCCGTGGGATCTTTTTGGTCTTCAATGAAAAGCGTTTCTTTGGGGACAGTCAGATGAACCCGAGCGTGGGTCACTTCTGGAAAGCGCGAAATCGTCCGCTCCAGCTCCCCGGTGACGGCCCTTTGCAAATTTATCTTTTGTTGGAGGTCGGTCACCCCCAACTTTTGGTCGTCAAAAATCTCAAACCCCACCCCGCTTTTGGCGGGGAGCCCGCGCATGGCCAAATCCAAGCGAATCTCTTGAGCCTGCCCCAGGGGCGTCTCAATGGCCGTCCCGCCGGCGGCCAGGCGATAAGGTTGGTTGGCTTTTTTTAACTCCGCCGTGATCGCCCCAGCGTCTTCGGGGCTTAGTTCGCTGTAGAGCGTCTCATAGCTGGTTTTATTGTTAGCGAAGAGAAAATAGCCAAAAGCCGCCGTGGCCAGAACCAAAGCCAGGATCCCGATGATCAGTTTGGAGGGGGGGGTATTGGCGATACGCTCGCGGCCCCAGGAGATCCGCTCAGAAATATTAAAGGCCATGGTCGCCTCCTAGCCGTGGATTAAGATTCCGACTGGAAGACAAGCAAAAAACAAGCCAAATTTTTAAGCCCCGTGACAGTGCTTATATTTTTTGCCCGAGCCGCAAGGACAAAGGTCGTTACGGCCAATCTTGGAGCTATCCCGGCGCTCGGGCCGCTTTTTAATCGCCTCGCTCTTGGACGACTCGCCGCCCCCCTGACTTAAGAGAATAACCTTTGGCGGCGGGGTTAAGACATCAAAATTATATTCTCGCTCGCCGACATGAACTTTGGTGATCGAGGAGACGGTGTCTCGACGCACCCGGCCGATCATCTCCTCAAACAGCTCAAACCCCTCGCGTTGGTATTCCCTTAAAGGATCGCGTTGGCCGTAAGCCCGAAGACCAATCCCTTCCTTAAGTCGATCCATGGACAAGAGGTGATCTTTCCACTGGCTATCCAGAGCTTTGAGGGAAAAGTACCGAAAACAGTCATTAGCCCGCTCTTCGGGCAAAACCTTAAACTTGGTCTGGATAAAGTCTTTGGCCCCATCGAAAATATAATCCAGCAAGGCCTCACCCTCCAGATTGGCCAATTCCGCCTCATTAGGGAAGAACCCTAGCCGATTGAAGCATTCTAAGGCCAGAACTTTGACGTTGACGCCTTCTTTGGGATCAGCGAACTGTTGAACCAAGACCTGGGACTCCTCGTCGAGCAGATCCAAGACATGATCCTCCAAATGGTCGCCCGACAATAACTTGATCCTCTGTTTATAAACCACCTCCCGCTGGCGGTTCATCACGTCGTCATACTCCAATAGATGTTTACGAATCTCGAAGTTACGGCTCTCGACCTGTTTCTGGGCCGACTCGATGCTCCGGGAGATGATGGACGACTCAATGTTCATCCCCTCGCCCATCCCCATCCGGGCCATAATGCCTCGAAAACGCTCCCCGCCAAAAATCCGGAGGAGATCATCCTCCAAAGACAAGAAAAAGCGCGATTGACCAGGATCGCCCTGACGACCACTTCGGCCCCGCAACTGATTGTCAATCCGCCGGGACTCATGCCGCTCGGTGCCCAAAATAAAAAGCCCCCCCAAATCCGGCACCCCAGGCCCCAAAACGATATCCGTCCCCCGACCGGCCATATTGGTGGAAATGGTGACCGAATTAGGTTGCCCGGCCTGGGCCACGATCATGGCTTCGCTCTCTAGGTGCTTGGCGTTCAAAACCTGGTGCGGCACGCCTTTGACCTTTAGTAAATTTGAGACCAATTCGGAGTTATTGATGGAAATCGTGCCCACCAAAACAGGCTGGCCTTTGTCGTAAAGCTCCTGGATCGTCTCGACCACGGCGTTATACTTTTCCCGCGCCGACTTGTAGATCTGATCCGGAAAATCCTTGCGGATCATCGTCCGGTGGGTGGGGATAACCACCACCTCCAGGTTATAAATCTTATGGAGTTCCGCGGCCTCAGTGTCGGCGGTGCCGGTCATGCCGGCCAATTTTTCGTACATGCGGAAATAATTCTGAAACGTGATGGAGGCCAGGGTCTGGTTCTCATTTTCGATTTTAACCCGCTCTTTGGCCTCCAAGGCCTGGTGGAGCCCGTCGGAGTAGCGGCGGCCCGGCATGGGCCGCCCGGTGAACTCGTCGATGATGACCACTTCCCCGTCTTTGACCATATAATCGCGATCCCGGACAAAAAGGGCGTGAGCTTTCAAAGCCTGGCTAATATGGTGGAGAATGTCCAAATTTACCGGGTCATACAGATTTTGGACTTGTAAAAAGGCTTCGGCTTTGGCGATGCCTTCTTCGGTGAGGTTGGAGGTTCTAGCCTTTTCATCCAGAACGTAATCCACCTCTTTTTTTAGCTTGGGGACAACCCGATCGGCTCGAACGTATTGTTCGGTGGACTCTTCGGCCGGACCAGAAATAATCAACGGCGTGCGAGCCTCGTCAATGAGAATCGAGTCCACCTCATCGACGATGGCGTAATGAAACTCTCGCTGGACAAAATCCGTCAAACGGTACTTCATGTTGTCGCGCAGGTAATCAAACCCAAACTCGTTGTTGGTGCCGTAAGTGATGTCGCTAAAGTAAGCCGAGCGCCGCTCCACGTCGTTCAAGCCATGCACCACCGTGCCCACGGATAGCCCTAAAAAATGGTAGATCTTGCCCATCCATTCCGAGTCCCGGCGCGCCAGGTAGTCGTTGACCGTGACCACATGAACCCCTCGGCCGGTGAGGGCGTTAACGTAAACTGGGAGCGTCGCCGCCAAGGTTTTGCCTTCCCCGGTTTTCATCTCCGCCACTTTTCCGTCGTGTAGGGCTAGCCCCCCAATCAGCTGCGCGTCAAAATGTCGCTGCCCCAATACCCGGGCCCCCACTTCCCGCGCCACGGCGAAAGCTTCCGCCGTCAGATCCGCCAAAGGCTCCCCCCGCTCCAGTCTTTCCTTAAAGCGCGCCGTGCTCGCGGCCAGATCGGGATCTGAAAGGCGCCGAATCGAGGGTTCCAAGGCGTTGATGGCGTCCACCCGCTGGGCTAGGCGGCTAATTTGCCGGTCATTGGCGCTACCAAAAATTAACTTAAAGATATTTATCATTATAAAAGGAGTGTCCTTTATGATTTAGCGGCCTAGATCCACTTAACATAGACTATACGCCGGCCCAATAAAAGATCCGGTTTCTTAGCCGTCTATCGGTAAAGGCCAAATCAAGAGGGTTCTTGGGATTCTCGAGGGGTGGGAACGGAACGGGCGGTGTCTCGGATCGCGGGCGCGAAAAAGAGGGGATCCACGGCCACCCCGCCCAAAATCGTCTCATAGTGAAGATGAGGCCCAGTCGAGCGACCAGTGTTGCCTACTTTGGCCAAAGGCTGGCCCCGCAGAACATTCTGGCCTGGCGCGACCAAGCTTTCCGATAAGTGAGCGTAACGAGTGGATAGGCCAAAACCATGATCCACGGTCACCATCAACCCATAACCATTTTTTGACCAGTCCGAAGTCAGGACAATCCCATCGGCGGGGGCGTAAACGAGGGTGCCCACGGGCGCGGACAAGTCCACCCCCTGATGGAGGCCCGACCAACCCCCAAAAGGCGACTTCCGAAAACCAAACCCCGAGGTAAATCGGTAGTTGGTCATCGGGAGAATGTAGGGGGTGGCCGACAATAAACTTTGGGAGCCTTCCAAAACCGCGGTCAACTCAGCCACGGCCAAATCAATGGCCGCCGCGCTGGCTTCCAAACGATCTAAATCTTGGTGTAAGCCCTTAATGACCTCAGCGGGATTGGGCGTCGGGAACCGGGAATGGTTGGGATCCTGGCCGCCCTTTCCATCCAACCCGCCCCACGTCCAGGACACGGCGCTGGTTAGAGCTGGCCAAACTTTCTCAATTTCCGCGGCGTCCGGTAACCCCAGTTGGCTATTGAGATCCTTCGACAACAAACGTAGCGAATCCTCATAAACCTTTAACTTAGCCAACTTACGGTCAAAATCCTCCACTCGCTCGCCAATGGCCTCGATCTGACGATTCTTGCGGGCCTCGTCGCTTTTGAGGATTTCCATCTCCAAACCTTGACCCCGAAAAGCGCTCAAGGTTCGGAAAGCGTAGACCGAATAGACGGCCAAGACCCCAAAGACCAAAGACAAAATGATCACGGCCAGCTTCAACCCCACAAGGGAAGCCGTAAAGCTCCGAATGGTCAAGGGCCCACGCCCCTCGCTCATGACGCATATTTTGTAACGCTTAGCCATAATCCTCAAATTTATCAATGAGCCCATTTTGGCGGAACAAGACCCCCGCCAACGCGCCTATTAATGATCTAGTTTAGGATTATTAACACACTTAAATTTTTTCGGCAAACATTTTTTTTCGCCCCCAACGAACAGGTTTGTTAGTATAAAAAATCTATGTTTTAGCCTAAAAAACTCTTTTCGCCATTTCTTATTATTATAAAAGATTCATAAATAATTATCTAAATGGACTTTTTAACGCTACTAATTTTATTTATAAAATTTTTAAATTATAAAGAGAAACGCGCATTTTTAGGTATTTATATAATCAAAAATCAGGAACATAAGTCCATACCCTAATAAGCCATGAAGGGTCTGTCAGTGATTATAGTTATTTTAACGCTACCTGTTCTTCAGTCAGTTGGCCCCTGTAATCTTCCGAAGGGGAATCACTTTTCTTTTCCCAAAAAATAGATTTTCCAGTTCAACCATAATCCAAGAGCGAGCCAAGGAAAACCAAAACTGACCACGGAACAATTTTCTAGTCTTATTTTAGCTTAGAACTTAAAAACGGAATAACTTATCACAGAAGCTAAAGCCGCAAAAAAAGAGCTCTTCGCGACAATTAACGCCGCGAGTCGGGAAAAAACGCCCCAGAGACCTTAATAAAACTTGAGCCAAAATCCTCAACCAGCGGACGCCGATAAATTCCTGATAATCCGTAACTATCCGTGATTATCCGTAAACTATCAGAGATAAACGAAGACCAACCATAATTAGAGCAAGGCGAGTGGAAAAGTGGGTATAGCCATCAGTGGCTGGGTTAAGGTCAAATCCCTCGCTAAGAAAACTTGATCCGCGACTTTGTTGAACAAATCAATGAATAATTACTTTACTAATAATTATGTCATTGGGGTTTAATTTGTTTTTAAAACTCTTTAATACTTCATATTAGATGTGAAAATAACGTCAAATATCCGAAGAGTCCTCACGCCGACCCGACCAAGACCCAGAGCCTCGGTAACCCCTTGTTTAATCAGGGTTTCCCAGTTCTTCACTCTCAATTGTGAGTTGGGTTCCATATTTATTAACTAAAGAGGAAAGACCGTTTTTTACGGACTCTTTCACCCAGAGATTTAAGGTCAGTATATTGGGGATAAAATGAGCTTCTAACCTCGGGTCGTCATCTATAGTGGAACTCAACTTTCCACCAAGTTTCCCCTTAAGACGGCCATCAAGTCACCCCTAAGTCACCCCTAAGTAGCCCCTAAGTAGCCCCTAAGTCACCTCTAAGTAGCCCCTAAGTCGACCCTCAAGTTAGCCCCTAAGTCGACCCTCAAGTCAGCCCCCACGTCAGCCATCAAGTCAGCCATCAAGTCAGCCACTAAGTCAGCCATCAGTCAGCCACTAAGTCAGCCACTAAGTCAGCCATTGAGCTTCTAACCTCGGGTCGTCATCTGTAGTGGACACTCAACTTTCCACCAAGTTTCCCCTTAATACGGCCCCTAAGTCAGCCATCAAGTCACCACTGATGGTCTCGCGAAAAGTCCCTGATTCAAGAAGCCTATTTGATAAGTTCTTGAAATTAATACTCTTTTATGTGATGATTTCCCATAAACTAGGCTTTTCGCGAAGCCACCACCACTAAGTCGATCCTCAAGTTAGCCCCTAAGTCAGCCCCCAAGTCGACCCTCAAGTCAGCCCCTAAGTCGACCCTCAAGTTAGCCTCCAAGTTGACCCCACGTCAGCCCCCACGTCAGCCCCCTAAGTCAACCCTAAGTCAGCCATCAAGTCAGCCCCTAAGTCAGCCATCAGGTCACCCCAGCGAGGAGTTTTCCCGGCCTGGTTATTAAAGCCAATCACCATTTTCGAAACCAACATTTTTTGTTCGCTTAGTCTTTAGTAAAAAAAATCGCCCTTCAAGTTAGAGCCAATCCCTGTTCAGGTATACGACAAATTTAACAATAATGACAATTATATCTATCTTTGCCATCAACCAAAATCAGGAGCCCGTCGCGGCTATAACGTCAGATTGGAAAAATGGGTCTTCTTTTTCCTTCTAGTTAATTCTATTGATTATAGTGGCGAGAGAACGGTCATCGACGTTACTGGCGCGCCACGCGTCTAAGCGGGAACGCCCCGATAAAACCATAACTTGCCTAGCGGCCAATATATTTCGCTAAAATTTTAGGGGCCAACCAGCCTTGGCCCCATAAAAAACAACTTTTGTAGCGATTTAACGAAAGGATGGGCTCGAGAACCTTCAAAATAAAGAGCCTTTGAATCTATTATCCGCGAAATCCAGCTGGCCTTTGAATTGGTGGGTTTTGACCCCTTTCCGAACCTAGAAAAAATTTCTCCATTTAGGGCCCAATTATGGTATAATGATAATTGGGTTAAAAAACGTGAATTCGTTCATTCGCCTGTCCCAGTCTTAAGTTTTAGGTAGCGTTCAAGGATAACCAAATCATTACCCATGTCCCAGAAAAGAAAACTCCGAAGCCAGAATCGTCGAGCCATCTATATTCTGCCCAATCTTTTCACGACTTTGAGCCTGTTATTCGGGTTCTATTCCATGATTTGCTCCATCCATGGTCGCTTCGTGTCCGCCGCGGTAGCCATCCTCCTAGCCGCCATCATGGACGCCTTAGATGGCACGGTGGCCCGGATGACCCACACTACGAGTCAATTTGGGCTTGAGTACGATTCTCTCTGCGACTTGGTCTCTTTTGGGGTAGCCCCAGCCCTCTTGGTCTATTTATGGGCCCTCAGACCGAATCTATTAAGGTTGACCCATTTGGTCTCCCCAGAAGAAAAAACCATTAGCCTCGGGGTAATGGTCGCTTTTGTTTTCTTGGCTTGCGGGGCTTTAAGACTGGCCCGTTTTAATGTTTTCGCCGGATTTCGGGATCCAGGTTTTTTTCAGGGCTTGCCTATCCCTGGCGGGGCGGGCGTCATCGCCTCAACCGTCTTATGGCATTATCGCTTCGCGGGCTCCCCCATCACGCCTAATGGTTACCTGATTTTGACCCTGACCGTGGTAACGGCTTTTTTAATGGTTTCTAACCTTGATTACTTTAGTTTAAAAAACCGGATCATCGTTAAAAACAACCATCCCTTCGAGACCTTGACCCTCATCGTCATTATCTTGGCCGTGGCCATCATCAAGGTCAAAACCATCTTGTTCCCCCTGGCCTTGTTCTATCTGGCCTCGGGTTTCATCGTCACCCCCATCCGGTATTTTCGGCGCCGCCGGTCTGGGGAAGGGCGATTGTCCCCAGAAGAAGGGCTGGAGACCATGGAAAACTCCGGCGGGATGAACGAGGAAAATCCCGTGGAACGCCTCCCCATGGCGAATCTGGCCACGGATTATCTATATCCTAATGTTGATAATCCAGAAGTTGACGCGCTAATAAAGGATACGCCAAAAAACGGCGATCCGACCTCTGGCCAACCTTAAGCCACGCTCCTTTTAGTCCGCGTAACTATATAATATAGTTAGTCTTAATTGTGATGGTCTCGCGAGAAGTCTAAAATTCAAATCTTAATGGATAAGTTATTGAAATTAATACTATTTTTCTTGACGCTTTCTTTAAACTAGGGTTTTCGCGAAGCCATCAATTGTAGTTAGTCATGATTCCAGAATTAGTGAGCGCCTCGCTTCTTATTGACCAAGCGCTTTTCCCGGGAAGGACACATACGTCGCATGGCTCACCTCACCAACATACGGGTTTTTCGCCCACTTTTCAGTCCCATCCGTGGCCCATTCTTTCATGAGCGACCAAGTGGGACGGAGGGAATGGCGCTTTGACCACTCTATATTTGATCCTAGCGAGCCTAGCCGTCCTCGCTTTAGGCGCGCTAGCTTACGTCAAACTGTTTCGCCATAAAATCCCCGTGGCCGGTGGTCGAGGCCCAGCCCGTTTTTCCCGAGCCGCTTATGAAGCCAAAGACGCCAAAAAAACGCGCTTCCGCCAAACGTCCAGTTTCAACTACCGAACCTTGGCCCTGTGGATGGCGGTCTTTATTATTGTGGTTTGGGTGGGTTTTTCCTTGGCCAGCCGATCGAACGAGGAGACCGAGGAGACGCCGACGCTGGAGACCAAGCTTGATGACAAACTAGATCCGCCGCCACCCGATAAACCGCCCGTCCCCCGCCTAACGCCCATTTTGTCAGGCAGCTTAAGTGGCCCACCGCCCGAGGGCCCCATTCCGCCGGGCCCCGCGGTAGCGCCCAAACCGGCTCCGCAGCCAGTCCCAGCGCCGACGCCCAAGCCAACGGCCGGGCCAAATCCCGCGCCCGCCACTTCACCGGGATCCACGCCCCCTCTTTTTGAGCCCAGGCCGGATCCCAACCGCCCTAGCCCCATGGTCACGGCCGCCCAAAGCATGGCCCCCGTTATCAGCCGCATGGAACCGGTAGGCCGTGGGTTGTCCGCCCCAACGTCCAAGCCTCTCCCCACTCCCCAGGGCTCCCTAAAGTCCAAGAAGCTCCCACCGCCACCGGTGAGACCGGCGCCCCAACCCTCACCGCCGAATCTGGAGCCTGAGGCCACCCTAGTTCCGCCTACTCCGACCAAATGGACTGTCCTTTTAGGGGCTTTCGGCAAACAACAAAACGCCTTGGCCTTAAAAACCCGGATGGAGGTGGCCGGACTTCCGGTGTCCATTTCTGAGGTCACGGAAAAAAACAAACTGTGGCACCGAGTTATGAGCGGCGCCTTTGATGACAAAGCTTCGGCCGAGGCCTACTGTCGGGAGCTTCGACAACGAAAACTGGTCGAGCGCCCTTATGTTAAACCCCTGTGAAGGTGACGTGGGTCAGCCGCCCCAACTTATCCGTTTCCTAACTATTACTTTTCTAGAGCCACTATGAGATTGATTTTTACTCAAAATGTCGGCGAGGAAGTTCGGGATCTTTTCCTGACCACCGCCTTTGTTCTACCCCCCAAAGTCAAATCGGATCTAACCGAGGCCCTCAAAAAAGAGTCTTCCCCATTGGGTCGCTCCGTCCTTGAGCGCCTGGTTCAAAACAGCGAAATATCTCCGAAAACTTTTTTGCCTTTGTGCCAAGACACCGGCTTAGCTCAAATCCGCTTGGAAATAGGCCAAGAAGTGGTCTTGGCTGGCCCACCCCTGGATCAAGCCATCCAGGAAGGGGCGCGATCGGCTTATGGCACCGCGTTTCTGCGAAAATCCACTTGCTGGCCCATCTCCCGTCTCAACCTGGGCGACAACTCCCCAGCTAGCCTAGAAACGGTCATTGTTCCTGGCGAGAAACTACTCATTCGCGTCCTGACCAAAGGCGGCGGCTGCGATAACCGTTGCCAATTAGTTTCCCTAACGCCAACCGCTGGCCGGGAATCTATAATTAAGGCGGTGGTGGATATTGTCACCCAAGCCGGTTCCAACGCCTGCCCGCCTTTTTACGTGGGGGTCTCGGTGGGTGGCTCATTTGAGTCGGCTCCTCGTTTAGCCCGCTTAGCTTTACTAGAAATCCTGGAATCCAACCCGCCCACCGAAGAAGAACAACTTTTGGCTGATGACCTTTTCGCGGCCATCAACAACACCGGTCTAGGACCGATGGGTTTTGGCGGCCGGATCTCTGTCCTGGATCTTCGGGTAAAAATCACTCCCGCCCATATCGCCTCTTTGCCGCTAGCCGTCAACATCTGTTGTCACAGTTTCCGGTGTGGCCGAGTCGAGCTGTAAGAGGATTGGGGGAAATACTAGCCCGAAGCGTTAACTCCCAGTGGATGGTCTTCGGTTAAACGACCAAAGGATCTTCAGGAATGACCCCAAAAACGACCCGGTGAGCGCTCGCCGCGGCGTTCTAGCGGGTTCTCGGGTTAGCCTAAAGGTCAAACTGGGTCAATTAAATTGGCGCGGGCGAAAAAAAACGCTCTTTTTTAAAAAAAACTGTTGACAAGTTTCTGAAGGGGTGTTATAACACCCTGATTCAGTTAATTCCGAACCACCAGTGGCGAGGTATTTTCTGGCCTAACTTGGTTTTTTGGGGCTGTAGCTCAGTTTGGGAGAGCGCATGACTGGCAGTCATGAGGTCAGGGGTTCGATCCCCCTCAGCTCCACCATTTAATAGTTTCTTAAAATTTCATGAAGGCCCAAAGCCCAATAAAATCAAGGCTTTGGGCCTTTTTACGTTCCCAGGCCATCTCCTAAGAATCCTTAACATCCCACCATCCCACCCAATTGTTGGTATTTTTGATGGCGCGAACTTTTTTCAAAAAGGCGACGCCAACAGGCCCTTAAACGATACGTTCCTAAAAAACCTTAAACCTCCGGTTAGTCCTAAAAAATATAAGTATTTCGATGGGTTATACCTATATTCCGCCCCTACGGGCCTTAAATCGGGGAGGTTTAACCACAGATTTGACGGCCAACAACAGACTTTAACTTTTGGTACTTATCCCCTGGTTTCCCTTAAGGAGGCCAGGGATAAATTGGTTGAAGCCAAACGCTCGCTTAAGGCGGGTTTTAACCCGACTCTTAAGATAAAAAGCCTTAAAGAGGCCGAAAGACCGGTTATCCTTAACTCTTTTGAAATAGTCGCCAGGGAGTGGTTTGAGAATAAAAAGACTATTCTCAAAAATAATTATACTAGTCGTATCATAGGTCGGCTTGAAAAGGATCTGTTTCCTTTCTTGGCTGAACGGCCAATAAACGAAATATCCGCCCCTGAGCTTCTGGGGACGCTTAGAAAAATAGAAACCAGAGGGGCCGTTGACACCGCCCATAGGTGTCTTCAGTATTGTGGTCAAATTTTTAGGTACGCTATCGCTACTGGTCGCGCTACTCATGATTTGTCCGCCGATCTAAGGGGAGCCTTAAAACCAGCGCGTCATTCTCATTTTTCTAGTCTAAAAGAGCCCATGGCGGTTGCTGGGCTTTTGAGGGCTATAGATGGTTATTCAGGCCACTCTATTGTCAAAATCGCCTTGCAAATCGCTCCATATGTATTTGTAAGGCCAGGAGAGTTACGACACGCTGAGTGGAAGGAAGTTAATTTGGAGGCCGCTGAATGGCAGATTCCAGCCGAAAAAATGAAAATGAAGCAGCTTCATATCGTTCCTCTGGCCAAACAAGTTCTTGATAAAATCAATGAACTCAGATACTATACTGGCAAAGGCCGATATCTTTTTCCGAGCATGCGGTCTGACGATAGACCAATTTCGGATATGACTTTACTGGCTGGGCTAAGACGATTAGATTTTTCCAAGGAAGAAATGACTGTTCATGGATTTAGGTCTATAGCTTCTACTCTTTTAAACGAACAAGGCTATAATCGTGACTGGATCGAGAGACAGTTAGCTCATGGGGAACGAAATAGTATAAGAGCTGCCTATAATTACGCTGAGTATTTGCCGGAACGACGAAAAATGATGCAGGAATGGGCAGATTATCTTGACATGATAAAGAGACAAGGCAATGATATTAAATAAAGATGATTATTTAGTTAAAACTTCTGATGAAGTTATCAAAAGCAATCGTTTTAAAAATAGAGAAGAAATATTGGATTCTTTATCTAAGGGATTAGTTTATGCTAGAGATATTAAAACTGGCATTGAGATGATTCCCACAAATTTATTGGTAAAAGATTCTTTAAGATTTAGGAAAAGAAATTTGTTTTATGTTTTAATTAATGGTTTCAAAACTAATACTGAATATTCTGTAGGATTTGATTCTGAATATATCAATTATATTTATGGATTAATTATTAATATTTCAACGTTACATGAACTTTCTCCAATTAATGCTTCAATATTGTCTGGATTTTCTACAATTGAAGAATCAATATTACATGAATTTTCTACAATTCAATGTTCTCTTTTACCATAACACTCTTTTTTTTCTTCAAATAAATATTTAATTATTAACTTACCACCTATATTTTTTAATTATGAAAAATTACTCCATACTGGAATAAGTAGGGATATACGTATACCTTTAAACATAACAACTAATTGCAAGGATGAATATAAATTTGAGTTATATTTTGAAGAATTCAATCCAAATAATGTTTTATGGTTGTTAGATAATATTAAAAATTTAGATAAAATTTATGTTTTTAGGCCTATAGATGATGAATTACTACGTGTTGTTAAATTTAATACCCATAATGGTTTACTAACACTTGATTTACCATATCAAGTTAATAAAAGAATTGTTAAACACTATACACATTTTAATATTAACGATAATTTTCTATTTTTTTGCATAATATCACTGAATTGGATTATGATTTATTAGATACTTTATTACGGTCTAGTGATAAAAAGTATAATACGATTAAGGACTTAATTATTTCGAAATTAAATACATTTTACAATGATTATGGTATTATATTTAATTATAAAGATATTTTGGATAAACCTAAATACTCACAAAAGCCACCTTTTATAAATGATATGGAAAAATATTTTAAGAATTGTCTTGCAAACGACAACAAATGGTGTGAACATTTTAACGAACTTCTCCACGCAGAAAAAAATCGACTTTATTTTGAAACTTATAACAAATTAGTTCATATTAGATACTTTTTTGAACTTAAAAAATTTTACAACGATAATTTTTATTTAAAATTTTATTCTCGTAATATTTTTAATAAAAATTATACATTGCCCATCCACTTTTTTATTGGCAAAGATGATGTTTTATCTTATTTATATACACCAATAGATATTAGGATAAACCATTTTGCTGATTTATGTGATAATTTGTATAATTATAAACTTGAAAATGATGATAATTTACGTTTTAGACCACTCATAAGTAGTAAAAAAGACTATATAAATTTGCACTGCTTTCCACCAATTTACCCTAGCGACATTATTGAAACTTCTTTAGATGATTCTTTTAATAAAGAAATAAATAAACTAAACATATATATAAAAAAATATAATTTTTTATCTTTTAAAAAATTTGACAGTAAAATAAAAGAAGATAAATTTTTAGATTTATATAAGGAATGTCAATCAATTTTAGATGACAAAACAGTTAGCAAAATTGATTTATATTTTGAACTTAGAAGAAAAGTATGTGAAGAAACACGTGCTGCTGCTTTAATACATCCTATAATAAATCATGATAGATGTTATAAACAAAATACATCTACATTAATAGATAAATGTTTAAGAATATTACTGGAAACATATAATTTGTCATATCATTCAATAAGAAGTGAGGGAAGTGATTATGAAGAAATATATCAAGCAGAATCAGACCAACAGAATTCTGGAAAATCTGTTTAACTGTTGTTGTCAAGGAGCCTATTAACGGTCTGGCCTTACCACGATTTCATCACCAGAGCGGCGGCTTTCCACTATTAATTTGAGGGGCAACTTCAGCGTCTATTTTTTCGAGGCCCATTCAGCGTTCACTTACGTTACGGCCTGCGTTATAGCGGCCAAACTTGAAAGGACTTTCGATCTTTAGCTCAGACATTTAGTTACCTCCCCGCCCTAAGAGTCTTCTATCGGCTGGAACAACAGAAAGTTGCCGGGCGGAAAGTTTTACCCCGCTAGGTGAGCGCGCCTTTTCACGGCGCACAATAATATCTGAAGGCTTCTAATAGCGTCTCGCGGCGAAGTCGACAATATGTTTCTGACTCAAATTCCTTCTTTCGCCTCCCCCACTTTTACCTAACCATCTGTTTTTCTTGCCACCATCTTCCAAACGCCCAGAGGCCCCCAGCCAATTGGTCAAGATATTTTAATATTAGCATGGATGGACTAGATATCGACTAGCCTGGAAGATAAAATAAGTTCTTGATAATTGCCAATTTCGCTACCCTGAATCTCGAGGCCATCCAAATAGTCAGCCAAATTCGGGGGGAAAGTTACTTATTCGATTAAGCCACCAGATACATCAACACAGCCTCTCAAAAAAATCTAACCATCCAGAATCCTGAATGCCGCCTGGCCAATCCAACCAAAACTGGTCTAAGCCTACTCGGTGACTACCCAAAAAGTAAGATTTTGGGACAAACGAAAGGCTAAGGTTCTTGTCACCTAAACCAACCCATTACCTAATTCGGGCCACAGATCAAAAAAGATCAATTTTTTTTTGGAATCATATTGAAATTGCTAGAGTAAATTTTTTTTTGTTTATACCCAAAAGATCATTTTCGGCTACTTGTTTGATCAACTGCTAGAACTATATTACTGACTGGCTAGGGTTATCGCTTTGAGGCTTTTTACCCGCCATAGTTGTTTTGCTCATGAGCGTGTCGTTAACCGGTTGCCCAAGGCCTGGGCTACCATAACAGTAAATTTCGAGGTCAAACATGGCCGGAGAAGAATTGATTAAAAAGCCGGAAGTTTTGAAACGGCTTAGGATTTCCAATAATACTCTGTATCGTGGGCTCAAAAAAGGGAAATATCCTCAACCTGTCAAAAATTCGGATCGGTCAGTAGCCTGGGTAGTATCTGAAATTGACGCTGTAATTGCTAAAATGATGTCTGACCGCGATAAAGACTAGTCTTTTGGCTTATATAAAGGCTTTTAAGTAAATATGCTTTCCATAAATAGTCTTATATATAGAGAATTAGTTGTTAATCGCTGATACGGTAGGCAATCACCTCTCTTGTTGTTGTGGAAGGCATGGCGCGTTTACTTTTTTCTGATATGGAGCAATTCCGCTTCCTGTCCAAATTTTTCTTTCTTCTTGCTGTCGGAGTCCCTTCTGGGGACTCCGACAATAACCCTATATAAATGGTGTTCTTAAATGTTTAATAATAGACTTATTAACTCTCAAGAAGCAGTTGCTTCTCTGAACGACTTCAATCACTTGACTGAATATGAGCTCCTAAACCGTACTGTTGCCTTGAAACAAGCAGAAGTTTTGGGTCAACTTCTGCCGGGAAGCGAACAAGTTCATAAATGTTCTTTTGATAATATAATTCAAATTTATCGTGGTAATCAACTTTTTAATTATAATAAAGTTACTTCAAACTGGGCTAATATAACCCAAAGTATTTCTGGTGTTAATTTAATTGATCTTGGTATCCATATCCACGGGCTTTCCCAACCCCACGGACACATCACTTTAGCCCGTATTTTAGGAATAGATCTGAGCCCTCGCTCAATATTGCTCAATGACAAAATGGCTGGTTGGAATCAGAAAATAGTATATCCCTCAACAGAACCTAATACTGTTGATGGAGTATGGCCAAACTCCAATTTCGGTCTTTCTTCAAAATATACTGCTGAATATAATAATCCAGACGGCACTATCCGTGGATACATCCATTATTTCATGAAACAATCATATGGGACACAGATCATACGTCCTATAGTAGGTCTTGAAAGTATTGAGAGTTATAGTATGATCCATAATCGGTATGATGGGCTACCTCGAGGCTTTGAAAAGAAGGCAACTTTATTTTTTAACCCACCCTACCCGATATTTAACGCTTACGGTCTAGCCCAAACTAAATCAAGCCCCATAATCATAGCCCAAACTGAAGAGATAGCCATTAATTTTGCTACTGACCTTAAAGATACTGGAGCGCAACAATGCACGTGCATAAGCTGGCCTGGAGGCGATTGGACGTTTAAAATGGTAGATTGGTGGGGTCTGAAGGGCAGAGGGTTGGTCATCAATATACTGTAAAACATTTTTTAGATCTAGTCACATTTAAAAATTACCACAGCGCATATAGTAGTTCCAAAATTGATTCCAGCGATTTTTTGAAAGGACGAGTG
>JAISYP010000158.1 GCA_031269825.1 Deltaproteobacteria bacterium
AAATTTTTTAACTCTTTGATATTAGTACTCTTTTTTTACTTAATTTCTTTAAACAGGAGTTTTCGTGAAGCCATCAAGTATGGATCGAGCCGAAAACTGTCTGGAGCTTTTTTGGTTGGTCATCAATTTAGACAAGCGATAGGCGGACACGTTGGAGTTTCCGGGCCGCGCATAAAATTTTAACGGATTATTATTTATATATGCTATTATTCTAACCTGACGACTGAACGGGAGATTAAATCATTTTTCGCCCTTATTGGATCCAGTCTGGATGACTAGCGCTAGCCCTGTCTAGGGTAATCCGGGGGTAATCAAAACCAATCTAGGTTTACCATAACCAAAAGCTATTAACGCGTTTGGCCTGGCCGCCTGGGATTCTGGCGCGGATTTTATAACTTAAAGAGCGGGTGGGCCATCTTTGGGGTTACGCCATCTTGGGCGTCATGAGGAAGACTATTTTGGCCTCGATTCTCCAATTCTATTGTTCTAGCCCAGTCCCTCGCTTGGGACAACCCTCAACCCTAGGAACTTAACTAGAGCGAGTTAGTTTTTTGGTCAGGATTAGGAGGCGAAGTTGGAGACCCAGGCCCCATTTATGAGCGCGCCGACCGCGGAACCATTGACCGCGGACGTGGCCGTGGACTCGCCAGCCCCCAATCTTTACACCTACCTTATTCCCCCAGAGCTGGGCATTAAAGTGGGCCAGATGGTTCAGGCGCCCTTTGGCGGTCGGGAGCTCTCCGGTTACGTCATGAGCGTGGGCCCGCCGCCAGGTCAAGGCCCGTATAAAAATATCAGAACCATCTTGAAAGCGGAACCATTGTTTGGCCCAGAGTTTTTGGGCCTAGCCCGGTTTGTCTCGCGATACTATATTTATCCCATCGGTTTGTGCGTTAAGGAAATTTTGCCCGGTGGGTTAACGCCGAAGTTGCAGGCCGTGGTTGAGTTGACTGAGGCTGGCCGGTTAGCCCCAACGCCGACGCTGGACGAGCCTTTAAAAACCTTAAAAGATCTTTATCCAGTAAAAGTTCCCCTTAAATCTTTTAAAGAGCGGAACCGGATCTATCAACTGCAAAGAGACGGTTTAGTGGCCATCGATTGGATCATCGAGACCAAAGGTTTGGATTATACTTATGAGTGGTATCTATCTCCCGTCACCCAACCACCGGAACCCTTTCCCCGTCTAGGCCCTAAAGCCAAGGTGTTGTGGTCTTTGATCGCCAACGCCCCGCCCACGCCCTTAAGCCATTACCGGCGGATCATGCCCGACGCTATGATTAAGGCGAAAGCTTTGGTCGAAAAGGGCTTGATCAAGATGGAAAAAAAAGCCCTTACTCGCGATGATCCTAACCGCGCGGTCACTTTGCCGACCGCGCCGGTTATTAATTTGACCCCGGATCAACAAATCGCCTTAACGGCCATTGAGGCGGGGTTGGAAGAAGCGCGGCGGGATGGCCGAACGCGGGGCTTTTTGTTGTTTGGGGTGACTGGCTCTGGCAAGACCGAGGTGTATCTACGAGCGGCGGCCCAAACTTTGGCGGCTGGCCGGGGGGTCTTGTGGTTAGCTCCCGAGATCGCTTTGACCTTGGGGTTGGAAGGGCGTCTGAAGGAGAAGTTTCCCGAGGAAATTGTCTCGGTTCTTCATTCCGCTTTAACGCCTGGCCAGCGCCATGACCATTGGCTTAGGCTAGCTCGAGGGGAAAGCCGGTTGGCCCTGGGAGCCAGAAGCGCGGTCTTCGCTCCCGTGAATAACCTGGGCCTGATAATTGTCGATGAGGAGCATGACTGGGCTTATAAACAAGAAGATGGCCTGCGTTACCATGGCCGGGATATAGCCGCTTGGCGGGCTAGGGAGCAAGGGGCGATCCTGATCTTAGGCTCGGCCACCCCATCGCTGGAAAGTTACAAAGCCGCGGAAGATGGTCGCTTGACCTTGTTACGGTTAACATCCCGCCCGGGCCAATCGATTCTGCCCACGGTCACTTTGTTGGATCGGCGCCAAGAGAGTAAAAGACGTCCGCCCTTAGCCCCGGTTTTGGCGGAAAACCTGCGCCAGACGCTGGCTAGGGGCGAACAGGCCTTGTTGTTTCTTAACCGCCGAGGTTTATCTAGTTTGCCGATGTGCCTGGCTTGTGGAAAAACTCTCCATTGTCCCCACTGTAGTCTGGCTTTAACCCTTCATGGCGCCAACGAGTTTCCCGTGGACGACACTTTGGCTGACCAGACCTTGGTCTGCCATGGTTGTGGCCATAAAGCCTATCCCCCGAAAGTTTGCCCCGTCTGTTCCTCGCCTTTGGTGAGGTATTTGGGGGTGGGCACGGAAAAACTTTATAACCTGGTGGAAAAGGATTTTCAGGCTAAAGCCTTAAAATTGGACGCCGATAGCGCTAGCCAGCGGGGCGGGCTCAAGAAGATCCTGGAAAGTTTTGGCCAACGCCAGGCTGATGTCCTGGTGGGCACGCAAATGGCCGCCAAAGGCCATGATTTTCCCTTTTTAACTTTAGTGGGGGTGGTGGAGGCGGATCTGGGTCTAAACGCCCCGGACTTTCGGGCCGCGGAACGAACTTTCCAGTTATTAAGCCAGGTCGCCGGTCGGGCTGGGCGACGGGAACGGCCAGGTCAGGTTATTATTCAAACCGCCAATCCAGAGCATTACGCCTTGGTCGCGGCTAGGGATCATGATTACGAAGGTTTTTACCGAGAAGAGATTGGTTACCGCCAAGAATTAGGTTATCCGCCCTTTGGGCGGATGGCCCTCATCCGTTTAGCCGGGCCAGAAGAAAAACCATTAGAGAATTTAGCCGAGACCGCCGCCAAGATCGCTAGAAACCTAGCCTCGCGGCTCAATATCCCCGGGTTAGAGATTATGGGCCCCGCTCCGGCTCCGGTGGCCAAACTGCGCGCCCGTTATCGTTTCCAAATTATGGTTCGGGCTAACGACCACGATGGTCGGCGTCAACTTCTAGATTCTTGGTTACCTAGGTTCCGGAAGAGCTTGCCAGAGGGGATCATCATGACCGTGGACGTGGATCCCTACAGCGTGATGTAGTTATCGTCAAAGAGGGGTTGGGGCTAGCCAACCAAGAACCTGTCCAGGCGTTGGTTAGGTTGTAAACGTAAATTATAGAATTTTATAATTATTCTAGCCTGGCTCCAACATACCTGGTTTTAACCTGGCTCATGAACGCCGCCTCGCGAAAAGCCCTAAAATAACAACTTTCAGTTTTAACGATCTGAATTTATTCCTCTTTTATTATGGTTTTCCCATAACAAACGCCTTCGCCAAGACAGAGAAAATGGCCGGTAATAAAAATTGATTAAAATCAATTAGTTAGGGTAATAAGCGCCTAGGCCGAAAACCTATTAAAAACGTGGATTGGTTAAAAATATATTAATAAAAAGAATAATTATATGTTTATAAAATAATAATGAATAAATCTACTTAACAAACCAACTTTGAAAAAAATAATACATGATATAAAAAATAATATTTTAAAATTAAAGGATCTATTTAATGGACGAAGTTAACTGAGATAAAAAATTTGATTTTCAAGCTTGTCAAGGACTATAATGAAATAAATTGACCAAAAGATCCAGCTACTGGTTAGGGTTTAGGGTTGGGCCCCATCTTTCGGGGGTTGTCTAGATTGGCCGCTACTGAGTAACTATATAATATAGAAGGGCCTGGGGACGTGGGGAGAGGGTAAATAAGTCTTGTTTTTTCCAGGTTAACGGTTCATAATCAACCAGTTTTTACCTGGAGGTTTTGGTGGGATGGTCAAGATAGCCCCTTTTAGAGGGTTGGTTTATAACGATGAGGAAATCGCCGATCATGGTGGGTTGTTGACCTCGCCGCCTTACGACGTGTTGACTCCCGCGCAACGGGAGGAATACCTCAATAGTCACCCCCACAATTTTTTGCATTTGGATTTGGGTCAGGTGTTGCCACGGGATAAAGACCCTCACGCTTGGCACGCTCGCTCGGCTAAGCTTTTAAAAGATTGGGTCAAAACCGGGGTTTTGACGCGCCGGGAGCGGCCGACCATCTATTTGATGGACACGGAGTGGATCCATCCGGTCAGTGGCCGCAAACAGACCCGGCATGGTTTTATCTGTTTGTTGCGCCTAGAGCCTCATTCCCCCACTTCTAGCGTTCGGCCCCACGAGAAGACCTTCAGTTACCACAAAATGGAACGGCTGGCTTTGATGGAAAAGACCAAGGCTCAGTTGAGCCCGGTGTTTGGGTTTTTTCCCGACCCCGATGGTCAGCTTTTAAAGACCATGTTTGACTTTTCGCGGACGGATCCAGATATTGTCATTAACGAGCGCTCTGGTCAGTCGCATTCGGTTAGTTTTCTCCAAAACAGCGAGATGGTGGGGAAATTGACCCATTTTTTGGCGGATAAGACTGTCTACATCGCCGACGGGCACCACCGTTACGAGACGGCTTTAAACTATTCGGCCAAGATCAAAAAGACCTTAAAGAAGGTCGACGACGACTCGGCCATCAATTACGTCATGGTTTACCTGTGCCCCATGAGCGATCCTGGGCTGTGTATCCTCCCCACCCACCGGATCCTGACGCGGCTAAATAAGTCTAATGAGGAAATTTTACAAGCCCTGGCCCCCTTGGCCGATATCAAAGATTATCCCTTCGCGCCTAATGGGGAAAAAGGGGCCCGGAGGATCCTGTCCAGCAAACTAGCCGAGGACAATAAAAAAGGGCTTTCGGTTTTTGGGCTTTATTTGGCCGGGGCTGACCGCTGTTATTTACTGAAAGTTCGGGAGCGGATCAAACAAGAGCGTATGGAGCGGGATCCCGCCTGTAGACAATTGGCCGCCCTAGACGTGAGCGTTTTACAGTACCTCTTCACCCAAGGTTTGGGACTGAAGGAAGAGGAAATGGACGATCCGGATTTGCTTAACTATTTTTCCTCCACCACGGAAGCGGTTAAAGCGGTCATTAGCGATTCGGCCCGGGCCGCGTTTGTGATCAATCCCACCTCGGTCGACGAGATCCTGCGCGTGACCGAAGAGGGGTTAGTCATGCCCCGGAAAGCCACCTATTTCTACCCTAAGGTCGCCAATGGCCTGGTGGTGAACGTCATTGACCCAGCGGAAATCATCACCGCCCCTAGCCACTAGATTCGGTAGTCGCTAGTTGATAGTAGATAGTAGGTCGACCATCCATTTAAAGGCCCCCGCCAAAATTAACCTTTTCTTGAAGGTATTAGGGCGGCGGGCGGATGGGTATCATGATTTACTGAGCTTAATGGCTCGCCTTAAGCTGGCTGATGAGTTAATCTTAACGCCCTTGGGCGCGGCGGGCGATGAGTTAACTTTTGAAAAGGGGGGATCTGACCCTCAAGACGCGGGCCTAAACGTTAACCTAGACGAGGGCTTTGTTCAGGACAACCTAGTTTTAAAAGCTATATCGGCCCTACGGGCCGAAAAGCCGGAGCTGGGGTTTTGGCGGGTTCATATTAATAAAAAGATCCCCCTCGCGGCGGGATTAGGCGGGGGTTCCTCGGACGCGGCGGCTATTATTAAGGAGCTAGGGCGTCGAGCCGGGCTAGAAAAACCGCGGCTGAAAACTTTGGCTTTAAATTTAGGCTCGGATTTACCTTTTTTTCTGGGCCCGCCCCTCGCCTTGGCCGAGGGGCGAGGCGAGATCTTGAGTCCTTGGGCGGGCGAGCCACCCCGCCACGTCATTTTAGTTAATCCAGGACTACCCTTGGCCACGGGGCGGGTTTTCCAGGAATTGGCCTTGACAAAACAGAGCGATGAGAATAATCTGTGGCCAACGAACCGGCTTGGGTCTAATTTTCCCGCTTTAGGGGAAAATGATTTATTGGCCCCGGCTCTTCGTTTAGCTCCCCAGCTTAAGTCTGTTTCGGCGGCGCTGGCGGGTTTGGGCGGTTTGGCCCATGGCTTGTCGGGTAGTGGGCCAACTTTTTGGGCTCTGTTTCAGGACGCGGCGGCGGCTAGTCGAGCTTTAGCCAGTTTATCGGGCCAGTCTTGGTGGTCGACGCGAACCGAGCTGGATCTAGGTCATCTGGCGAGGGACTAGCTCTAGCTGACGAGGAAATATTTTTCGACCGACTATTTTTATTGACTAGTTTTTTATGGGCTATGGTTTTAGCGAGAGGTAGTTGAGAGGTAGTTTTAAGATCGATTTCGAGCAAAAGTTGATGGGGCGTCGTCAAGTGGTTAAGACACAGGGTTTTGGTTCCTGCATTCGAAGGTTCGACTCCTTCCGCCCCAGCCAAACGTCTTTTTTCCCTAAGAACGTGGGTTAAATTCGCTCTAGGGGAGCCGACCTGAGATGGCGCGCTGGACGCTATTTTTTTTGGCGGTTCTAGGCGTCGAGGATTTACAATGCCCAATGATATAGTGGTGATTTCCGGCAACTCCAATTTGGAGTTAGCCCAGGAAATTAGCGAGTCTCTTTGGCAACCCTTGGGTGAGGCTCAGGTGCGGCGGTTTTCCGATGGCGAGATATTGGTGGAGATTGGCGAAAACGTTCGCGGTCGGGACACTTTCGTTATCCAGTCCACCTGCGCCCCGGTTAATGACAACTTGATGGAGTTGTTATTGATCATTGACGCCTTGAAAAGAGCCTCGGCCCGACGGATTACCGCGGTGATACCTTATTATGGTTACGCCCGTCAGGATCGGAAGGCGGCTCCTCGCGTGCCCATCTCAGCCAAATTAGTGGCGGATCTGCTCACCGCCGCTGGCACGACCCGGGTTTTGGCCATGGATCTTCACGCGGGCCAAATCCAGGGTTTTTTTAATATCCCCGTGGATCATCTCTTTTCCGCTCCCGTGGTTTTATCCTATTTAAAGGAATTCGGCACGGAAAACATCGTCTTGGTGTCTCCGGACGCGGGTGGGGTGGAGCGAACTCGTTATTTCGCCAAACACCTGTCGGCGCCTCTAGCTATTGTGGACAAAAGGCGGGAGGGCCCTAATGTGGCCAAGGCCATGAACATCATTGGCGAGGTCAAAAATAAAAGGGCCTTGATTATTGATGACATGATCGATACCGCCGGAACTTTGACTCAGGCGGCGGATGTCATCATGGATTTGGGCGCGGAGGAAGTCATGGCTTGCTCCACCCACCCGGTTTTTTCCGGGCCGGCCATTGAAAGAATAAAAAACTCGGCCCTTAAGCAAGTGGTGGTCTCCAACACTATCCCCTTGTCCCCGGCTGGTCGGGCCTTACCCAAGATCAAGGTTCTGACCGTGGCTAAGCTTCTGGGGGAGGCCATCCGGCGGATCCATCATGAGGATTCCGTCAGCTCACTTTTTGTCTAACTGTCTACTTGATTGGAGGACCGACCATGGGTCTCGATACCACCATATCGGCTAAGCCGCGCGAGGAGCGGGGCAAAAACGCCGCTCGGCGCCTGCGGGCCAGCGGCCAACTGCCCGCCATCTTTTATGGCCAAAAGGATCCGTCCCAGGCTTTGACCTTGGATTACGCGGAGTTTAAGACCGCCTACACTCGCTCGGACGGGGCGCGTTCTTTGTTTACGTTGTCCATTGAGGGACAGGCTCCTCAACCGGTTTTATTGAAGGACATCCAGATCAACCCTTTAAGCCGTCGCTTGGCCCATTTGGATTTATTGAAGATCGATCCGGGGCGGCCCATTACCGTTCAGGTGCCTTTGACTTTAACCGGAAAAGCCGTGGGCGTGGAAAAAGGCGGTCAACTGCAGCAAGGCGAGCGGGACATTAAGGTTTCTGGCCTACCCGAGGTTATCCCGGCTAAAATTGACGTGGATGTGAGCGCCCTAGGTTTAGGTCAGACCATGCATCTGTCCCAGGTCAAGTTACCGGAAGGGTTGTCTTTGGAGCGGACGGTGGATTTACCCGTCGCGGTGGTGGCCGTGCCGAAGGGTCTAAAGGCGGAGGTCGAGGAAGCGGCTAAAGCTCCCACGGCCGCGGGCGCCCCGGCCAAAGCCGGAACCCCGGCCAAGGCCGCGCCAGTTAAAGCCGCGCCTAAGGCGGCCAAACCGGTGAAAAGACGTTAAAACAAAACATTAAGACAAAATAGCCCGGATCTTGTTTTTGGCGCGGCCTGGGGATTTTGACTAAATCGGGCTAGTTTTTGGTTTTTGTCGCCGCTAGGCCAGGGTTAACCCTGGGAAAGGAAGGCTCTTGATGGGGGATTTTTTGGAATTGGCCGCCCGACGTTATAGTTGCCGCCAATACTCTGGTCGCTCGGTGGAACGGGAAAAGCTGGTCAAATGCTTGGAGGCGGCCCGTTTGGCTCCTTCGGCGTGTAATTCCCAGCCTTGGAAATTTGTGGTGGTCGATAACCCCCAATTGGTTCCCGAAGTGGCCAAGTGTACCCATCAACTGGGGGTCAATGAGTACCTTTCCAAAGCCGGGGCTTTTATTATCGTTTTGGAGGATCACGCGGTTCTGATGCCGAAAGTGGCCTGTCTCTTGGACAGCCAGTATTGGGCCAAGGGTGATTTGGGCGCGGCCTCTTTAAGTATCTGTTTGGAAGCCGAGTCGCTGGGTCTGGGAACTTGTTTTGCCGGGGTTTTTGATCGGGCGAAACTGGGCAAACTTTTGGAGCTACCGGTGGATCAACGGTATTTCCTGGTCATCGCCGTCGGTTACCCGGCCTCGGAGCGCGAGGTTAGGCCGAAGATTCGGAAACCATTGGAGGATATTGTCCGTTTTGTTTAAAAACAGGATGGCTTAAAGATTTTAACCCGGCTTGGCCGGGTTTTTTGTCTAGCGATCAGACTTCTGAGGGCTAGATTTTGGACGCTTTCGGGCGGTTTATTTAACCAGCTTTAATATTAAAAAAACATTAATTTCCAGAGGTTATATTTTAATCCCCGTCTTTTAAGGGCTTGTCTTGGTTCCCTGAAGGCGGTTTTTTTGTCTTTATAAAAGGGAGACAAGACGCGTGGGCCAGACTGATCCGCAGGTAATGGACGCCCAGATCTTTGGCTTAACCAAGATAAAATTTGGTTTATTTTGATGGTCTCGCGAAAAGGCCAAAATTCAGGAAACCTAATTAATAAATTATTGAAATTAATACTATTTTACTTGACGATTCCCATTAAACTAGGGTTTTGCGAAGCCATCTATTTTAATTAATTAATTGTATTTAAGATAGTTAATGAATAAAAAATATAAAAGTATTATATTAATAAATAACGTTAACTAAATCTAGTTAATCATCGTCTGCTGGCCCAACGCCACCGTCGTTAGATAAATATTCTGGCTAAAGTTGGCATATTAGGAACGTTTAAGACTTGATATAAAACTGATAATTAATATAAATTTAATTTATATTAGCGCTATTATTTTATATATATACACACGCTAATATATAACTAAATAATAATAAAAAAGTTATATCAGTTTGTTATTTTAAAACTTGATTTTAATAACTTCTAATTATAAATAAATCATGATATTATATATGACGCCAGCTATCCGCGGTGAAGAACTTCGGCTGGCAGTCTGGGGCGCGGGGCGAGGATTGATCCAAGAACGCCGCGACCCTTATAACTACTGAACGTTTGTGAATTATGGGATCATCGGGTGGCTACCCAGGTAATTTTTATTTCCCGGAGGATTTTATAATGGACGCGACCATTAGTATTGGCTAGACCAAATTGAGGATGGCTATAAAAAATTAACTGATTCTAGCTCTCTTGGCCGGAGCCTACATGGGGTTTGGGTCAATTTTCGCCCTTAAGGCGCCCGGTGGGTCGCCGACCGACCAATGGGGGGCTTTCACTCGCTTAGTCTTTGGCGGCGGCTTCCCAGTGGGATTTCTATTGGTTCTTTTGGCTGGGGGCGAGCTATATATATACCGGCGATTGTATGTTCATGACGGGAGCGTTGGGCGCGTAAGCGGATCAAGGGGGCGAAGTTATTAAGGATTTTAACTCTTAGCCTTATAGGCAATTTTATGGGCTCGGTTCTGGTGGATTGGCTCACTTACCAGGGAGCCTTATTAATGGTGGCTCCGCTGAGGCGGGTACCCACGCCAACTACGCGGTCAACTTAGCCAATATAAGATCGCGTTACCCTTTGGGGAGGCTTTTTGCCGCGGGATTCTTGGTAACTGGCTGGCGCGCTTAGCCTTTTACCTCAGTTTATCCAGCTCCACGGGGTTTCCAAGGCCGTTTCCTGTGGCCGCCCGTCACCACTTTGGTGGCCTTAGGTATGGAGCTTAGGGACTGGGCAAAAAAAACTGTACACAAATGAAAAATTATGATACCATGCTCTCATGATTAATTTAGCGACTTTATTGGCGCGTTAGAGCCACACCTAAATGAGAAGACTAGACGGTT
>JAISYP010000104.1 GCA_031269825.1 Deltaproteobacteria bacterium
CCCCGGCCACGTACTTCTTTTCCACTTGGATTTTGGTGGTCTCGTCAGGGTGATGATGGATCCAAGCGGCGGCTTTCTGCATGGCCCGGGTGAATTTAGCGGCCGTCTCGGGATCTTTGGCGGCCAGGGTCGCCGAGACGTAGGCGGCGCAGCAGTATTGGTCGGCGAAGGGTTGGTCTTTGGCCGAGTCGAGGATGATGGTGAGGTTATTTTCTTTCGCGGCTATAGAGGCCACGGGATCGTTAATCGAGATAGCGTCAATGGCTCCCTTGTTGAGGGCTAAGGGTAGCTCGGCGGAGGTGAAGACAATAAATTCCACTTCCGAGTCTTTGTCCCCGACCTTGACCCCGACTTTGGATAGAGCCCGGCGGGCGAACATAATAGGGCTAGAGACTAGGCTCGGGACGCCGATCTTCTTGCCTTTGAGATCGGCCAGTTGTTTCACGTTGGAATTGGGTTTGATTAAAATCTTGTCGCAACCGGTGTGGAGGCCGGAGGTGATTTTAATGGGTAGGCCATTGGAAATCGGTTGGATCAAAGTGGCTAAAAGGCCAAAACTGGCGTCAATCTTGTCGGAGGCGATGGCCTCAAAATTGGCCCCCGGGGCGAGGCGGATCAACTCCGCGTCTAGGCCCTCTTCCTTAAAAAAACCTTTTTCCAAGGCGATGTGGCTGGGGCCCTCGCAGAGGTTGCCATTGATGCCGACCCGGATTTTTTTTAGATTCTGGGCGTTGGTGGTCGGGGCCAGGATCAAGGCCAAAAAGGCCAGGATAAAAATGGATAAGACAGAGGTTTTAGTCATAAATTTTCCCTTTTATAAAATAAGCTTGGGCGTGGGTTGATGGACGTCAAACGCGCTAAACGCTTATAGGCGGGGCTTGGTCGCTCAGCGACCAAGCCTGGCCGTCAAATAGGATAGGCCGGCCAATACTTAGACCGTCAAATATGATAGGCCGGCTCTTCCACCTGGCCGGCGAAATTGAGGATCTCCAAGATCTGGCTCCTTAGGCTTAAAAAATCTGGGTTGTTGCGGGCTCGCGGTCGGGGGAAGGGGATGTTTAAAACGGTCTCCACTTGGCCTGGGCCTGGGGTCATGACCACCACCCGATCCGACAGATAGATGGCCTCGTCCACGTCATGGGTGACCATCAGCATGGTGATCTGGTTTTCGGCTCGGATGCGTAAAATCTCATCCTGCATGGTCATGCGGGTAAAAGCGTCTAAAGCCCCCAAAGGCTCGTCTAGTAGCAAGACTCGGGGGTTGTTAATCAAAGCTCGGGCTAGGGAGGCGCGTTGGGCCATTCCCCCCGAGAGGTGATGGGGATAGACTTGGCCGAATTTGCCTAACCCCACCAATTCCAAAAACTGGCCCACCAGATGTTTTTGTTGGTGATAGACCCGCCGGGCTCGTAAACCAAAGGCGACGTTGTTGTGGATGTTGAGCCAGGGAAATAGAAAAGGGTTCTGGAACGCCAAACCTCGATCGGCGTCTGGGCCATCAATGACTTGGCCGTCCAGCTCTAAGGCGCCAGAGCTGGCTTTCTCTAACCCAGCGATTAAGCGCAATAAAGTCGATTTGCCACAACCAGAGGGGCCAATCAAGGACACGTATTCCCCGGCCGCGATCGTTAAATCCACTTTGGCTAAAGCCAACACCTCGGAGCCATCGGGATGGGGATAGGTTTTGGAGACGGATTTAATGTCAATGACCCCGCGCGTCCTCACCCGTTCGGCTACATTGGTCGCTACCATTTGATCATGCCTTTCTGCCAGACCAAAACGCGATCCCTAATCTTAAAAAAGAGCGTGATTAGGGAATAAAAGGAAATGGCGATGACAATCAGACCCGCGTAAACATTGGCGTAGGAGAGCATCTCCCTTTGCCAGTTGATGTACCAACCAATGCCATTTTTTACGCCCACCATCTCGGCGGTCATTAAGGTTAAAAAGGAAGAGCAAGCCCCACTGAAAAGGCCCGTGAAGATCAAAGGCATGGCCGCCGGGATACCCACCAAAAAGATCTGGTAGATCCGCTTGGCTCCCAAGGCGCTAGAGACCTCGAAATAAGCGTTTTGGACATTGAGGATGCCGCTGGAGGTCATCACCGAGGTGGGAAACCAGACCGACAGGGCGATGAGGAAAACGGCCCCCGTCCAGGTGGTCGGGAAAGCCACCAAGACGATGGGAATCCAGGCCGTGGGGGGGATGGGGCCTAAGATTTTGATCAGTGGGTTCAGCCAATAAGCCGCGGGTTTGGAAAAACCAATGGCCACGCCCGTGATTAGGCCGGCTAAAGCCCCTGAAAAAAAGCCGGTTAAAAGGAGTTTGCCGGACGAGAAAAGGCATTCCAGAATCAGGTAATTAAAATCCTCCACCAACACGGCCAGGATCCGATCCGGGGTGGGAAAGAAGATGGCCGGGATGAGGGTGTATTTACTGGTCGCCAGGTTAAGGGCCGACAAGAACAAAAAAGCCACCGCGTAGAAGTTGTCTTTATTTAACATCTTGGCCCGCTGGGCTGGTGAGCGCGCGATGAGCGGCCAGCCGGCGAAATAAACCAAGGTTAGGATGAGAAAATATTGGAAATATGGCCTTTCCACGGCTGGATGAAGGCCACTGGAGCGGAGGCTCAATTCCAAGATCAAGGCCAAAAGACCGGCCCACAGGGCCAGATGATCCCGAATTGGCCACAGCCTGGGTTGGCTTTTTAAGCGATAGAGGGGCAAAAGAAGGGATTTAACCATGTTCTCGCCTATCTTCCGGCGATGAAAGCGCTGACCGTGTCTTCGGTCAATCGCAATCCACCGGCGTAACCGACGTACCCGCGGGACAAAATGGCTCGGTTGGCTATGGGGTAGGTCAAGCTAAGGTGGGCGCCCCCCAGTTGTTGGGCTAAGGAACGCTCCAAGGAACTGGCGGCCACGAAAATGGGTTGGCGGTTTAAGTGATATTTAGTGGCTGGCGGCTCCCAGATGGCTTTAGCCTCCGCGGCGATGATCTGGGATTGGTTAGCGAAAATCAGTTTTTCCGGTCGCGTTCCGCCCATGGCGGCGTGGTAATTTAAGACCTGGGCCTGGCTCTCCGGCTCCAGTTGATTGACGATCACCGTTAACTCCGGGATCCAGCCCAGATCCTCGGCGAAGAAATCGGTCAGGGCCAAGGCGTAGTTGACTTCGCCCACGATCAAAACATGGCGTTGCGACTCCATGTCGTTAAAGACATCCACTAGGGGCTCTAAATAGGCGTAATGTCTTTGGCCAGCCTCTCGGATGGCTTTTTTAACTGTCCGGCTGGGGATTTTTAAAGCCTGGCCCACCAGGGTTAAAAACCGATCCGAAGCCGCCGCCCCCAGGGGCAGAGGCGTTTGGACATAGGGAACGCCAAATTTATTTTGGAATAACTCGGCCGCCTCCAAACCATATAGGCCCGAAACCACGATATTGTGGCTAGCGCTGGCCGCTCGGGTGAGGGAGGGGAAATCGGCCGTGGGGCCAAAGAAAAAGTTGGCCTTAAGACCCAGTAAACCCAATAGCTCTTTTAAGCCTTCTAGATCGCCCCGCCAAAAGGGCGACTGGGTGGGCGGTATCCCCCAGACGTTGACCAGATCTTTTTCCTGGCTAGCGCTGGGTTTAATAACCTTGTGGATCAAGGTTTTTAAGACCTCTTCATAACCATGGTAAGAATCCCCCTTAAAACCGGCCACGCTCGCCATGACCAGGGGATTTTTGCGGCTGGTCAGCTCGGCCACTAAGGCCTCCACGTCATCGCCAATGACTTCCGGCAGACAGCCCGTGAGGACAAAATAGAGTTGGCCGCTCATCAGTTTTATGGTGTTTAGGATCTCTTCTCGTAACCGATCCAAACCCCCAAAGACCACCTCGTTTTCTTGGATATTGGTGGCGGGGACGTTTAGCCCCAAACAGGAGCCCGTGACCGCTAGCCCGGCCGCCCCGTTGTTGGTCCAAGCGAAATTGCCCGCGCAACCAGGGCCGGCGTGTAAAATAGGCGTGGTCGAGGGTAGGTTCCCGGCCGCGGCTAAAGCCCCGCCCAAAGAACACGACCATCTGGGCCTTTCTAAAAAAGCGTCGCTCACTGTTGGGTCTCCCGGATATGGCTAAAGGGTTCTTCTTGGTACCAGCTAGCCCGGTAAGGCAAGGTGGCGAATTGGCCGACGCGCGCGTAAAAGGCTGGGTTTTTGAGACGCCGATAAAGACGGCGCGCCAGATCATAGGCCCCTTGGTAGCCGAGGTAAGCGTAACCACTGTTGTAAATGACCTGGGCCGGAATCCCCAGGCGCGCGGCGGTGGAGTTGCCATGCCAGTGGCCCAGGAAAATGTCTGGTTTGAGGCGTTTTAACAGGTTCGCCTCCTCAAAAGGTTGGACATTGGCCACGTTAAAGATAAAGTCTTCGCCTTGGTCAAGTTTGGCTAGCTCCACTTCCGCGAAGCTATCAAAATGGAACGAGCGAATCCCCAGGATCTTAAAACCTAATTCCCTCAGCAATAAGGCGGTGGCGAGCGAGCGGTACTCGCCCGCCGAGATGAAAGCCGTTTTGCCGGCGAAGAAGGGTTTTAAGTCCGCCAAGGCCTTGGCTAGCTCAGCCTCTTCCTTTTTGACCAGAGCCTGGGTGGGTTTGGTTAGCCCCAGTTCTTGGCCTAGATCCAAGAGCCATTGGCTGGTGTTTTTTATCCCAATGGGCATGTGGCGGATGATGTAGGGGACGTGATATTTTTCTTCCAAGTGGCGCAGAAAATAGTCGTCATGGGTGGGGCAGACGCTGATGGAGATCCGGGCTTGGGTGGCTTGGGCGAAACTTTCCGGTCGCGCGAAGACCGGGAAAAAATTGGCCACCAGACCCAGTTCCCCCAAGAGCTTGGCCAACTCTTTTTCGTCGGTTAGACCCATCGAGCCCACGTTCATGACGTTGACCGCCACCGGGTCAGTGGGGCCAGCGGCTTTTTCCGGTAAGAGGTGGCGGCCTAAGGCGTGGTAAACCACGTCATAGGCCGTGGCCATGAAACGGGATTTAAAGCCTTCGCAGTGAACCGGGAGGATTTTGGCTTTAACCTGGCTTTGGGTTTTGGCCGCCACCCCATCAAGGTCATCGCCAATCACCCCGGGTAAGCACCCGGAGACCGTGAGGATAACTTTAGGGTGATAGGTCGCGTCCGCCTCGACAATAGCGGCGGCTAGTTTTTCTTCGCCGCCGTTAATGACGTTGATTTCGTTTAAAGCCGTGGATAACCACATAGCGTCCTGGCCAGGGTCGCCGCGGGCGGCTCGTCCAGCTCGGACGTTAACGTTGTTGCCGTTGGCGCAACTACCGCAGCCCACCGCCCCGTGTAAAAGAACCACCGTCTCCGGTAGGCTGGTCATGATGCCCAAGGCGGGGAGGAGGGGGCAGATGGAGCCTTGAGTGAAACTTCGATCCGATTGGGCTAGAACCGCGCAGGTGGACCTTTGGGGGCCATGGCCACATCGGGCGGCTCCGTGGGCTAGGGCGGTCTCGGGGTGGCGTCTCTCCCGGATGGGTGGGACTGGGGAATCCAGATAACTCATCAATGTTGATCCTTGGCGTGGATTTAGAAAAACCGGGCGATAACAGAAAACCGGGCGATGACAAAAAAAATGGCCCCGGGCGGTGTATCGCCCGGGGCCTTCATAAGTTCTGATCAGCCCGAAATTAAACTATATAGTAGCTATATTGTAGATAGATTGTTACCGGATTGTAGCCGGATTACGCTTGATTGTATCTTTGATTGATCTAGATTAAAACCAGATTATTTCCCGGAGCTCTGGGCTCGTGGCTTAGTCTTTATTTTTTCTTTTAACCGCGTTCAAGGCGGATGTCAAGGAAAAGTTTTGGGCTGGGGGAGGCTTAACGTGGCTAGCGTATTTTGGCTAGCGAGCGGGGAGTGGCTAGCGAACTGGGATCGGCGTCTCCTCTCACGGTGAAATGGTAAATGATCACTATCAGCTTGGCGGTAGGAGTTATGAGCTACCGGGTGACGGGCGGGTTTTTGAATAGAGTCGGCCTAACCAAAGGTCTCCCTCTGGATTTTTCTCCCAAGACAGAGACTGGTCAACTAAATTTCGCTGAAGGATGGTGGGCGAAGAGGTCGGAGTTCTGGATCTCGCCAGGGCGGGGCGTTAGACGTCATTAAGAACGGCGTGTCACCAAAGGCGCTCGTTTTCGAGCGACTTTGGCGTAACCTTGGAGCTAACGCGTCCAAATGGATGGGGGAGAAAACCAGGACTATAGAATGGCGAGAAAAAAATTTGACAGCCAGAAATTTAAGGAATAGAATGTAATAGAGTTATGTTTCCATATTATGAAATGTTGGATTTCAAGGACAAGTTACTGATTTTTTTTAATGAAGTATCTCGGTTGACGGGCGAGATGGGAGAGACTGAGACAGCGCGGGCGGGAGAACCGTCCAGAGTTATCTTGGATCTGGAGATAGAGTTAGTCCCCATTAGACCACATGTTCAACCATGATCAATTCCGCGTTCGGTCGTGGTCGTGGAGCTAAGCGGCGCGTTGGAGACTTCTCACTTCTCCAACTATGGAAAATTGATGGTTCTACTAAAAAGGACTAAAAATATTCTAGAAACAGCGTATTAATTAGCTAATCGACAGCGTAACATTACATCATCGCCTAGTATTAACGTTTAGTATCAACGCCTATTCGACTTTGTTGATGGAAAGCGACCTGTGGAATATCGGTTGGTTGGTTAAGACCGCGCAAGATAAACACGTTTAGAGGGCTGAAACTCTATCTCGGATTGTCCAATGAAATTCGGCCGGAACTAACCAGTTTTGGTAGATTTACGCCAGTGTTCGTGGAACTCAAAACACTTAAGTTTTAGCTTTGGCTTGATGGCCAAACTTTTATCGTTTTTTCTTAAGGTTTCTCCAATGAAACCTTCTGGCCGCGCGTTTATTTTACTTTTTACGGTCACTCATTGGTCATGAATCGGTTTAAGATCACGCGATCTCGGTTTTTCGGATAGTTTAGCGAAGTCTTATTTTATGGACTTTGGATGGTGTCATCGTTACAGCCGTCACGACCCTTTAACCATATTAAAGCCAAGAGTGGGCTTAAAATTTCTTCGCTGACTGTTGGACAAGAATTAGGGAGGCTGTGTGTGGGCTGACCGGAACGCTCGGTAAACAAGGTTTGGTCGGGGCTATTTAGCCGCGATTTAATTCGCGAAAGAACCTGCCCAGCTTAAGGTTTCCGACGGATCGTTAACTAACGTCGCCTAAAAGTCTAAGTCGGATATCAACGGGTAAAACTGTTATCCATATTGGATTATTGAACTTTTCATATATGAAGTTTATGGAGAGTTAATGGTCTAAGCTTGATTTAATAAGACGGTGTTATAACGTTCAAACTAGGTAGCGGAATTATGACACGCTTTGAAAATTATATCAGTAATTCCTGGATAATGGGCCAGAAAATGTTGGCATGGTTCTTGCTCTCTCTCTCTCTCTCTCTCTCTCTCTCTCTCTCTCTCTCTCTCTCTCTCTCTC
>JAISYP010000139.1 GCA_031269825.1 Deltaproteobacteria bacterium
TGTACCCATTTGCCACCCACGGCGGAGGAATCGGCAGCACGTTCCGGGACTACCAGTCGTTTTGCTCCGGCGCTACGGTAAAACCCCTACTTGACGTGTACTTCCGGGGCACTTCCCACCAAAAAACCGAGGAAGAGATTAGGATATGGGTCGCGGGCGCCTGAAAACCGATTGAGGCGGAATCATGCGCCTGCGCCTCCGAAGCCTATTGTACCGGAAATCGTGAATGGCTCGAACACCATCAACAATTCAACTAATGTTGGTAAACTGAATATCATCGGAGGTCAAATAAACGCCTTTAAATCGAAAGTTAACGTTACTGGCGGTATTTCTATCACCGGTGACGCCAGAAACGACTTTGGGGCTGAACTTTACTCGAGCGGCGACATAATTATCGCCGGGGGCGTGAATATGTTTTCCAACCTCATGACTGATGGTAAACGCCCATGAGAGCCTGTTTCCCATGCTTCACCCCCGGATCATGAATCAAAAAATAAAATATTTTTCTGATTCACGGAAAAATTGGGTTTTTCGCGAAGCCATCAAAATTAGTTTGGTTAGAATGGTTTGAGCTTGTTAGTCTAAATTCCTTGGCGTCAATACTGTCTAGTGTCTAGTTCTTAGCGACCATTTTATCCGCGTCAATTTCTTTTCTCTTTTTCTCCTCTATTTATCTATGTTATTTATCTGGGTCATTTTTTTCTATTTTGTCGATTGACTAGTTTAGTCGAGGGGCTAGCCTTAATCTGGCTAGCCGCGCTCGATTAATGTCGTGGTAGGCGACGAAGGCCGCTTCAGACGGCTTATTAACGCTACCCAAACAGTTATCATATTTTTAAATTAATTACTATTTTATCTTAAAATAGTATGTTATTATAAATTTTATCTATAATAATAATATATAAATCGATAAAATAGAGGTAAGCGAGGCTCCCTCCTTTTTTTGGCTTTGACTTTTTTTCCGTTTTAAGGCAATTTAGCTCAAAGCTGGCGAACCTAAAAAAATACTTTTTAGGTAGGTTAGGCCTTTAAATGGGGAAACTGGGGCTATTTTGGCGTTTTCGCGCTGGCTCTGAGAGCGCGGGCTAAGTTTTAGACCTATTATCTTTTAGACCTTTTAGACCAACGCTCCCTTAATTGGCGACCAGCCTCGCCGCCTCTATAAATCAGGAGTCGCGTCCATGGCCAGAGACCCCGCCTTGACCAGTAAAATCATGGCCGCGATCAAATCCAAAAACACTAGCCCAGAACTGAAGTTGCGCCGGGCTTTGTGGTCTAGGGGTTTACGTTTCCGCGTCACCGCGCGTGATTTGCCTGGCCAACCGGATCTAGTTTTTTCTCGGGTCAAAATGGCGGTTTTTTGCGATGGGGACTATTGGCATGGCCATAATTGGGCTTTAAGGGGTTTTAAATCCTTAGAAGAGGAGTTATTAACCTATAAGCCTTATTGGCGGGCCAAGATCCTGGGCAATGTCCGACGCGACGAGATCGCCAACTTAAAGCTCCGCGAGCTGGGTTGGACGGTTTTGCGCTTTTGGGCTAGTCTTATAGACGCGGACGTGGGCCGCTGCGTGGATCAGGTCGAATCTGAATATCGGCGGCTTTTGGCTCTAATCGAGTAATTTTAGCCCGTTTTTTTAGCTGTCTAAACCCGTTTATCCGACTTATAATTTAAAAAAAGCCATGACGGCTTATTTTATTAAGGAAAAGTTTTCATGAGCCCTTCCCCCCCAGGCCTCCCCAGTGACGCGCGGTTATTCTGGAACCGTAAAGCCGAGACCTTTCCCCGTTACAGTCCCGGCGAGGACACCTACGAAGCCGGGGTTTTGGCCTTGGCCGAGGCTAATGGGGCGCTCTTCGCCGGGGCCAGGCTCTTGGACGTGGGGTGCGGGTCGGGCTTGTACACCTTGCGATTGGCCCAGCTAGCCCACTCCGTCACGGCCGTGGATTTTTCCGAGTCCATGTTAAAGATTCTACGGGAAGACGCCGAAAAACTTAATCTACATAACCTGGAGATCCTTCACTCTGATTGGCTTTCGGTCGAGTTGTTCGGCGCTTATGACGTGGTTTTTTGCTCCATGTGTCCGGCCATGGCCTTGGAGGGCGGCCTGGACAAATTGGTGGCTCTTCGTCAGGCCCAGATCGTCTATCTAGGCTGGAATGGGCTGGCCCGCTCGGATGTGATGGCCGGCCTTTATGAGCGGTTCCAGATTGTCCCGAAAAAGTTTGATAGCGCCTCACGAACCCGGGCCTGGCTTACGGCCAGGAACGTGGAGTTTCGGAGCGTCCCGGTGGAAGGGACTTGGCGGGTCTATTTTTCCCAAGAGAGTTTACTGGCCAGCGTTTTGGTCAACCTTGACGATTATGGGGTTAAACCGCGGTTAGCGGAGCTGACCTCTTACTTGGAAAAATTTCGGGAACCGGCTGGTCAGTTCTTGGAAACCACCGACTACAAGATTCAGATGCTCCTGTGGCGAAATCACTGAGGTGGGATCAATAGCCGCTATAGGCTTCTATATATTATAGTTGGGGCCGGGTCGAGTTTTGGTCGTTGATTTCGCTCCGAGGCTCTGAAACTCGATTATAAGATGGTAATGTTTGTTTTTTTTAGTTAATAAGTATTTTTATATGATAATTCGGGCTTTATAATAGTTGATATTATTGTTTGATTGAAAAAATTGTGTTCATATGATAAATTTCCCCTTAATCGGTTGGCGATGGTTTTCAGGGGGAGTGGATGGTGGTTTTTTAAAGTTGACGCGGATTTTTGAGCTAAAAATGGCGAATTGGCTTTATCTTGACATAAAGAACAAATTCGATTAATTTATTAATGGTTGTTAAAATGACCCAATTCGCGGGTAGTTTTTTGGCCTTAGTCGCCACCTAATTGGCCGTCTATGGGGTCGTTTATGGGGCGGTCAAGCTCGCTAGGAGCCCAGTTTCGCCTCGCGAGCCCGCTCCTAAGTTTTGGGGGCTGGTTAGTGAGGGTTTGGGGGCGGGGCTGTTCTTCTGGGTCATCAGGGTCATCATGGCTAGTTTCTGGTCAATTTGGTCAATATGTTTTTTTTAAGGTAGGGGTTCGATGGCGCGTTACACGGTTTATCTCGCTGACAACAATGTCCAACAGGTGGAATGTCCAGAAGCCGCCCAACTAAGTGGGGCCGAGCTGTTCGCGAAGGTGGGCCTACCGTCCAAGGGGCCGGGGCGGCCCTTGGCCACTCGGCTAGATGGGGTCATCCAGGATTTGTCTCAATTGGTGGCCGAAGGGAAGGTCGCCCCGGTTTTGGCTAGCGAGCCCGCGGGGTTGGAAATTTTGCGGCACAGCGCGGCCCACGTCATGGCCGAAGCGGTGACGCGTTTGTTTCCTCAGGCCAAGGTCGCCATTGGCCCAGCCATAGAAGATGGTTTCTATTACGATTTTGATAACCCCACCCCCTTCACCCCGGATGATCTGGACAAGATTACCCAGGTCATGGACAAGATTGTCCAGGAGAACCAAACTTTCCAGCGCTCGGAGATGGCTATTGGGGAGGCGATTGACCATTTCCGCTCCCTAGGCGAGACGTACAAGGTGGAGTTGATTGAGGATCTAGCCGCCTCTGGCCAGAGTAAAGTTAGTTTTTATCAGTGCGGGGATTTTGTGGATCTATGTCGTGGGCCCCACATTTCCGACACTTCCTGGTTGCGCGCCTTTAAGTTATTATCCGTGGCTGGGGCTTATTGGCGAGGCGACTCCAATCGACCAATGCTACAGCGGATCTATGGGACGGCTTTCTTCGCCCCAAAGGAACTTAAGGCCCATTTGGCTCTATTGGAGGAGGCCAAGAAGCGGGATCACCGGCGGTTAGGCAAAGATTTGGATTTATTTTCCCTGCATGAGGAGATCGGTGGGGGCTTGGTGGTCTGGCATCCTAAAGGGGCCTTGTTACGGTCAATCCTGGAAAATTTTGAGCGACAAGAACATTTAAATCGTGGCTACCAGGTGGTTATGGGCCCCCAAATCCTCCGGGCCGACCTGTGGAAAAAAAGCGGGCACTTGGATTATTACCGGGAAAATATGTATTTCACGGAAGTGGATGAGCAGCCCTACGCGATTAAACCAATGAACTGTTTGTCCCACATGTTCATTTATCGGAGCCACACCCGTTCTTTTCGGGATTTGCCGTTGCGTTTTTTTGAGTTGGGCACGGTTCAACGCCAAGAAAAAAGTGGCGTCCTCCATGGCCTAACTCGGGTGCGGCAGTTCACCCAGGACGACGCCCATATTTTTTGCGCCCCGAACCAGGTTCATGAGGAGATCCGTCAGGTGCTCAAGTTGGTTCAGGACATGATGGGGGCTTTTGGCTTTGATTACGAGATGGAGCTATCGACCCGGCCGACCAAGAGCATTGGCTCGGACGCGGATTGGGAGTTGGCCACTGGGGCCCTGCGCGAGGCCATGGCGTCTTTGGAACGGCCTTACGAGATTAACGAGGGGGATGGGGCTTTTTATGGCCCCAAAATAGATATTAAGCTCAAAGACGCGCTGGGTCGTCGTTGGCAGTGCGCCACCATCCAGTGTGATTTTACCCTTCCCGAGCGTTTTGATCTAACCTACACCGATTCGGATAACCAAAAAAAGCGGCCAGTCATGCTGCACCGAACGGTTTTTGGCAGTCTGGAGCGTTTCATCGGCGTTCTTATTGAGCATTTCGCGGGGGATTTTCCCTTGTGGTTGGCGCCCATCCAGGTTATCGGTTTGACCGTGACCCAGCGCGCCGACGAGTTGGCCCAGTCCTTTGGGGCAAGGTTAAAAAAGCTGGGCTTTCGGACGCGAATCGACTTGCGAAATGAAAAGTTAGGCTTTAAAATACGAGAAGCCCAATTGGGTAAAATTCCTTTTGTTTTGGTCTTTGGGGACAAAGAAGTTCAGACCGGCGTGGCGTCTGTTCGGCGGCGGGGACAGGAATTGGGCCCCATGACTTTGGAGGCCTTGGTGGATACGCTGGGCCCAGAGGCGAAACTTCCGGCTTGGGACTGAGCGAGCTGGATTTTATTAATCAAGAGAGGTGTGAAGATTAACGGCAAGAGAAAAGACTCGGACAACAAGCGTGTCAACATCAACGGCATGATCAGGGCTCATCAGGTGAGGGTCATCACCGATGAGGGGGAACAGATGGGGATCCTGTCCTTGAGCCAGGCTCTGGCCTCGGCGGCGGAAGCGGGGCTGGATTTGGTGGAAGTGGCCCCGGAAGCGGATCCACCCGTCTGCCGGATAATGGATTTCGGCCGGTATAAATACCAGCAGAGCAAGAAGACCTCGGAGTCTCGTAAGAAATCCACGGTCATTGAGATTAAGGAAATCAAGTTCCGGCCCAAGACTGACGAGCACGACTACCAGTTCAAACTCCGGAACATCCAAAAATTCCTGGCCGAGAAGAACAAAATCAAAGTCTCTTTGAAGTTTCGTGGTCGAGAGATCGCCCACTCCAATCTGGGTCGAGATTTGATGGAGCGGGTTATCCGGGATGTGGCCGAGACTGGGCAGCCCGAGCAACCGCCTAAGCTTGAGGGCTGGTCGATGATCATGATCTTGTCGCCGAAGTGAGATCGCGAAAAAACCCCGGCGCTTTACCGGGGTTTTTGGTTATGGGGCCATAAGTTTTTTAAGGCGTGAGCGGGACAAGACCAGGAGTTCATTGTTTAACTAGGGTTTAACTAGGGTTTAACTAGGGCTCAACTACTTGGTTTGTTTTTCTCCGCGCATGAGGCCGAGCAAGCTCCACCAGAACAGGGGGCCGAGGGGGTAGGGGCGGTGGCGGCGGGTTTTTCCGTTTTGTCGGCGTCCGTCTTTTTCGAGCCTTTTGGGTCGGTCTTGGCGTAATCGGTGGCGTACCAACCACCACCCTTGAGCGAGAAGCTATTCATGCTCATCAGTTTGGACAGTTGTCCGCCACACTGAGGGCAGACGGTCAAGGGCTGGTCGGAGAATTTCTGAAGGGCCTCGGTCACTTGATGGCAACTGTGGCACTCGTACTCGTAAAGGGGCATTTTTCCACTTCCTGAAAATGAAAATTTTTGGGAAATTGAGTTTTTCGTCGCCTCTCTGGCCCCAAAGCCAAATTGGTTAGTTCCACGTTCTTAAATTTAGGCGCCCGAAGGGCTTTTGTCAAGGGCGGGGAGCTATTTTTTTGGTAAAATAATTTAATTTTATTTCTTTTCCCTCGGGCGCTGGTCTCGGGCGTTAGGCGCTTAGGCCCACAAAAACCGACTTCGCTTCCCAATTAGCCAAAAAGATTAAAGGTATGATTGTTTTCCAAAAATCCCCGACCACCCCTGTCCAACCCTGGCCTCGGCGAATATTGATAGTCAAGATGAGTTCCCTGGGGGATTTGGTTCACTCTTTACCCTCGTTAGGCTCCTTAAGGGCCTTGTTCCCAGAGGCCAAGATCGACTGGGTGGTGGAGAAACCCTTCGCGGATCTCTTGCCTGGGCCGCCCATGCTGGACAATATTATTATTTTTCCCAAATTAGAAATAAAAACCTTAAATTTTCTAAAAATTGGGCGAATTTTATGGGCTTTCCGGCGACAGTTAAAGGCTGGGGATTATGATCTGTGTTTGGATCTCCAAGCCCTCGCCAAAAGCTCTTTGGTGGTTCTTCTCTCCGGGGCCAAAAAACGGTTGGCCTATTGGGAGACGCGGGAGGGTAGCTTTTTCGTGTCTAAGGGCGTCAAAGGCCCCTGGGCCAATGATCATGTCATTGAGCGCTACCGGGACGTGATCCGTTATTTTGGCCCGGTCGCCGAGGAATTAGTCTACCCCTTGCCAGATTATTCCGCCCAACGGGCGGAACTGGCCCGAAAACTAGCCCTATTAGGCTCATCGGAGCCACGGGCGGTTTTTTTTCCTGGCACCAGATGGGTGACCAAGCTGTGGCCCTGGGAGTATTTCGCCGCCTTAGGGCGTGAGTTGGCGGGCCGAGGCGTTTCGGTCGTTTTGGGGGGCGAGCCAGGGGATCAAGAGTTAACCCAAAAAATTCTCGCTTTGGCTCCAGAGGCGCATTGGGTGGACTTGGCGGGCCAAACCGATCTGAGGGGTTTAATGGCTTTAACCAGTTTAGCCAATGTCGTCGTGGGCTCGGACTCTGGCCCTAGTCACTTGGCCACGGCGGTGGGCGTTCCGACCATCTCGCTTTTTGGCCCAAATCTACCCTCCCGGACTGGGGTCTATGGCCCCTTGGCTCGCAACCTGGCCTCCCCCGCCCCCTGCTCGCCGTGTTTCAAAAGGATCTGTCCGCGGGATTTTGTGTGTATGTCCCAGATTACGGTGGAAATGGTCTTGCGGGAGTGTTTGTTGGCTTTAGGTTGATTTTACAGATTAGCCCGAGGGGAGCGGCTAAAGGCTCGCGAACGTTTAAAGTCGCGCCAGCTTAAGGTCGGTTTTTGATTTGGTCGGCGATCCACTCGAGGCCGCGACCAGGATCTGGCGCGGCCAGATTCGGTCTTAAGGAAAAAGCTTCGCGGAAAATTCGGGGAGTTCGCTCATTGGCCACCAAAATAGTCTGGCCGCCCAGTTTTTGGCCTAACTTTAAAAAATCTAGCTGATCGCTCAGCCAAAAAGAGTCTTTTAAATCGATTTTTAGATGACTGGCTCGCTGGATCATTTCCGTGGGCGCGTTGGGCCCGAGTTCTTCTAAAGTTAGATCCACCGCTGGCAGATCCAGATCCAAATCCTGGATTTCGGGTTTTGGGCCTCGCCAAAATAAAGTGGGGCGACCGAGGGGACGAAAGTTGAGAAATTCTAAAAATCGATCCGCCACTAGTTTCGGTTTTAAGCCTAAAAAGCAAATCCGCTCTTTCCGGGGACATTGACGGTTCCGACAAGGAGCGCAGGGGACAGGCTCCAAAAGGACGAGTTGGCGCCGGGCCAAGGGGCCGGTGGCCAAGGGGTTGGTGGGCCCAAACAGAACCGCCACGGGAACGCCCAAAGCCCCGCCTACGTGGGCTAGCCCAGAGTCATTGGTGAGCAAAAGCTGGCAAGCGCGCAGGACAGCCATGGCTTCGGTCATATTAGTTTGACCGGCTAAATTTAAGGTTTTGATTTTGGAGCCTAAGTTCTCGGCCACTTCCTGGGCCGCGGCTATTTCCCCGGAGCCGCCGAGAATGACCACGGCTATTTCCTTCTGTTCAGCTAAATACTGGGCGATTCGGGCGAAATCCTTGGCCGGGTAGCGTTTGGCTTCCCCATAGGCCGCGCCTGGAGCTAAGGCCAGTAAAAAGCCTTTTGGCAAAGCCATGGGTAAGCGCGACGAGGGAAGTTTTAATTCTGGGGCCACGTAAGGGGCGTTAATTCCCAACGCTTTTAAAAGATCTAGGTAATAAAAAACCTCGTGACCCAGACGAGTTCGGGGGGCGATGGGGATGGCTGTATGCAGCAAAAAACTTCGGCCATCCCGGGCGTAACCTCGCCTTTGGGGTAGGCCCGCCAGAAAGGCTAAGGCCGCGGCCCCGAAAGCGTTCTGTAAAAGAATGGTTTGGGACGGGGCGAGTTTTTTTAAGCGCTTTATAAGTTCTACCCGCGCCCAGAATTTTTTGTTATCCACCCAAACTTCCCTCACCCCCGGAGCCAAAGCGTAGATGGCCTGGGTGGCGGGGGCGGACAAAACCACTAACTCCTGAGCCGGATTCGACCGTCGCAGAGCTAAAAGGGCCGGCAAGGTCATGACCGCGTCGCCAAGCCAATTAAGACCCCGGATCAAAGTTACCGTCAAATTTTAAACCCCTTTCTGGCCAAGAGCGAATAAAGGTGGGCTAACAATTTTTCTGGCTCCAAGGGGCGCAGTTTGGTCTCGACCACGAGAATCGGCAGATTCAGTCCCGTTAGTTTGACCGCGTCTTTGGGCGTGGTCAACAACCATTGGGCCTGGGCGAGTTGGCGAAATTTGGTTAATTCGGCCCATATTCGCTGGTCGTAGCGGGCGTGATCGGGAAAAGCTCGGAACGCGACGGGAACCAAACCCCAATTATGGAGTGACTTTTGGAATCGCCAAGGTTTGGCCAAACCACAAAAAGCGGCTAAGCGGAGATTTTGGGCCTCGCTTGAACTGATATATTGGTCAGAGCCCAATGGGCGCAAACCAGTTAGCTTTAAATTAGCCACAAATTGCGGTAAATTCCAAGGGTTGGGCGGGGTATCCTCAGCGATCAGGCAAAAATCCGCTCGCCCCCCGGCGCCTAGGTTTTCTCTTAAGGGGCCAGCCGGCAGCACCAAGCCATTGCCAAATGGTTTAGTTCCGGCTAGGGCTAAAATATCCACGTCACGGTGGAGGTCAAGGCGCTGGAAACCGTCATCGAGGATCATCATGTTGGCCCCCAGGCTTTCCGCCAACTGGGCGGCCAAATACCTATGTCGGGCCACCACCACCATGGCCGAAGTTCGCTGGGCCAAAAGATAAGGCTCGTCACCGGCCACTTCCGGCCTAACCACTGGCCCGGCTCCGAGGGAGACGACCAACGGATCCTTAAATAGACGCTCACGTTTTCGGCCATAGCCGCGGCTTAAGATGGCTGGTTTTAAGCCTTTTTCGGTCAAGGCCTCGGCTAGCCAAGCGGCGAGTGGGGTTTTGCGGTTGCCACCGACGGCCAGATTACCAATGGAGATGACCGGGGAAGCGACTTGATGGGTTTTAAAAAAACCCCGTTCGTAAAGGCGACGTCTTAATTTGGCCAAAAAAGCGTAAAAATGTCCCAGGGGCTTTAAAGGAAAAGGGGGCCAGTTCGGGGCGTAAAGTAGTCTCACGACCGGCCTAAAGCTTAATTAAATCTAAAGTGGCTCGAACCGCCCCTCGGTGTTGGGCCACAAACTGTTGGCCAACCTTACCCATCCGGGCTAGCCGCTCGGGATCGCCTAAAAGGCTTTTCAGTTGGTCAGCCAAATCATTTTTTTCCACTAAGAGCGCCCCGCCAGCTTCAGTTAAAGCTTGGTAGATCCATTTGAAATTGTGAACGTGGGGTCCGGCTAGAACCGCTCGGCTCCGGATGGAAGCTTCCAGGGGATTGTGCCCCCCGCTTTCGTGGTGACCGGGCCAGCTTTTACCGATGAGAGCCACTTCGGCCAGGACGTAGAAATTTTCTAGTTCCCCTAAAGTGTCTAGGATGAAGACGTGGGCTTGACGATCCTCGGGGCTGGGGGCGGAACGGCGAGCGGCGCGCTGGGGAAAAAGTTCTTGGGCCAAGCGGTAAACTTGACAGAATTTGTGGTGGTCGCGGGGGGCCAAGATCAGGCGTAGATCGGGAAATTCCGGTAAAAGATCGCGGAAGATCCGCAGGATCATGACGTCTTCGCCAGCGTGGAAGCTCCCGGCCACCAAGTAACGGCCCTCGGGCCAACCCGTGTCGGCTAGGAGGTCGGCCTTGGCTTTTTCCCCTTCCCCCGGGGTAGCCAGATCAAATTTTAGGTTGCCACCCACCGCCACGGTGGCTGGTCTCGCCCCCAAAGCCAGGTATTTATCGCGATCCTCCTGGGTCTGGGTGACGATGTGGTCAAACAACGCCAAAACTTTAGACCAGAAAAAACGGACGCGATGGTAATTTTTAAAGGAGCGTGGGCTGAGGCGGGCGGAAACAAGGGAGGCGGTTAAAGAGCGTCTTTTTAGCTCCAAAAGGATCCCAGGCCAGAGGTCGGTCTCCACCAGAATCAGATGATCCGGTTGGGTATGCTCCAAAAAACGCCGAACCGACAGAGCGAAATCCAAAGGCGACGGGAGAACAATATGGTTGGGCCAGTTGGTTTTGGCCATGGCCAGCCCCGCCAAAGTGGTGGCCGAGATAATGACCTCATGGCCATCTTTTTCTAGTTCCCGAACTAACTCCCTGGCGGAAAGAACCTCGCCCAGACTCATGGCCCAGACCCAAATTCGGGGGTGCCCATCTAGACGAGGCAAGAGTTTGCCCGGGCCAATAAACCTTTGTTTTAGGGTTTTAAAGTAAAGCCGATTGAACAGCCCACGGATTAACCAGTAAGGACAAGCCAGGAGGAAGCCCAAGGCGTAGATGATGGTATAAAAGGCGCGCATCTGTCCGCTCCAAGAGTTTTCTCTTATTGGCGAGGCCATTTTGGTTGAGGGCCAGAGAAACAAGCGAGATAATTATATAATTTTACGGCTCAAACGGCAATTGAAAGCCTCTGGGCGGGCCAGGATCGGAATTTACCATAATGGGGATGATATTATAAGATAAAAACTTTTTTAATATATAATTTTATTAATATAGGTTAATATTAAATATATTAATCAAAGACTATGTTTTATATTGTATAAAATAGTAGAATAATAATTAGGGTATTTTTTCTTTATAACTTTAAAATTATGTAAGATATTTTCCATCTCGTCAGGAGTTAGACCATAAAGACGGGTAATTTTTAAATCCAAGGCGGCTTTCTCCGCGTCAAAATCCTCTGGGGCGAGTAGTGGCGCGGCCTGATCAAAGTTGAGCGTTTCTTTAAGTTTTTTAAGCTCTTTAAGCTCTTTAAGATCGTTCCAAAGTTCCGGCTCATGGGCGAGGCTCAGGCGGGCCGAAGCCTGGATAATGTCCAGAAAAAGGGGGTTAGTGGCCAGCTCTTGATCCGTGGGCTGAGGGAGGGGAAGACGCCGGACATAAGTTTTGCTGACATTAATGGCGACCATGGCCCGCAAAATCCAGTCCACGGTTAGGCTGTTGAAAAGAGCTTGGGCGAAGAGGAGTCGAGGCAAAGGCGTTTTTTTATAAACAATCCTTCGCTTTTCCCAATCCAGGGCGTATTGGCCAGGGATGGAGAGCCAAAGGGAATTTTGGGCCGCGATGTCGCGAGGCAATAGGGCCGCGACCAGGGTTCTTTCGTCGGTGTTGCCGGAGATGGCTCGAAAGGCTAGGCGCGGGAAATTTCTTTCCGGGATAATGAGGGGCAATAAATCCGCCTCATTTTTTAACCCCAAAAAAGATAAGATTTTCGGCCAGTCAAACCCTGGTTTAAAGGCCTTTTGGAGGGCCCAATCGCTGGCGAATTGGGCCTTAAGGTCGTTTTTGAGTCGACAAAGCTGAGCCAGGGCGAAATAAGCGTCTAGCTCACTCGGCTCTAGCCAATATTTGGGCTGAGCGACGCGGGCCTGAAATTGCCAGATCATTTCCCCTTTGTAAATGGGTAAGCGGCCTGGAGCGTCCTTTTCCAAGAAGATTTTTTGATCCTTACAGGCGTGGAGCTCACGCCTAAATTCCAACCAGGTGGGGGCGAAAGGCGGGTAAAGCGAGTACAGTTTTTTTAAAGTTTTTAGGTCTTTTTCCCCGTTAGCGGTTTCCATATAAGCCCAATGCCTCGGGGAGGTGGTCTGAACGTCGGCCAAAGAATAGGGGAAAAGGCCGGCCTCCGTGTTTAAAACCTGGGGATCGGACAACATGAAGCGAGCCTGGGTGGTTGGCTGGGGCTCCACGCGATTTTCGATTTGAGCCAGGCAGAATTTGTAGCGAGAGTTAACGCCCGGAAAAAGACGTCGCCGGTTTTCAAAACTGTCAAAACTTCGGAGGTAATATTTCTCTAAAATACGCTTTCGGAGACCAATTGAGCTATCTTCGGTCAGAATAGCCGTGGGCAGAACATAGCTTAGGCCACCGCCTGGGGCTAACAAGCTTAAGGATTTTTCCACGAAAAAGCGAAAAAGGTTGTTGTCGCCCACGCCTTGGCTCAAGGGGAATTTTAGAGACAGATACTGGTTGATTAGGTCGATACGCTCCTTTTCCCGCTCATATTTAGCTCGGATGTTCGGCCGGGCTAAGAGAGAGGCCGCGATTTCCGATTTACGGCTAATGGGCGAAGTCCGGTAGTTAGAATGGTATTGGGAAAAGAAGAGCGGCTCTTCGAACCGGGTTTTGTCCCAGGGCGGGTTACCGACAATTAGCACGGGTTTTCATAGGAAAAATAAGTTGACTCCTGGGATTTGAAGCCCATCATATTATTGACACAATAAGTCTGTAAATAGGAAAAGTAGTAATTAAAAAGTTAAAAAAATTAT
>JAISYP010000019.1 GCA_031269825.1 Deltaproteobacteria bacterium
ATGACACACGGTTCACTTAGGAGTCAAGCCTCCGACCCATGAGATTTTTTTATTGTCCCAATTTTATGAAGCCAGGGATCGCTTAAATGGTCATTTTCGTAAGTCCCGTTGTAGTGTTAACCAGTCCCGCTCAATCGAGCCTGTAATCTATCTTAAGTGAACAGTATTGAGGCTGACTGGGGAAAACTAGGGTTTAGTGGCCAGCCGATGGTCAGATCTCCATCCGTTCGAACAGGATTTGATGTTCCACCAAGCGCATGCTGTGGATCCGGCCGACCAGCGTTTTCTGTTCCCCAAAAATGCTGGTCAGGCGCCAGAGGTTTTCACCCTCAGGGACAATTTTGTCCACGGCTTCCAGAAATAGCTCGCCTGGGTTTTCGTCGTCAGGCTCGGAGTTAATGATGTAGATGTTGGCTTCGCACATGGTTATACCCACCTAAATGGGGTTAAAACCCCTATCGATTTTTTTTCAGGATCTCAACGGCTTGGGCGACCAGATGAGGCAAAGGCTCACTCTGGAAGCCGGCTAGGATGACTTTTTCATGGGAAAGGGGAATAAAGATTTTCAAAATGTCCACGGTCATGACCGATTCCGCGATGCGGGGGGTTATCTCGCCCATCATCGCGTTGGGCCAACTGACCGCTAAAGGGGCCATGAGAGCCTCCGCCCGAGGCAAGGATATCTGGATGGCGTTTTCTCCAGTGGCTCCCCGGTTGGCTCGGGCTTTCATCATATTTTCGGTGGCCGTGGAATTAGCTCCCAGGGCCCAGATTTCCAAGGTCTCTTGAAACTCGCGTCTTAGCTCTTTGATGACGGCCGCCCCAATACCCCCGCCTTGCCCATCCAACACCGCCACTATTGGGGCGCTGGTTCGAAAACGATGGGCTAACACGTGGATCTAGTCCCAAATGGTCTAATTTTCATAAATTTTAAACCTAAATAGTCTAATCTTTAATTGTTTTTTCCAAAATTGGAAATGTTTCCGGCCTATGGCGGTCGACATATTTGTCTTCCCCCTTTCGGCGGGTGCGGTTTTCGAATACGCCTTCGTCGACGCGAACCAATTTAGTGAAGCCCTGGTCTTTTAGTTCGCAGTCAAACTTTTTAATCTTTAACAGAGCTGGACTAATGACTCGCGTCACTGGAGCCTCGCACCAGGGGCATTTGGTTAGAGGCCAGTCCTGGGCTGGTTGTTGCCAACGAAATTCCCGCTCCCGCTCACAATCAGGGTTTTCCTCAACATGGCGGTAGATATATAGGGGCATGGGGCTCCCGCGGCTAGTCCGCGATTAATTGACCATAGGGTCAGTTCAACCCACCAAATCTTAAGGCGGATTGTGACTTGTTAACTAATCAATTTTATTATAACATAACTAAGTCGTTTGGGCCAGAAAAAATCGTTGAGGGATAATTGATGGGTGGCGTTTTAGGGGCGGATTCACTATAGACTTTTGGTTTTTATGGGGGAGTCAATGACGGGTTCGCTGGGAGTTAACCAATAACTGATTTTACTTGTCGCCCCAATACAACATGATCAGTCCATGATCAGTAATTGATTGGATTTTAATGACTATATTAGAATTAGTATGTTATAATGATTGAATTATCTTGGCTAGATTATGTTGATAAAATAGTTTGTACTGTTTGATTTTTTTACGTTAAAGCTAAAAGATGTTTGAACTGTTCTATAAAAGTATTTAAATACGCTTTTATAGTTTTTGTCCATCATTAAGTCATGGCTCGCGCGGAACTGTCCAAGGATCCAGAGCGAGGCTGTTGGTTGAGGTCGACGCCTAAGAAATAATAAGGATTACGTCATTATGTCTTTGTTACGACTGGCCTTGATTGCCGAGGCCAAGCGGGAGTTGACCCTATCCGCCGATGAGACCCCCATTGGCGGCTCCGCTGGGGCCGCCTTAGAGGTTGTCAAGGAAAAGTTTGACACTTTGGAGGGCCCGGCTTTCCGTAAAGTTGGGGTGGCCACGGTTAGCCAGGTTTTTTTAACTGGCTTTGAGGTGGTTGACCTTAACGCGCCAGCCGATAGTCTAAAATTGTCCTGGTATTTACCCGATGAGGAAGAACCGAATAAAGCCCGAGCGGTGGACATGAATCTGGTGGGCCTCATTCCCCAGGATTTAAAGCGCGATCCGCCAGCCCTGGGCCAAGAATGGTGGCGTAAACTGGAGGCTAGGGGGCCGGTTAGCGAGACGCTTTTTTTCGAGACCGGTTTCCAACCACCTTTTAGGGCCTCGGATGTTGTCTTGTACCTGACGGATCTAAAAAACTTTGGTTTTGACACCTTTATTTTGAGCCAAGTGGCGTATGGTCGCCGCGTTCCAGCCTACACCGAGGCCGAATGGGGGTTCACCCAGATCGTTTCCGAAGGGCGCCTGGCCGAGTAGTTTTCTTGCTATTGGGCTCAGATTCCCTTATTATTGGCCAATGTTGAGCGTTTGTCCCTTTTTTTGGCTCGGCCTAAGAACCTTGGCTCTAGTGGCTCTTTTGGCCACGACCGTGGCTTGCGGTCTTTTTGGCTCTAGCCCCGAGTCAGGCCCTACCGGCCCCACGGTTCCCCCGGATCCCAACGCTCCGCCGGTGTCGTTACTGGTAGAGCCAGACGAGGCGCGAAGTGGGGTATCGCCAGTTGAATTGAAAGAAGAGGAAGCTTTTTATACGGTTTGGGTGGCCAGTTATTTGGATGAGGCCCCGGCCCATCGCGCGGCCGCGGCCTTTCGGAGCCGAGGGTTGTTGGCTTTTACGGTCAAAAAAACCCTAATGGAAAAAACAAGCTCTTTTTTATCTAGTTCCACCCCACGGGTGGTTGGCGATTACTATTTGGTCAACGTGGGCCTTTTTGGGAATGTGGAAGAGGCCAGCGTTTTGGGGCGTCGTCTTTTGGCTCAGGGGCGAATCTCCAATTGGCGTGTCATTGGCTCGGCTGACCCTGGCGAAATAGCTCGAATGGCTGTCCAAGCGGCTCCTTTGATTCAGAAGTCTGAGACTGTGACCACCCAGGCCATGAAAAAGGCTGGTCTACCCTTACCGCCCACGGCTCCGGCGATTACGGGCCAAGGTTTTAAAAGTTTAGTCCATGGTCGGTACGTGGGCAGTTTTAAGGATCTTTACGCGGCCCGAACGGAGGCGGAAAGGCTCACGGCCGCGGGTTGGCCAGCGGCCGTGGAAAGAGCCACGCCTAAGGGCGGCCAATGGTTTCGGGTCTATTTGACGGAGTCGACCGACCACCGAGAGTTTGGGGCCAATCCCAGTCGATTGGCTCGAGACAAAGCGGTGGCGGCTACCCACGGGGGCCTAATTTTTTTGGTGGATCTTTCCGGCCAGGCGGGCGATTGGGGACAGATAGCCCCAGGCGAAAAGCGTCTGGAGGCCTCGGCCTGCGCGGGTTACTCTCGGCCAGGCCGGGTGTTGACCGGTTTGGAAAGAGTTGTTGGTCAGATACCGACCAATTCCCCCATGATGGTCGCGGTTAAATCGGTGACTTACGTCCAACCCGCGGGTTTTGTTGATAAAACCGTTCGAAAAGTTCGGAAATGGTGGACGGAGGATGAGACTGGGTTCACCGAGGCTAGGAGCGCTTATGGGCCAACTCTTTTTAATAGGCCTTTGGTGACGCGGGCCATTCGGTCTTTAAAGCTGGATAGTGAGGCCGTTTCCTTGGGCCCAGCTTTTGATAGTTTGTATGAGGCTCAATCCGTGCCAGGCTATAAAACGGTCTTGGTGTGGTCGGACTTTCGGTGGACTGGCCCAGACACGGAGGTCATGGCGGGCCTAGGGCGTTTGAAAGCCCAGTGGGGCGGGCAAGTGAATATTTTAGTTGTCTATGGCGACGCCGATGACCGGGGCTGGCGTTTGGCCGAAAATTTAGCTAAGGCCGGAAGTGGCCAGCCCGCTTATGATGGATGTCTACTTCTGTCCGATCAGAATTATTTCCAAAAGTTTGTGAGCCGGGCTTTACAGAGCTCTTCCTAAAAAGCTTGGTTACATAATCTAACTAGCTCTAAAATAGCACTAATTCTGACCGAGGAGCATGTGACCACGCTGATATTGATAAAAAGCGTCTAAAGACGGCCAATATAGCTATGATAATAGGTTATTAGACTCTTCAATCGGAAAAGCTTAGAATATTTTGGTGGCTCAAACGGTTTTTTGTGATTTTTCATGTCAGTTCCCGGTCGACTGGGCGCTGGCGTGGATAATTTGAGACAACTATTTTGAGACAACCATTTTGAGACGACCATTTTGAGGCGACCATATAGTCCCCCAATTATAATAGTTACCCCAATGACTCGGGAGCTAATAGACGCGCCACCTAAGTGACGCGATTCAGCGATGACGCGATAAAGCGATGACGCGAGGCGAAATGTCAGACCATACGCAAAACAAGGTAGTGTTTTTTTCCGGCGAGAACATCCCCCTGGAAATGCACAAGGCCAGGATGGTGCAAAGGGTGGTTCTGCTCGACGTGGACAAGAGGCTTGAAGCTCTTGACCAGGCCGGCGACAACACCTTTCTTCTCCCTAATCGGGACGTTTTTCTGGATATGTTGACCGACAGTGGGGTCAACGCCATGAGCGAGGCCCAGTACGCGGCTATGATGTTGGCCGATGACAGTTACGCTGGCTCGGAAACATTCTATCGCCTGGAAAAAACGATTCAGGATTTTTTCGGGACGAAGTACTTCCTGCCCGCTCACCAAGGCCGGGCTTGCGAAAATATTTTGGCCTCCACTTACGTTAAGCCGGGGCAAGCGGTCATCACCAACTACCATTTCACCACCACCAAGGGGCACATAACGCGTAATGGCGGTCATGTTCTGGAGGCGGTGGGCGAAGAGGCCTTGAAGGCGACCAGTCAAAATCCCTTTAAGGGCAACTTTGATATGGCCTTGTTTGATCGTCTGGTCAAACAGGTGGGCGTGGATAAAATCGCCTTCGCGCGGATCGAGGCGGGCACGAACCTCATTGGCGGTCAACCTATCTCACTAGCCAACATGCGCGAGGTCTCGGCCTACTGTAGAAGCCATAAAATCAAACTGGTCTACGACGCCTCCCTCCTGGCCGATAACCTATACTTCATCAAAACGCGCGAAGCCGCTTACCAAGATAAATCCCTGGCCGATATTGTCTTGGAAATCGCTAGCCTCATGGACATCATCTACTTTTCTGGTCGTAAGCTTGGCTGCGCCCGGGGTGGTGGTTTGGCTATGGCTCACCAGGAGGACTACCTCAAAATGCGGGATTTGGTGCCCATGTTTGAGGGGTTCTTGACCTACGGCGGCATGTCGGTTCGGGAAATGGAAGCCATGAACGTGGGGATCAAGGAGACGCTGGATTTCCACGTCATAAGTCAAACCCCCATATTTGTGGAGGCTTTAGGCCGGGAACTGGAAAAAAAGGGCGTCCCGGTGGTAACGCCTTTTGGTGGCCTGGGTTGTCACGTGGACGCCTCGCGCTTCATAGACCATGTGCCCCAGACCCAATACCCGGCGGGAGCCTTAGCCGCGGCCATTTATCTGACCTCGGGCGTCCGCGGTATGGAGCGAGGCACTTTGTCCGAGCAGCGTAACCCCGATGGCTCCGAACAGTTGGCTCACATGGAGGTGGTGCGCTTGGCTATCCCGAAAAGAGTGTTCACCCTCTCCCAGTTGAAGTTTGTGGCCGATCGCTTGGGGTGGTTACATCAGCGACGCGAGCTGATAGGCGGGCTGGAGTTTGTTGAGGAACCAAAGACTTTGCGGTTTTTCCTGGGCCGCTTAAAACCAATTGGCGATTGGCAACAAAAGCTGGTCGCGGCCTTTAAAAAGGACATGCCCTCTGGGCTGTAAGCCGGCGTGATTTGATGGGGATCCTGGTGGATCCCCATTTTTTCTGATCAAAGTGGGGTAAGTGCGCTTCGGGATGTGGTCATTAGTCCCGTGACCAAATGTAACCACGTCGTCGAGAGGCCGGCTCGGGAGCGCGGGGGGCGTCAGAGTCGTCCGTAGGCGGGGCTCCTAATTGAGTTTCGCGACGAGCGGGCGTCTAGGTGGTCAAATCCTAGAGGGTGGTTCAATCTCGGTCGGCGATAACGCGAATCTCGACCGTTAGGTGATTGAGCCGCGCGATCCTAATGGCTTTTGCGCTGAGAGGTGACCATGTTTGGGCGGCGCTGGGTATTTGAGGACGGCGTAATTGGTGATGGCGTGATTGAGGATGGTCATAGGTAAACTCCCATGATAGCCTGAGATTTTGGCTTCCCCCCTAGTCATGAATCTTTGACCGATGACGCTCGTTCGACCACAACATTTAGTTGTGGAAAATTGGAAAAATACTACATGTTATCTGATTTACGGTAAAATATTAAAAAATATTTATATCAAGCTAATGTTATATAAATTAATATAACACAGCAATAAAAGATTTAATATTCCCACAGATTCACTGACCATAATATGTTGTAGTGACGCCCCCTTAAAAAAATTTTATCATAATAGCTAGTTTAACTAAAATTTTCTGTCAAAAGTGATAATATAAATAATTAAAATAGTTACTGACAATTATTAAATTATAAAATACAAATAAATGATGTTTTAATAACTTTATATGTCTTTTAAACATATAATTAAGATTATAAAAATGTGTTTTTAGTTATATATAAAAATGAGCGATTTAAGAAGCGTATAAAGATAAAACATCGACTAGCGTCGAAAGTCTGCCTTTCCCTGGACAAAGATTGGGTAGGGATCTAAAAATCGCTATAGATCCTCTCGTCTTGGAGAGTTTTTAGGGAATTAATGACTCAGTTTTGAGACTTAATTTACTTTTTTGTAGTAATATAAACCTGTAAAATGATATTTTTTTAAATTATTTTGCCTTTTTTAAATAGTTATTACTAATAATTTATAATATATGTATGTTTTATTTGTTGGTTTTATATATAAAGTATTTATTAATATTGTTAAATAATATTTAATATGTCTATTATATTTGATAATCAAACCTATAGGTTAAATAGTCGCTCGATTTTTTAAGGTAAACCATGCCCGTCGATCTAAAGACCATGAAAGAAAATGAGTGCGCCTGTGGCGAGGTGGCTGGCGGCGAACCGTCATTCAGCCAAAATCAGTCGCGGCTGTCCGTTATATCCCTGTTTTCCGGTTGTGGGGGACTGGATTTGGGATTTGTCGGTGGGTTTGAATTTTTAGGCCAGCGTTATGAAAAAACTGGTTTTAATATCATTTGGGCCAATGAAATCAACCCCGAGGCCGCCGAAACTTACCGCTTTAATCTTGGAAATCATATCATTGTTGGCGATATATACAATGTAATGGGTAATTCGCCAGATTACGCTGACGTGGTTCTGGGTGGTTTTCCTTGCCAAGACGTTTCTGTTAATGGAAAAATGCTGGGAATTAAAGGGAAACGAACTAACCTTTACACGGCGATCATCGACGTGGTCAAACGCGTTAAACCAAAGATGTTTGTCGCGGAAAATGTTGGCGGCTTGTTACTCAAAAAAAATGAGGCTTTTCTGAAAAAGATTATGGAGGATTTTAATTGTCTTAATTATAACGTTAATTTACAAGTCTATTCCGCCGCTGACTATGGCGTTCCCCAAACTCGCGAGCGAGTTTTCATAGTTGGGTCGCGTTTTGATTTACCCGCGTTTTCGCCGCCTACCCCGACTTATCGGCGCTATATTACGGCCCGCCAGGCTATCCAAGATCTTGAGCGATTACCCCCGGACGGGGCGTTTTCCCATATTTGGAGTTTGGCCAACCCCAGCGGTGACCAAGGAAACCGCCGTTTACAAGCCAATCGGCCTGGTTATACCATTAGAGCGGAGTGTCATGGCCATATTCAGTTTCATTATTCTTTGCCTCGGCGTATCTCCATGCGCGAAGCCGCCAGAATCCAGTCTTTCCCGGATAGTTTTCATTTTTGTTCCAAACTTAGACAGACGGAGCGTCAAATCGGTAACGCCGTTCCACCGGTTTTAGCTTGGCATATGGCTATCGCGGTGAAAAAGACGTTGACTGGCCCCAATTCTATTTGAGACTAGGTTTCGCCTCGACCCTGACCGATAAAAATTTATTAATTTTTAAATACTACTACAAATTATAACATTTTTATAGTTAGATATTTATTTAATTATCTAAATATAGGATTAATTATCATAAAATTTGATTTGATTTTTAGTATCCGTTCAGGGCCTCCTCCTTCTATTAGGGTTTGAGGCTAGTGTACTGGAGCTAAAATCAGTTCACCCTTTATCAATCAAAAGAGCTTCCCCTGAACTTGAGCCTTGGACGCGGCCAGGGCGGACTTAGCCCTTTCGACTTTGGCCAATATAT
>JAISYP010000059.1 GCA_031269825.1 Deltaproteobacteria bacterium
CGTCAGGGTTTCCCCCATTGCGCAAAATTCCTCACTGCTGCCTCCCGTAGGAGTCTGGGCCGTGTTCCAGTCCCAGTGTGGCTGATCATCCTCTCAGACCAGCTAGACATCGTAGACAATATGGTAGGCCGTTACCCCACCATCAATCTAATGTCACGCGGGCCCGTCCCTCAGCGGTAGCTTCCGAAAAAGCCACCTTTTACCTCTAAAACCGTAGTTTTTGTGGTCATATTTGGTATTAGCACCTCTTTCGAGGCGTTATTCCAAACAGAGGGGTAGGTTACCCACGCGTTACTCACCCGTGCGCCACTGTCCAGAAGCCCGAAGGCTTCCTTCTCGTTCGACTTGCATGTGTTAAGCACGCCGCCAGCGTTCATTCTGAGCCAGGATCAAACTCTCCGTGTATATAATATCGGAAAAGTTTTTCCAAAAAAAGGAATCCATTAGAGCCCTATTACGCTTGCATGTTTGTTCCGCTATTTAGTTTTCAAAGAGCCGCTCCGAAATTTAAGCTTTTTCGCTCGAACCTCAGAAAGTTTGTACATGATATCAGAACTGTTGGAGCTTGTCAAGAAATAATTTTTGTTCTTGAAACTATTTTTACTCGGCTGTTGTTCTAATCCCGTGTCCGGGTCCGCTTTTTAAAAACCATCGGGTTTTCTCAAGCGGCAAGAGGGGATTATACTCTTCTTTGAACCAATGTCAAGCCCTTTAAAAAAGAATTTTGAAAAAATTTGCTTCTCCAATAAAATCAACTACTTAGCCTTGAAAAAATTTCGTCTCCCCGGTGGACAAGCCCTCTTAAACCGCGGATCAGACCCGGATCAAGCCAGGATCAGACCCGGATTAAGCCAGGATCAGACCCCCCAATATCGCCCAAATCCCCCATCGCTCCTTAACCTCAACCCGGATTGGGAGACTAAAACCACCCGGCTCAAGCCGGAACCCGACTAATGACCGCCCCCAAAGAGATCAGTTTCCGATCTAGACGCTCATAGCCACGATCCAAATGGTAAACGCGGTGGATCTGGCTAACCCCTCGAGCGGCTAAGGACGCTAGGACAAGACTAGCCGAGGCTCTTAGATCTGAGGCGGTTAACGGAGCCCCAGAAAGGCAGGACGCCCCCCGCACCACGGCCGTCCGCCCCTCCAAAGTGATGTCCGCCCCCAGACGGCGTAACTCCCCGACGTGCATGAACCGGTTTTCGAAGATCGTTTCCGTGATGACGCTCACTCCCTTGGCCGCGGTCATCATGGCCATGAACTGGGCCTGCATGTCCGTGGGAAACCCGGGATGGGGCTGGGTGGTGATATCGGCGGCCGACAAACTGTCGGGAGCCTGGGCCAACATATCCGATCCCAAAGCGGTCAAAATTAAACCGGTCTCCCGCAGTTTAGCCACGACCGTGCCCAAAGCCTCGTGAGGAAAATCCACTAAAGTTATCTCGCCCCCAGCCAAGGCCACAGCCGCGAGTAAAGTCCCCGCCTCAATACGATCCGGCGTCACCTGATAGGAACCGCCCTTTAAGGAACTGACCCCATCTATAATAATAGTGTCCGTCCCCAATCCTTCGATTTGAGCCCCCATGGCTAAAAGAGCTTGACCCGTGTCCACCACTTCTGGTTCCCGGGCGGCGTTAGCGAGGATGGTGCGTCCCCGCGCCAAGGTCGCGGCCATCATCAGATTTTCCGTCCCAGTGACGGTCACGGTTTCAAACCGGATCTCCGCGCCCTTAAGCCCACCTTCGGGAACCCGGCCCACAATATCGCCCCCCGAAAGATCAAAAATAGCCCCCATGGCTCGTAAAGCCTTGATGTGAAGATCAATCGGTCTGACCCCAATGGCGCAGCCACCAGGCAAAGACACCTTGGCCCGCCCCAGGCGGGCCAAGAGAGGGCCTAAAACCAGGGCCGAAGCTCGCATGGTCTTGACTAACTCGTGCGGGGCCTCGGGTTTTGACAGCATCGTCAGATCCAATTCCGCTTCGTTAGGATTTTGTCGAGGATCCTTCTGACCTAACTCCACTCGGCCGCCCATAAAAGTCAATAGTCGGCCCATGGTCAATAAATCCCCCAATACCGGAAGATTAGTCAAGCGCCAAGGCCCATCGGCGAGGATAGAAGCGGCCATAAGCGGTAAAGCCGCGTTCTTGGCTCCGCTGATCCTAACTTGGCCTTTTAATTGATGACCGCCTTCCACGACCAGTTTATCCACCCGAACCCTCCGTTGTTAACTATTATTATATCTGAGCTTTTGAGCCCAGGGATAAACCGCGTTGGCGGACATTGATTTTTTGCCTATTAAAAGATATATAAAACAAATTATTGTTTTATAACTATATTTATTCTCTATTAAGGTCAATATTGCTGGCGATTATGGCGACCATGATGACGACGACCGGTGGGGTGACAGACTCTAGCGTTAAATCCAGCGGATCAATCTTTCTGACCTAACCGCCCTGACCACATTGACTTTTGACTTATCTTTTCAAAACTAGAACTAGATTCGCTGGGCTTGACTTCAGGCTTGATTTTCCAAACTTAGCCACTGGATTAGCTTGACCGCTATCGATCCTAGCCGATAGCCCCTTATTCTGGTAAAAAACCCGAATCCAACCCCATACCATTAATATATGGTGTCGCCAACAGGTGGGGTGGTCAGGCCCAGCTTTAAATCCATCGGCTCAATCTTTCTGACCAAACCCGCCTAACCAGCCTTAACTATAATGATCGGCTTGACCGGATTGACCATATTGACCATATTGACTTCAGGCTTATTGTTTTGGCCTTGACTTCAGGCTGGTTTTTCTAGACTTAGCCACTGGATTAGCTTGGCCGCTATCGTTCCTAGCTAATTGCCCCTTATTCTGGTAAAAGACTCGAATCCAACCTCATACCATTAATATATGATGTCGCCAACAGGTGGGGTGGTCAGGCCCTAGCTTTAAAGTCCATCGGCTCAATCTTTCTGACCAAACCCGCCTAGCCCGCCTTAACTATAATGATCGGCTTGACCGGATTGACTATATTGACTTCAGGCTTATTTTTTGGCCTTGACTTCGGACTGATTTTTCTAGACTTAGCCACTGGATTAGCTTGGCCGCTATCGACCCTAGCCGATAGCTCCTTATTCTGGTAAAAGACCCGAATCCAACCCCATACCAGTAATATATGATGTAGCCAACAGGTGGGGTGGTCAGGCTCTAGCTTTAAATTCATCGGATCAATCTTTCTGACCAAACCCGCCTAACCCGCCTTAACTATAATGATCAGCTTGACCGGATTGACCGTCTTAACTTAAGGCTTTTTTTGGCCTTGACTTCAGGTTTATTTTTTTGGCCTTGACTTCGGGCTGGTTTTTCTAGATTTAGCCACTGGGTTAGCTTGAGCCCGCTATCGACCCTAGCCGATAGCCCCTTATTCTGGTAAACGGCCTGAATCCAACCCCATACCATATTATATATGTCACCAACAGGTGAGGTGGTCAGGCCCTAGCTTTAAATCCATGGGCTCAATCTTTCTGACCAAACCCGCCTAACCCGTCTTACTAGATTGATTCCATTGACCGTATTGACTTTAGGCTTAGTTTTTTGGCCTTGATTTTGGGCTGGTTTTTCTGGACTTAGCTTCTGAATTAGTTTAGCCGCTTTTTTCCTAGCCTTTCCCTAGCCGCTACTTCCCCCAACCGCTAGCCCCTAACTCGGATAAAAAAAAGCTCTAAAAAAAGGCGAGAACCTTAACTACCGCCACCTTTTTGTCAATCAGAACGGTCAAACCACCAAAATCGACCACAATTGACGGCCATCAACGAAAAAAACGCGGCGATTTCCAGCTCTTTTAGGAACCACGTCAAGATTTCCGAGGATCCGCGGCCATAGTCAAGGCCATCACCCTAACAAATAAACGTGTCAACCCCATTATTGTGGTCTTAACTTACCAAACGCCGCCGCCCGATCAATCTTTCTTGACTTCTTGGCTTTCCTTTTTACCATTCAAGGGGCCATGATCATCCTGGGGGCCTTCGGTTCTTTGGTACTCCAAAAACGCGTAGGCCGAGTGATTGTGAATGGACTCGAAATTTTCCGCGGCCACGGAAAACCAGGTATAGTTTTCGTCGGCCATCAGCTTAACCGCCACTTCCCGAACCACATCCTCCACAAACCGGGGGTTATCGTAAGCCCTTTCGGTCACCAGTTTCTCATCAGCCCGCTTCAACAATGAGTACACTTCGCTGGAGGCCGAACTTTCCACCAAGCGGATCAGATCTTCCATCCAAAAAAACTGTTTATACCGAACCTTGACCGTCACCTCGCCCCTTTGGTTATGGGCGCCGTAAGCGCTGATCTCCCGGGAACAAGGACACAAGGTGGTGATGGGCACGCATACCGACACGGTCAAATCGGTCTCCTCGCCGGATTGGATACCCGCCAGGACACAACTATATTCCATCAAACTCAAAGCCCCGGTGACTGGAGCGGCCTTTTCCATAAAAAAAGGAAACGTCAACTCCAAATGCGCGGCCTCAGCCTGCAGGCGAGTTTTCATATCCATTAATATAGAAGGGATGGTGCTAGTCGCGATGCTGTGGCGGTGAACCGCGAGCACCTCAATGAACCGGGACATGTGGGTTCCCTTGTGATGGTGCGGCAACTCCACATACATATTGACCGTAGCCACCGTCCTCTGAGAGCCATGAGCCCGATCCTTAACATTTATCGGATAACGGATCTTCTTGACGCCTACCTGGTCTATCTTGATTCGGCGACTATCAAACTGATTCTGCACGTCAGCCATGCTAACGCCAGGAGTGGGCCCTAATTCCGATTTAGCCATTAAAAGCTCCACCGCCAAGCTCTGACCAAGCCCCTACGCCTGGCCAAAAACTTTCGACATGACAACAACCGGGGCCTGGCGCCCAGGAATAAACCATTTTATCCTTGAGCCAAGCTAAACGGCTAAAAAATACAATCATAGGAATTGAACCCTTTGACCATAAAATTCTGGCCCGCGCGGCAACCATAATGTCCGCCCCCAGTATCAACATGACCCCACAAGCATGATAAATTTTACCAAGTCCTTTGGAAAAAAGTCAACGACTAACGGTGTCAACCGCCACCTGGGTTTGACCCAGATCTGGATAATTAGGATTGATAACCACAATGGCCTGGCTTCGAATCTGGGCTAACCAAGCCTTAAAAGCCGTCTGGCCCGTCTGGAGCTCATAAGCTTTTTGGGCGGCCAAGGCTAACAGATCCGCCTCAGGGGCGGGTCGTATTTCCAGGATCTCCACCACGGCCCAGCTATTAGGTGACTCAAATGGCCCCACCAAGTAAGGGGTCGGTCGCCCATGGGCGGCCAGTACCTCCCAAAGACGCTCTTGACCCAATAAATTCCGGGCCTCTGGATCCAAGGGGTTTAAAGACATCACCCGAGATCTTAAGGTGGCCAACCCTTCCAGACGAACCTCCGTCTCTAGCTCCTCAATAGTCGGATTTTTTTTTAACGCTTTAGTCAACAGATCCCGCGCTCCCGCCACCTTGGACATGAATAACACTTCAACCTTATAAATCTGGCTTTTCGGCATCCGAGCCAACCAAGCTCTCCAAAAAGAGCGCCAATTTTGGCTGGAGGGGCGCCGTTGGCCTGGAATTACTTTTTGGGCCAGTTTTTCCAATTGATTTCTTAAACGCGCGGCTTTTAAGAATTGATCCAGTTCCGGGCCAGGCGAGGGTTGACAACTGGAATTTAACGAGTCTTGACAGGGCCAGCTCGATTGAATGGCCGCCACAATGTTGGCCAATTCCGCGTCCGAGGTCAATATCCCCGCTTTTTCCACTTCTTGGCGCGCCAACTCCTCGTCAATGAGTCTATCCAAAATTTGCCGGATTGTGAGAGCCGCCTTGGGTTGATCGGCCGGACGAGGGTTAAGGCCCGCTCGCATCATCGCTTCCAGAGCTGAGCGATAGATGGGTTGGCCATTGACCAAGGCCGCCGTCGCCGGATCCCATAGCTGACGCTGGTAATAATGACGGAACAAAAATGTCCCGACGACCACGCAGACCCCCAGAGAAATAAAGACCAACAACCAGATGAAACTTTTTCGGACATGGGATCTGGGAAACTCCATGGGGCTCGCGCTTACTTCTTTGGGGTTAAGGCCCATAAAAAACCTTTCGCCAATTTTAAGCCAACTTAACCAAAAAGGCCTTGATCCCTTCTAAAGGTCGGCCTTGGATGGCGTAAAATTTTCGGCTAACAAATAAGCGCCCCGACGGGGACAACCGACAACCCGGGCTATTTTGAGCTAAATTTAAAATTTTATTCAAATCCAACGGCCCCTCAGGCCCAAAAGTTATCGTTAAACCCTCTTCGCCACTTTCTAAACGGCGGATCCGACTTTTCCGCAACATCGCCTTCACGCTCATTATATCCAAAAGGTTTAAGGTCTCCACTGGGATAGCCCCAAAACGATCTTTTAACTCCAAGGCCATCTCTTCGACTTCTTTCTCTTCCCGCGCTTGGGACAAGCGCCGGTAGATGTTAAGTCTGGCCTCAGTGTCAGGCGTGTAATTGGCTGGTAAATAAGCCGGTAAACCCACCACCACTTCAGGCTCAAAATCCTCCTGGGGATCCTCGTTTTTTAGCTCCCGCATGACTTGTTCCAACAGCTGGGCGTACATCTCATAACCGACCAACTGGGCCTGACCCGATTGGGCGGATCCCAAAATGTTGCCACTGCCTCGGATCCGTAGATCATGGAGAGCGATCTGGTAACCACTACCGAGCTCACTGTGATCCAAGAGAGCCTTCAACCTTTTTTTGGCGTCCATGGTCAAAGTGTCTGGATTGTCAACCATTAAATAGGCGTAAGCCTGGACGACCCCTCGCCCCACCCGCCCCCGTAACTGGTACAACTGGGCCAGGCCAAAGTGGTCAGCTTGATCAATAATAATAGTGTTCGCGGACGGAAAATCCAGGCCCGATTCCACGATACTGGTGGCGATCCATACGTCAATTTCGTGGTTAAAAAAAGCTCGGGTCACTTTTTCCAGTTCCTCGGCTTTCATCTGACCATGACCGACCCCAAATCTAGCCAAAGGCAAAAGGTTTTGGAGCCTTTTAATCCAAATAGCTATATCTTTAACCCTATTATGGATGAAGAAAACCTGGCCCTGACGGGCCAGCTCCCGATCGATGGCCTCGCGGATTGATTCATCGTCACGGCGGATGAGGACGGTTTCCACGGGCAGACGATCCTGGGGCGGGGTCTCAATGATGGACATGTCCCGGATACCGGACATGGACATGGAAAGACTTCGCGGAATGGGCGTGGCGCTCATGGAAAGGACATCCACCCCGACCCGTAATTGTTTGAGTTTTTCCTTGTCCCCGACCCCAAAACGATGTTCCTCGTCAATGATCAAAAGGCCCAGATCCTTAAATTTGACATCCGGCCGCAGGATCCGGTGCGTGCCCACCAAAATGTCCAGACGCCCGTCGGCCAACTTTTCCACAATCTCCTTTTGCTCGGACGGTTTTTTAAAACGCGACAAGGAGGCGACGTTGATTGGCCAATCTTTCAGCCTTTCCACAAATGTCCGCTCGTGTTGCTCGGCCAAAATGGTGGTGGGCACCAATATGGCCACCTGCCGATGATCCATGACCACTTTGAAGGCCGCCCGGGCGGCCACCTCGGTTTTGCCAAACCCCACGTCCCCGCAGACCAGGCGATCCATGGGACGATCCGCGGTTAGATCGCTAATAACCTCTTCAATGGCTTTCTCTTGATCTGGGGTCTCGACAAACTCAAAAGAATTTTCAAACTCCCGCGTCAGAGTGTCTCTAGGCGAAAAAGCGAACCCCTCGGCCAACTGACGTTGGGCGTAAAGTCGTAACAATTCCTCGGCCCGCTCCCGAATATTTTCCTTGACTTTGGCTTTGACCTTTTCCCAATTGCCCCCACCCAAATGATCGACCTTGGGCGGATGATCTTGGGAGCCAATGTACTTGGTCACCGCCCCAAAGCGCTCCACGGGCACAAAAAGCGAATCGCCGCCATGATAAGCCAAATGTAAGAAATCGCCCTGATGGCCACTATCGGTGACCATGCTCACTAGCCCCAAGTAATGGCCGATCCCATGCTCGTTGTGGACAACGTAATCATAAGGGTTAAGATCCCTTAGACTAGCGAATCCTTTCAGGATCCGCGACTCATCCCCGGATCGACGCTTATGAGCGCGGGTGATCCCAAAAATCTCGTCCTCGGCGATAAAAGCTTCCCGGTCAAACGGGGCCACAAACCCGGCCGACAACTGGCCCACCACCAACTTTAATTCCCCTTCGCGCGCCTGACCTTTTAAGCTAAGCGTGGGGGCCAAATCATCGGTGGCCAAAAGCTCAGCTAATCGTCTAGACTGATCTTGACTTCTCAAAACCAGGTTAACTTTAAAACCACGTCCCAACAAAGCCTTGATCCGGGCCACCAATGGGCCTAATAAACCAGTCGCTCGCCGGGGGGCGCTCATGAGGGCTTTTAAATCCGAGTTGGTCTCATAGGGTAGGCTCCAATGGAGCTGGTTTTGGCGCGCGTCTTCTTCATTGGTTAGCTCGGAGAGGAACAAATCCCTGGTTTCCCAAATGACCCGGGGCGAGAGGCCTCTAAGAAATTCCTCGGGCTCCTCAAAAAGTTGGTCTACCGGCAAATGGGGTCTGCCCTCGTCAACTAAACGCTGAAAATGCCACGCCAAGGATGTGACGATCTCTTGACCTTTGGCCACCAAATTTTCCGGCTCAAACAAAATAACCCGGGCTTTGGTTAAATAGCTGTTTAGCGACGTCCCCGCCCCCTGGAACAATGGAGCCCAATTTTCCAGATCATCAAAAACTAAACTGTTTTTAAAGCGCTCGGCGATGGGTTCCCAAAGTAGTTTCAGCCAACCACTCTGGGAGGCCAGATTGGCTAAAGCGCTCGCCGCCTTTTCCCCATTGGCCCTGGTTAGGCTCACCTCCGAAGCCGGTAACAACCAAACTTGGTTGACTTTATCCACGGATTTTTGGTCATCAACCCGGAAAGTCCGAACCGATTCCACAAAATCCCCAAAAAACTCGGCTCGAATGGGACGAGTTAAGCCAGGGGGATAAATATCCAATAACCCACCCCGGAGGGAATAGTCGCCCACCGATTCCACCTGACCCACGGAAACATAACCAGATGAGGCCAGGAAAGAGCCCAGATCCTCATAGTTGGTTTCCTGTCCCGTGGCCAGAAGACGAACCCTCGCTCCCACCAGCTCTGGCGGGGGCACTAAGCGCGAGGCCGCGGCCATGGAGGCCACCACGACCGCTGGGGACGAATCCACTAGATGGTACAAAGCTCTAAGACGCTCGGCGGCCACGTAGGAGATCAAAGCGCGGTTTAAAAAAGGTTTGGTGTCAGCGGGCGGTAGGATAACCACTGGGGTTTGAGGCCGAAAAAAACGTAGATCTAAGGCCAAATCCTCAGCTTCCACCGGGGTTGGCGTTAGGACAAACAAAGTTTGATCGACCAACAAGCCGTCCAGGGCCTGGCTGAGCAAACGGGCTAAGGCGGGTATGGTGAGGCCGCTTAGACTCAACCGGCCTTTAACAGACTCCAGGTCGCTTAAGTGGCCTTGATAAGTGGGCATGCGCGGAAGCCATCGCTACCCCGGGGTGTTCCCAGGGAAAAAAATCCTCAAAAAAACGCCGAGAACTGGTCTTGACCAGCCCATAACAAATAGTCTCGCATAATAAGACGGTTTCAAAAACCCCGGTCACCTTCAGAGTCGCGATCTTTGAAGCGTGGGCCATAATAACACGGACGGAGCTTATTCCCAAAAAATCGCTGGCCAGTGGGGGCGGGATTTTTCCTGAACAACGCTAGTTCGCCAAAAAATAACATCGAGTATTTTTTGATGATTAACATATTATTTAAAATACTATTATATAATAATAAAAAAATAAATTGACATATGATTTATAAAATAGGATGATAATTTAGTAAAAAAGATAAATTTAGGCTAATCTCGAAAAGAGGGGATTGTTTGAGCTTATCGCGTTAATAGAAACGCTCTGGCGAAGAAAATGTATTCATTTATCTATCTTAACTATAATATCTTCCAAGGTTTGCTATATTTAGGCCGCTTTGACCCGAATTTCCCTTGATTTATGGGCTCCCTGGAAATCCAGCTATCGCCCTTTTAAATCCAATTTTTTTCGACTCGCCCACTAGGATTATCAATATTTATGGGGCCAGTTCCGCCGCTCCTATGGCCGACCATTTCAAGATGGCTCGGGCTATGTCTTTGCTGGCGTTCCCCAAATTAGGATTTGTAATCAGCTCCAAATTTAGTTTCCACCAGCCGCTATAGCGGTTTTGGCCATGGCCGTGTACGTATTGGCCTGATGATTGACTTTGAATTCCCTAACCCAGGGCTGGCCTAGATATTTATCTTTAAACGCTAGTAAGATTTTTCTTGGGGCTCTCTCATCTAGGCTTTAAGAACCATCCCAAAGCTATACAGAAACGAAAATATAGTCACCCGGCGCGAAGCCTCGTCGTTCTAACGCGCTTTAAAATGGTCATCGGGGATCCTAGATAAAAAAAATTTAACTCTTTTACGAGCTCATCGGCGCGTCGAAGGCGGAAGAACGCGCTTCAACGCCAGCGAGCGTCATCGATTTCCGACTCAGATTTATCGATAAGCGCACTCAATACGCCAAGCGGGGTGATATGGATGGTGGGATTGGGATATGGATCCCAAAACGTCATGATTTGGAAAAATTCAGTCTAAAAACATCTTTTGATGGGGCTGACCTTAGACTCAGATAGCCCATCTTATGTAAGAAGAGCGTCGGTTCACTGAATTCAAGCGAACCAGGGGCATAGGCTATTTTTCGATCTATATTTATAAGTCATGGGACTAAGGGTATTTTTGGGCCTTGTTTTGTTTGAGGGCTTCGCGAAAACTCCAGTTTCAAAAAATTAGTTAAAAAAAGTAATCATATCAAAGAGTAAAAAATTATATTTTTCGCTTTTAGGCCTTCTCGCGAGGGCACCTTGTTTGGCGGATTAGCCACCAATATAATAACTTTACGTGAATTATATCCCTTAAGGACAAAAGAATACCTCAGGTAATTTGTCCTCTCCAAGTGATTTATTATAAAGTCAAAGTCAATCCGGAAGAACTCAAACGCCCGGAGGGTAAACCCTCCGGGCGTCAACTAAAAATGAACTATTTTTTTGTGGTGGATTTAGTCGTGGTTTTTTCCGCCGGATGAACCGTCGCTTTCCCAGTACATGATTTAGCGCCGCTGGTGTCGCGGTAGCACCAGTTCGTCACAAGTCTATCTTGGATAGTTTTAGTAAGGACAAAATCCTTATAATCAGAGGCTATTGTCGGCACTGTGCCACCGACTTTAACTAAAACACCGTACTGGAAAACGTCGTAATCACTTGGAAATTCCACAAAATTAGCTGTGGAGAGATGTGGGCATATTTGAGCTTTTGACACTATCCCAGCGTCTTTAGTTCCTGACAGTATCGCGTCATAAGTTAAACCAATATTATCGTATTCAGTCGCTATATTCATAATAGGATCATATTGATCTAAAAATTCCTGTAATATGTTAACTGTGGCCTCTCCATAAGGCGCGGTGAGTGGATTAGCGTAAGCGAAAGATTGGACATGGCCTGGGCCGATAATAATTTTATTCGTTGAGCTGTTATACATATCCGCGACGCTTAAGTTCGTGGAGAATAGTACAGGTATTCCTCTGGTGTAGAGAAAAGGCGAGCCTCCACCGTATACCGACTCACTGACTTCCTCCGCGAAATACAGATTAGCCGAAAAAAACAACGAATAATTGTAAGTGTTGCCCTGAGTTATTTCTTCCTCGAGAGCGCCACTAGCGTTATGGCAAACGAGGACAGTGTCAGATGTGTGGGTGGGTTCCAAAATAAATTGCTGGGACACGTCGATTGCTGGGGAGTAGAAATTCGACGCGACCCCCATTTTCAAAGTCGCCGCGGTTGATGGAGGCACATTGGGGGTGACCCCAGAGCTTGTCACTAAAGAACAAGCATCTAGGGCCGCGTAGCCCACTGATGAAAAGAGCGTAAGCAACAATGTTAGAGTCAAGACTCTAAAAAGGCGAATTTGATTATTAATCATTAAATTCCTCCTTAAATAAGGTTGAAGAAAAAAATAATTAAAGATTATTTCAAACGTAAACAAAAAATTGTTTTATTATTAATCATCGTTTTCGTTATTTCCGACATAGTTGGGAGACCCATTAGGTGATGTTGATTTTGTATCAACAGCGTAACTTTGACTGCCATCATCCACAGACCTAATATTTGTGGTAAATAAAGAACCAGAATTGCTACCCTGATCATTAATTAAGCTAAAACTAAATGATTCAGACAAATCAGCTGTTTTAATATCAATATTTGACTTATTATAACCTATCGCGGTTACAGTTAATTGTGATGAGGGCCCGTTCATCTGATTGTTTGTTACCACGGTAGCTGATTTTACCGTATCTTCTTGGATAATCCGGTCGACCTCAACTTGGGCATTCTCAGTCGACGCCTCGCTATCTAGTCGCGCCACCTCCGCCGCCTGCGCTTCACGGTCACTACGCGCTTCAGCTCTCGCTTCTCGGTCAAGTCTATCCGCCTCTCGTTTAGCTAGAACCTCTTCAATTGTCCCATTGGCGTAATATTCAATATCCTGAGCTTCATTTAAGGTTAATACTTTAACGGTGGAAGGATTGTATTGTCCACCCTGATCTACATAAGGATTTCCTATAGCGTTAGATTGGCCTGATGATTCAGAGAAATAATTGTTTATAAAAATTATGTGCGAGTAAGCAACGCCAATGAAACCACCAGTATTGTCACCATTTGAAGTGACAATACCTGTAGAATATGAATTTTGAATTGTAACGTCTTTTGATCCGACTGCAGAACCAATAAAACCGCCAGTATTATTTTTAGAATTAGTTTGGGTTACAGTTCCTGTGGCGAAACAATTTGAAATAGTTGATTGCCAGGAAGAAAAATAACCAATAAATCCGCCAGAAGCGGTGTTAGTGCTTGTAACATTCACATTGGCGTATGAATTATTAATGGAGCCTGTTCTAGACGTGTTTTCACCAAGGCTTAAGTGCCCTATAAAACCTCCCGTGCCAGAAGCAGCCGAAAAAGATTTCAATTCTGTGCTTGTCACTGATCCAGAGGCATAACAATTATCTATTAAATAAGGAGTATTTATGATAATACCAGCCACTCCACCAACACCTTTAGCCCCTTCAAGATTAACGTTGGAGGCGAAACTATTTGTTAAAATAATATTTTTAGCTAGATATGCATAACCTATCAAACCTCCAACGCCAGTTAGGTATTTACCATTAATATTTGTACCTAAAACATATGATTTATCAATTAATAAACTTCCTCTACTATTACCGGACAACCAACCAACAAGACCTCCAGCCCCGAAGGGCGAGGTTGGCCCGGATGTATAAGTAACCTTTATTTCGCCAATATAATGTGATTGTTCTATCTTAATAGATTCATCGGCTCTGCCATCAGCTTTGGCGACCAAACCACCGGCGTATGAACTTTTATTAGTAGCTGTTAATATCGGTCCATCAAATAAAACATTAGAAAATGATGAAAATATATAACCTTTCAAAATACCAATCAATCCTCCAGAAAAATTCGAAGAAATATTCCCTGTGCTATAAACAAATAAGGTGTCACCACTACTTTCACCAGCTAACGCGCCTATTCCACTAGATGTGATGTCAGCCTTGGTGATTGACACATCGGTTAAACCTAAATCTCTTACAGTTGTCTGGGCTTCCGCTATTTGAATCAAGCCAATTCCAGTTGTTCCAATTGATCCTTCATCAACGTTGCTGTTAATAATTGTTAAACCTATAATTTTGTGTCCTAGCCCCGTCAATACAGCTCCAGACTTTAAAGTAGCGATCAATGACACGCTAAAAGTGTTGCCACTCAAATCAATGTCGTTCGCTAAGGCGAATTTACCAGATATATCGTTAATGTTTTTAAGCTCATCCAAATTTCTAATCAATGTATAAAGCGCGTTATTAATGTTTAACTGACCACCAGATGGCCCAAAATTGATACTACCATATTTTCCATTAGCCGTGTCCACTTTCGCCACAGGGCGTCCGGTCGAATCTATTTCCGCTCCTGAAAATGAGGCTGGCGTTAAAATATAGTACTCCCCGCCATAATTTAAATTCAATCCAGAATTTGGCCCAGAGGCCGTGATCGGGGCGTTGATGTAGATATTTTGGTCGGCGGTTAGGGTTAAGGTGGTGTCGGCAGACCAAGTTATAGAATCATTAACGTTGATATCGCCATTACCTTCTTTTTTCCCTTTGTTGGACTCAACTATAAAGTTGTTTTCCGTTAAATATACCCCTACTTGCGCGCCAGTCAAATCGCCACCATTTTTAGCGATGGTAAAATCCACCGGATCAATCAACCACGTTCCGGTTTTCCCATAAGCCGCTTTGGTGGTGATATCAGCGGTTTCGGCGATTTCAACATAATCGCCACTGGTTTCGATAAACCCACCATCCCCGCCTTTAGGCGCGGAAGCGTCTAGTTTTCCATCTATTTTAGCCGTCCCGCCACGCGCGAAGACCTCAATCTTCCCAGACAAACCATCCAAATTTTGAGCCTGAAGAATCCCCGCGGCGTTAACCTGGGACTCGGCCAACTCATTCGCGGCCTTGGTCGTTAAAATAATTTGCCCGCCATCGGCGATTATGGCGTTATTACTGGCCACCAACGCTTTTAAGGAGCCTTCGTTAAGACTCACGCTGGCCAAAGAATCGTCATTAAAGTTAAGGGAGACCTTTTGGGCTCCATTTAAAGATACCGTCCCCTTTTCAGCCACAATAACGCCATCATTAATTACTTGGTCGCCCAATAACGCGACATACCCACCTTGAGCCGTTTTGAGGTTACCTTGGTTGATAACTTGGCCAAGACCTTGACCAGCGCCCTCAAAAACAAAATTATCTTGGTTAAAATCCGCGTCTTTAATGTCCAGGGTGGAAGCGACTAGGCCCTTAACGTTGACGCTGGCCCCCTTACCAAAGAGAACGCCATTGGAGTTCACTAAAAA
>JAISYP010000061.1 GCA_031269825.1 Deltaproteobacteria bacterium
ATTTTGGAAATAAACATACAGTCAAAATAACATGACACCGACCGAAAGTCTACAAAAATTGCCTTCCTTAAAAAATTAGGGCGCTACAAGAGCGCTTTTTGACGGTAGAATCAGGGTTTCCGGGGCCAGAGAGCTGATTTATAGCTTTTTTAGCCCACCAAAAATGACTAAATTTAATTAAAATTAACCTTTTTAGGCGAAATTAGATGGACTGCCAGGGGCGGCTGTTAAAGATCGGTTAGACGGATCGCCTCATACGGATCGCCTTAGACGCGATGGCCGCTCTCGGGTCAAAGACTAGCCGCCAGTTCTTTCCGCCCCCAGCTAACGCGGCCGCCTGACTATTAACTAACCGTCGCCTTGGCTAAACCCATAGAGATTGCGGGCCTAATTAACGTCCTCGCCCAAAAAAAATCCCCGGCTCCCAAAGAAACCGGGGATAAAACCAATCTAAAAGAACTATAACCGCGGCTTAGTCACGTCAGAGATGGTGAAGGGGGAATTAAATTCCTTACCCCGCTGATTGCCTTCCTTTATCTCGCCCTTGGCCACCAAATCACGGTACATCGCGATATAGTTAATGGCCCTTTGATGGTAACCGCTGTCTGGGTAAGCCTCAATGAGACCTCTAAAACGGTTCATGGCCGCCTGATAATCTTTGCGTTTAAAATAAAATTCGCCAATATAAAACTCGTGCCCGGCCAGGTTGTTCTGGGCCTCGGCGATCTTGGCTTTAGCCAGGTTTGAGTACTGACTTCCAGGAAAAGACTCGATTAGACGGGCCAAGGTCTGAATAGTCAATAACGTTGGCGTCTGGTCGCGGTCAATCCCATTCATGCGCATAAAATGGCACATACCCTGCTGATAGATGGCGTAGGGAACCGCGTCGTTAGTGGGGTGTAACTCCTCAAAACTACGATAAGCCCCAAAAGCCTCGATGTACTTGCCATTAAGAAAATTGGCGTCCCCCAGTTTCAGCTCCGCCAACAAAGCGTAGCGACTGTAAGGGTACTGATCCTTTATTTGTTGGTAAATGGTGGCCGCCTCGGCGTAGTCATCGGCTTCCATGCGCTCCTGAGCCTTGGCCGCCAGAGCCGCCGATTGGTCGCCTTCCAAGGCTTCGGACGAGGAACCATAGCCAAAGACGCCTTTGACGTAATCAACGGCTTTCCCGCAACCGTTTAACCCCAAAGACCCGACCAAGAGAACCAACATCATCACAAATGGCGTTACGCCTTTAGAGGCGGCCGACAAACAGCTCACGCTATATTCTCCAGTAGCTTCAGATAATCTTCCTTACTCTTCAGGCCAATTATCCTCTTAACTTCTTGCCCACCCTGAAAAACGATCAAACAAGGAATGCTGGAAATCTTCAATTCGAAGGCCGCCGCGTTATATTCGTCGACGTTTATCTTGGCGAAAGCGATCCGCCCAGCCAATTCCTCGCTCAGCTCTTCCAAAATAGGCGTGGCCCTTTTGCAGGGACCGCACCAAGGGGCCCAGAAATCCACGAGCAGCGGAATAGGACTGGAGTTTAGGAGCTGACTGTACGTCTCATCGGTCAGAGCTTGAATTTCAGCCATAATATAACAAATCTCCTTGAGTTAGAAATTAATAAATATTGGAAATCACAATCACAACCATTAACGAGCCCCTAACCTAACAATCCCTAACAATCCCCAACAACCCCCAAAAGGCTCATAATTAAGCCATAGCTCCAATATCATGGACACTTTACCGGATTTTTTGGCCTTCGTCAAGGCGGACGGTTTTGTCAGTTAATTTCAATCCTTTAACTAATAAAATAGTTAAAAAATTATAAAATAATAAGTAAAACTTTATCTTTTTATAAAATTTCAGTCGATCTGTTCAATCATAAGCTAGCCTGGCTAATCTATCAGAGGCCACTGGACATTAATTAATCCCTAGCGACAACCCTGGCTAGCGGCCGACGAGTTAGAGTATAAGCTAGGATTAAAGCCAGTCGATCCGGCTCCACAGGCCGAGCAAGCCGGGTTTTGGGGAAACTTGACTTTCCGAAACTCCATGGTCAAACCATTAATAGTTAAAAGGCTCCCGCTTAAGACCGTCCCCGCGTTAGTCAGATATTTAATGGCCTCCAAAGCCTGGAGTCCGCCCGTCACCCCAGCCACGGCCCCGACAATCCCCTCTTGACCACAAGTGGGAGCGCCGCCTGGCGCGGGTAGTTCCTCAAAAAGACACCGATAACAAGGTCGACCTGGCGAATACGTGGTCAATTGCCCTTGAAAACGGATGACCCCGGCGTGGCAAAAAGGTTTTCCTTGGCTGACGCAGGCGTCGTTGATCAAAAACTTGGCCGCGAAAGAATCCGTCCCATCCAGCACAAAATCATAATCTTGGATTAGACCGAGGATATTGGCGGCCGTCACCCTTTCCCCAAAAACCCGCACCTTAATCTCAGGGTTTAGGGCCAAAACAGCTCGCCGAGCGGAGTCAACCTTGGGACGACCAATATTGGGGGTTACGTGGAGGATCTGACGCTGCAGGTTACTTAACTCCACCTGATCCCCATCGGCGAGCCCAATAGTCCCCACCCCCGCCGCCGCTAAGTACAAAGCCGCGGGCGAGCCTAGCCCGCCCAGCCCGATGACCAAAACTCGGCTAGCTAAAAGTTTCTTCTGACCTATTGGGCCAATCTCCTGGATCAAAATATTACGACTGTAGCGGGTCAATTGATCCGAGGTCAAAACCCTAGCGGCGTTAATTTCGTTAGTCAAACAACTACCCCCGCGCCCCCTTCTGGACAAGGAGTTGAAGGGAGCCATCCCCGTTGTCGCGCGTTTTCAGAACCTGGTGCCCGGCGTCCTTTAGACTCCGAGGCAAGTTTTCGGCGGGTTCCCCCTCATTTAAACGGATGGCCAAAATCGCTCCCTCGGGTAAGTCCGCTAGGGTGACTTGGGTTTTAACGAGCGTCATGGGGCAGACAACGTCGGTGATGTCCAAACTAGCGCTAATAAGACTGGAATTATTATCTACGCTGGTTAAATTAATGCTAGCGCGGTCTGAGTTAGCCTGATGAAAACTAGTCTGGTTGGAATTAGCTAGATTAGAGCTAGTCTGGTCGGAGTTAGCTAAGTTGGCGTTAGCGAGATCAGAAAGATTCTCCCCAGTCCAGGTCTCAGCGGCGTCATCAACTTGCGTCGCCACCATTTTAATTAAACGTTCCCAGCCCACCCGGTCAATAGTCGCCCGGAAACGCTCCCCAGGTTGACCATGATGGTCAAAAAAAACCAAAGCCGCGTCCGCGCGAAAGAGGGCGACCTTGGGATCGGTGATCAGGGGAAAAAGCCGTCGCCCTGGGGCGATGTGGTTACCAAAGGAGCCCCCAAAATAGATCAGATACCCCGGTTGTCCACGCCAAGCGTCGGTGGGGCAAGATTTAACGCAGCGCCCACAATGGTTACACCTATCTTTTTCCAAAAGAACTTTGTCGGGATTTACTTTTATGGCTTTCGAGCGGCAAACTTTGGCGCAAACCCCACAAAAAGAGCAAGCTTCGGGACGCCAGGTTACCAAGTAACCACCCTTAAACCCCACGTCGTTTTCCTCGGCCTTTAAACAATTGTTCTGGCAACCGGTGACCCCAAACTTAAACTTGTGGGGCAAAACGCGCCCATAATAGCGCCGCGAAATCTGTTGAGCCAAAGAAAGAGTATCCACGCAACCACTGGGACAAATTTCGCTCCCTTGGCAAGCGGTCACTGTGCGCGCTCGAGCCCCGCAAACCCCAGTTTCCACGCCACCATCGGCCAAGGCTTTTTTAACCGCCTCCACGTCCTGAAGTTTGATAAAAGGGATCTCCACCCCTTGACGAGCCGTCAAATGCGCCCGGCCATCGCCAAAGGTCTCCGCGACCTGACCGATAGTTCTTAATTGACTAGAGGTTAATTCGCCGCCCACAACTTTAAGTCTTAAAGAAAAATGATCCTTTTGTTTTTGACGCATGAAGCCGCCATTTTTAAGAGCCTGATAATCAACGGCCATAAAATACGCTCTCCCACTTAAATCAGGCTTAACTAGCCTTTAAAACGCGCCGAGCTCTTGATCCCGTCTAGCGTCAAGCCAGAAGCGTTCCACCAACCAAGCGTCAAATCTAAAAACGCTCTACTAATAATAGAGCGCCAGACGCGCCTAAAATTTTGATCTAGGCGGCGGTAATCCGCCCGGAAGTTATTTAGAAAAAAAACGTGGATCCCAAGACGCGGACAAAACTTAGGCCCTCTATAGAAAACTAGGCCCCATAAAGCTAGGCCCCCATGAAAAACAAGCCCCATAAAAACCGCGCGTCCTAGTCGCGAATCTGTTCCTGGCTCGCTATTGTCAAAAGCGGGCTTTCTGGATCGAGCTTTTTTGAAGCCAATTATCCGCGTTAACAGCGTCCGAAAAGGCTCATTCCGTGGAACTCTGACTTAAAAAGGTCTGACTCTAGGGGCCTAAAGCTAGGAGACCTGATTTTAGGAGGCTGGATTCTTGGAGGCTTTCTCCTCGGCCAAATCACGACACTTAGGACAGGCGTTATGAGGGAGACGGAAAAAAGTTTTTAATGAGCTGACTTCGCTGGACGTCTCCACCATCAAAAGCCCTGGACAGTCGGGACACGCCTTGAGCGACTCACGACGCCTCTCATTGATAAAATGTGGCCAATTTTCTTTGGAATCCTGGGTCACCGCGTGCGTGTCATAAAAGACGCGTTTTTCTCTTAGCCACCAGCCATCCCTTAAAACCGAGCCACTGCGGCTCGGGTCGGGCTTTTTCCGGTTTTTATGGATGGTCTCGGCCATTTTACGGACATACTCCAAAACTTCCGGTCGAGTGGGTGGGGGCCCGGATTCAGGCAAAGGCTCGCGCACTTTTGTCCAATCCAGCCCGGCCATGGACATGATGATGGCTAGGTTAGTGTACGGCAGAGCTCCTTGGATGGCGTAACCACCCTCTAAAACGGCGATGTCGGGATTGATCATTTGGGACATCTTCGCGTAACCCAGGGCCGTCAATTTCATGTTCGTGATGGGATCCGTGAAATGGTTGTCTTGGCCAGCGGAGTTAATGACTAGCTCAGGCTTCCATTCATCCAAAATAGGCCGAACAATCAGCTCCACCGCCAAATGAAAACCCGCGTCCCCAGTGGCCGGGGGCAGAGGAATATTAATGGTTGAGCCCCAAGCCTGGGGCCCACCCAGCTCGTCGGCGGAACCGGTGCCCGGGTAAAGGGTGCGACCATCCTGATGGATACTGATAAAAAGCGTGTCTGGATCGTGCCAATAAATATCCTGGGTGCCGTCGCCATGATGGCAGTCCGTGTCAACGATGGCGATCTTCCGGTAACCAAACTCGCGCCGCAATCTTTCGATCATTATGGCTTCGTTGTTGATGTTACAAAACCCTCGGCCCCCATGCACCACCAGACCCGCGTGATGGCCTGGCGGGCGCACCAAGGCGAAAGCCTTTTTGGCTTGGCCCGTGGCCACTAAACGGCCAGCCGTGATAGCCCCGCCACAACTGATCAAATGAGGCGCCGCCGCCACCCGCCTTAAGGGCAAAGGAATCAAATGGGCTCGATAGATGTCAGCCGCCTCGGCCACTTCGGGCCGATACTCCCGGATGCCCGGACGGTCAAATATCCCCTCTTCCCGCAGTTGATCATGGGTGTATAGAAGCCGTTCCTCGCGTTCGGGGTGCGTTGAGGAAATGGCCCAGTCATAGGCGGGAAAGAATATAAGGCCCAGACGGGCCGATTCCACGGTCAAGGCTCGCTCCTTAACGCCTCCCCAACAGCCAGAAGACGTTTCCAAACCTAATATCTAAAGAAAGAGACCTCGAGGCAAACGGATTTTGGCTAAGAAGAACCAAAAGACCTCGCGTTGAATAATCCGCGTTAATAACCTATCATAGCAAAATCGCGGGAAACTTTCGCGGTTTTCCGTGGGGCTCAGACATCTAGACATAATTACGCCTTTAATTACTTAAATCAAATATTTTTCTTTTTAATACGACTAATTACTAATTTATTATTAGTTAAAAATCGCTTTTTAAAACATATTTTTATACTTATTATTCTAATATTTTTATTAGAATTAATAAACTATAACTATATTATATAATACATATTATAGACAAACTTTATATATTTTAGATAGATAACTAAATAATTTATCAAAATTTAATTATTATATCATTGATGGTTTAATAAGTTTATCTATCTGCTAATTAAATTTAAATAAAAAATCAAAGTAAATTTAAAAAAGCGAATATATATAATGACATTTGCTCAACAAAATTTTGACGATAAATTTTGCTGCGTTTTAAATATTTTACGCGAGTTAAGGGATTTTTAGAATTATGAACGCGAATATAATCATGTAATATTTTTTTATTATCTTCAGTTAATAAAGATTCATTTAATAAAAGAGCGTTAATATTTTGATCAATGTCATTTTTATAGTTTTTGCCAAAAATATACCGGACGCGTTGGATTTTTGGCTTTAATCCCGTGAAAGTGCCCACGAGGTTTTTGCCATGTTGGCGATACCTTAAGGTTGGAGAGCTATCATAGATAACTTGGCCGCCAGCCCCACTGACAATTTGGTAAGCCCACCAGTCATGGGCGGGCAGCTTGGATTGATAGCCTGTTCGGATCAAGTTAAGGGCGGGTCGATTAAAAACCATGGTGTTGGCACCCCCAGAACATTGGATGAGGGAGTTTCTGAATCCGGTTAAATGAGAATATAGTTGTGGCGATAAGCCATATTGTTGGTTATGGCGATCTACTAGTATGGTCTGAGCGCAGTATAAAACCGGAGTTGTTTGGCCAAGAGGATCCATTAACTCCAAAGCCCGAGAAAGTTTATTGGGCAACCAGATATCGTCTTGATCGGACCAGACAAAATAATCTGTTCGCGGGGAGACTCGCGCACAAAGGCTTAGATAATTTTGACAAAATCCTGATTGTGGGCCATTAAAAATCAATAATTTTTCTCCCCAAATTGATTTATAGGAATTTAAGATATTGATAGTCTCATCAGTGGATCCATCGTCAGAAACATATAAAACCCAGTCTTGATAGTTTTGGTTATATATAGAATCAAGCTGTTCCGTTAAAAATTCAGAACCATTATATGTACACATTAAGATTGAAATTTTTGGATAACTCATTTGAACCTTCTTAATATATATTAAATAAAGAGAGTAGAATAAACCTTATAACCAATTGGGTATAGGACTGGATCTCCCCGCCACATCCTTATACGGGCAAAATCTTCCCGCTCCAATAGTTTATTGGCTAATTTTTACTTATAAAACTACTTATTTAAACGCTTATTTACTACTTATAATAATTTTTACGCTCCTAAACCATCACCAGGAACTCTGGGCGCGAGCCCACTAGCCACGACTTTCTAGCCTTAAACTGGCCGTCAATGACTGGCTGGCCCCTGGGCCTTCCTTTTCCCAGACCACCAAAGCCAGGGAGAACCCAATATTTAAAAAGATTAACTGGCCCATTGGTGACCAAAGCCAGAGGAATGGGGACAAAAAATTAAGGGGGAGTTCGCGATAGAAGAGAAAAACCAAGGGGAATCAAGGCCGCGGAGAAAACGATCCTGGACTTATATAAAAGTGGCAAAAAGTTGTTAAATGATACTAAGAGAGAGAGAGAGAGAGAGAGAGAGAGAGAGAGAGAGAGAGCAAGAATCGTGCCAACTTATATTGAGCCGACTTCAATACCAAATATTTATTTTTTTCTAGCCTAGCCATATTGAATATCCTAAAAACTGTCGCGCCCAAAAAAGAACTAACTTTTTACCTCGTGGAACCTAAAAATAAGCCAACAACAATTGATGAAGAGTCAGACGTTTAATTGAGACAACTTTTACACAAAAAATCAGAGCCCAATATGGCTAAGCTGAACCCAAGTTGTCGCCTCAAAACAAATTAAGACGTCAGACATTAAATAGCGCCAAATCATATTGGTTAGACAGCGGCCATTTGTTTATGGACACCATCGCCAATCAGTCACTAAACACAACTTTGACCTTTGTTGGTTTAGCGCTGATTACTAACGCTGATCTAGATTAACATACCTAATATCTCGCGTCAACAATTTTTTTAGCGCTGACTATTTCTTCGCTAATAATGATATTTATCGAATAAAAAAGAATCAAAAAGTTCGCCTCCCTCCTTTTAAAAATAGATAACCGGACAAAGTTGACTCCATAAATTCCCTGGAAATCGGTCAACGCGAGTCAGAAATTCCTCCTAATAAAACTGATGGAAATTTAGCTCCTTTTCGCTACCGAAGAACGAATCATATCTATTGGCGGATCCGATGGTTTAAACCTGGACGCTCAACAAAGACGGGGAAAAACTTACGTAAAGGGCCAGGGAAAACCCGGCCCTTTACTCCAAATATAATTGAACGAAATTTCCCAAGATCCACTCAAAAACGGAAAATTCCCCTCAGTCCTATAAATCCAACCTTACTTGTCATCCTCATCATACTGAGAGCCGGAACCGCCAGATGATTCAACCACAGACGCGCTCGTCCCAGTGGGTTGTTCAGTATTTTTGGATAATGATCGGGAAGAGGATCTGGACTGAGCTGGAGAGCCGCCATCAAGGCTGTAACTCGTTTTGTCGGTTGTTATCCCAGCTACGTTTGAGTTAAAGGAAAAGTCGCCAGCGTCAGAGAAAAAACTACCCAAAGACGTTTCAACGTTGACCGGGTTGGCCTCTACGTTGGATAATAACTGGACTGTCACCCCCCCAGGCTGAACTTGGTTACTTTGCGTCGTAACTGAATGGGAAGCCGCTATTATGGTCTCCTCGCTAGCTTGAAAATCATCTTTGACCTTAACCAGAAGATCCTGAACACCTTGAACATCCGCCTCAATCTTAGCCTCAGCCGCGGCATTGGCTCTGTTCTCAGCCGCTATAACCCTGGCCTCCGCTCTAGCCTCAGCCTCAAGCTTAGCCAGAGCCCTTTTTTCCAGAACATCATCAATGGTTTTATCTAAATAATATTGAATATCAGTAAATTGGTCATTTGTTAAGGCCGCGTTAGCGCTAAAACTTTCATTATACTCGATAGCGTTAGTAGTGCCAGAACCAGTAATTACGTTTACACCACTTTTATCACTATTAAAATAGCTATTATCTATTATAGGCATCCCTGAACCAGTTAAACCTCCAATGCTTGCCCCATTAGATGACAATTCAACTGAAGAAAAAGAATTATGTAATTCAGATGTCGCGGTTCCAGTTATCGAAACTACTGACCCCAAAAAACCACCTGTATACGTAGCTTGACCTATTTGCTTTACTGTTCCTTCGACAAAACAATTAGATATCTTGACAGTGCCGCCCAAACCGATAAATCCGCCTGTACGTCTAGCCCGGCTGGTTATATCAACAATAGCGTGTGAATTTCTAATATCAATAATTAATGTTTTAGCTGTATTAGCTTCCTTTATCCTTCCAATAAATCCTCCAACTCCTTCTATTTCTAGTATGTTTCCTGCGTCAAGCAAAGATTCTATAGTACTTACACTATAACAATTATCGATAATAAAATTAGAAAACGTATGAGTTGAAATTCCTAATTTTCCAATTAATCCTCCTAGATCAGCCCTACCTTTTATATCCACATTAGTAAAATTATTAGCAATATTTATATCACCAAAACTTAAGTTAGCCACTAAACCACCAATTGGACATGGTTGTCCAGTATTTGTCATACTTAATGAACCAATATAATATGAATTTAATATTTGTATTTTATCAGAAGGATTAGTTTTTTTACCTAATTGACTAGTTATAAGTCCACCTATAGAGGTGGCTTTACTAGACGCGATATCACCTTTATAATGAGAATTTATAATATTAATTTTTCCATCAATTAAAGCGACTAGTCCACCAATGGTTTCAGCGAGACTTGTATCTATTATAATATCTGAATATGAAGATATTATACTACCACCTACTAAATATCCAATTAAACCGCCAACTGACGCTTCACCTTGTATATTCCCAGAACTATAAGCGTTATTAAGAATACCAAAACTTTGGCCAGCGAATGAGCCTGTATAATCCGCTCTACTATTAGCGTCATGAATATAATGTTCTGTTAAAATATTAAGATTGGTTAAACCAATGTTTTGTAATAATGAATCAGCTTTAAGTGTATAAAACAAACCAACTCTATCATGTTTGTCAACTTTTTCAGTTTTATCAATAGTTAATTTATCTATTACATGACCTAATCCATTTAATTCAGTATTCGCGCCTAAAGTTTTAACCACATACCCTAAAGGAAAAGCGTTTCCACTAAAATCCAAATTCGTGGCCAACGCGTAATAACCATTGTCAATTTCATCAATTTGCTGAAATTCCGCCAAATTATGGATCAAGGTATAGGGTTGACTATTGATCTGTAAAGAACCATCTCCCACGTTTGAGCCAAAAGTAATACTGCCGTAAACCCCGCCGCTAGTGTCTTTTTTGGCCACTGGGTAGCCGGTAGTAGGATCAATTTCCGCGCCTGAAAAAGAGGCTGGCGTTAAAATATAGTACTCCCCGCCATAATTTAAATTCAATCCAGAATTTGGCCCAGAGGCCGTGATCGGGGCGTTGACGTAAATATTTCGGTCGGCGGTTAGGGTTAAGGTGGTGTCGGCAGACCAAGTTATAGAATCATTAACGTTGATATCGCCATTACCTTCTTTTTTCCCTTTGTTGGACTCAACAATAAAGTTGTTTCCCGCTAAATATACCCCTACTTGCGCGCCAGTCAAATCGCCACCACTTTTAGCGATAGTAAAATCCACCGGATCAATCAACCAAGTTCCGGTTTTCCCATAAGCCGCTTTAGTGGTGATATCGGCGATCTCGGCGATTTTAACATAATCGCCACTGGTCTCGATAAACCCACCATCCCCATCTTTAGACGCGGAGGCGTCTAATTTTCCATCTATTTTAGCTGTCCCGCCATACGCGAAAACCTCAATCTTCCCAGACAAACCATCCAAGGTTTGAGCCCTTAAAATCCCCGCGGCGTTAACCTGGGACTCAGCCAACTCATTCGCGGCCTTGGTCGTTAAAATAATTTGCCCGCCATCGGCGATTATGGCGTTATTACTGGCCACCAACGCTTTTAAGGAGCCTTCGTTTAGACTCACGCTGGCCAAAGAATCGTCATTAAAGTTAAGGGTGACCTTTTTAGCTCCATTTAAAGAGACCGTCCCCTTCTCAGCCACAATAACGCCGTCATTAATTACTTGGTCGCCCAATAACGCGACATACCCACCTTGGGCCGTTTTAAGGTTACCTTGGTTGATAACTTGGCCCACGCCTTGACCAGTCCCCTCGAAAACAAAATTATCTTGGTTAAAATCCGCGTCTTTAATGTCCAGGGTGGAAGCGACTAGGCCCTTAACGTTGACGCTGGCCCCCTTACCAAAGAGAACGCCATTGGAGTTCACTAAAAA